>CALGYY010000125.1 GCA_937934705.1 uncultured Bacteroidota bacterium
GGCTATATGCATGTTGCTGATGACGATTATATAGAAAGTTACAAGAACTATATGGCACTGCTTGCACACTATATATACACAGAATTGCCCGACAACCTGCAACATACGCTACTTGCCTATAATATTGTTGAAGAACCCGGCAACGAGATGAATTCAGGATATACAAAGGAAGAAGTTTGCAATAAAATAAAGGAAATGTACGATGTCCTTAAGAGTAATGACCCTGATCATTTGGTTTCAGTTGGAGGGTTAAGTATAGGGGATGTAATGGAATGGGACCCGGGAGTGATGAAAATTGATTTCTGGAGCCCGCATTTTTATCCGTATCATCAGGACTATGAGACTAATTCTGATGCTGCCGTATCGAGAGTTCTCGGGCAAATATATTGGCTAAAAAACAACAGTCCTATGCCTTGGTTTATCGGTGAAACAGGTTTTGGTGCAACGGATGATGAATTAAAAATGGAGGGAGATTTAGCGCACCCTGGCTGGGATGCTGGTGTTCAGCATTTTCCACTGGTTGACGGCGAACTTGAAATCCCCTTGCCCGGTACAATTTACACCCAGAAAAATTACGCGCATGATATTCTTGAAATGGTTCGTAATTGTGGCGGAGCGGGACTTACATGGTGGGCCTTTCAGGAAGGGTGGGGAGCCAATCCATTTACGAACCCTGATGTTAATGGAAACAATATTGCACTACTCAGGCACGGCGATACCGACGTCTCAGTATATGCCGCTTTGAAAAAACCAGTGGTGGAAGAATTTGACAACTATCTGGATGCTTATGGCCAGCCCCCCGCTATTGATGCCAACGCTGGACAAATGCCCACGGATTATTACAATCCTTTTAACACCAATTATAATACAATTGCAGCGATTGTTGACGATGCAAACAATGATCGGGTGCAGGATGCATTTGTGTACGGATGGACGGATATTAGTGGAACTGATCCAAATAGATGGAATTATATCATACATACATTTTCGAACTCATCTGGTGTTTTTTCTATTAAATCGCCCAAAGACTATTTGGCTGGAACTTTTAGTTACATTAAAATTTCACATATTGGCGCAAGTATTGAAGATTGTTGGTTTCCATGTACTTGCTCATCATATACCTTAGGTTTTAATCGTATGTTTTTTGATGAGAGTATTGAGAATAAGACCATTAATAATGGTCAAGATGTCGTTTTTGAAGGTTGGAACTCATTGACAACGGAGAATATTACTGTAAATTCAGGGGGTAAGGCAGATTTCCGCGCACGTCATGAAGTTCATTTATTATCAGGTTTTGATGCATCTTCTGGAAGCGAGGTTCATATTTATTGTGCTGAAACTTTTCCTGATTGTAGCAATGTCCCGAATAAAATGGTGAACCCTTCTATTGACAATAACCAAATTACTGATGATGCTGAAAGCAAAGAAATTGAATTGAAATTTTCGGTTAATGAAACATTTTCATTCAATGTCTTTCCCAATCCGACCGATGGAAAAGTTACGCTTACTATTAACAGCAATAACAATCTGAATTGTACTGCGGAAATTTCGGATATATTAGGCAATAAGCTTTTAAAAAGAAAAGTGGTTGAGTTTACCGCTGAGTTTGATCTGTCAAAATTTGGCCGTGGTATTTATTTTTTGAAAGTCTATACCGATGATATTATTAAAACAAAAATGATTATTTTCCAATAACAATAAGGCAAATGAAAAAATATATAGTTCTTTTAGCAAGTTTAATTGTACTAAATTTACAATTAACATATTCGCAAAACTTCCAATGGGCGAAAGGATTTGGTGGATCTTCGTTTGATGGGGTAAATTCAGTGTTCACTAATGACATCGGCAATAATTATATAACCGGAGGTTTCAGATCAGTGATGGCCACTTTTGATACAATTACCTTATCTGCTAGTGGTTTTGGAGATGTTTTTCTCTGTAAAACAAATCCTGCCGGAAACATTATTTGGGCAAAAAATGCGGGAGGTAATGATCCTGTCGGTGGTGATGCTTCAGGGTGCATAGTTGAAAACAATAATGGCGATATTTTTATTGCAGGAAGGTTTTATTCTTCGGCAACATTTGATACTATAGGAATTATTAGCTATGGCTATGAGGACGCTTTTATTGCCAAATACAACGATAGCGGCAAATGCATGTGGGTAGAAAAAATGGGGGGAAATAACAAGGATTACGCTGGCAGAGTTTGTTTATTTGATAATCAAAGTGTGTTGGTATGCGGTGGATTTACCAGTCCGACAGCTAATTTCGGAACCATTGATTTGTTCAATAACGGTGGTGCTCTAAAAGACAAAATATTTCTTGCCAAATACGATGATAATGGTAACTGTTTATGGGCAAGACAATCAACCAGCGGGACCGCACAAGCGCTTAAAATTATTAATAACGGGGCACAAATATATATGACGGGATGGTTTGGAGATTCTTTGACTATAAGCGGGAATATGTTAATTAATAACAGTATAGGTTATGAAGATGTTTTTGTTGCAAAATTTGATATGAATGGGAATTTGATATGGCTTAAGCAAGCCGGAGGACCAAGCTATGATCTGGCTAATTCAATATGTTCGGATAGTGCAGGCAATTGCTTTGTGACAGGTTACTTCAATGGACCTGCTACTTTTGGAGGGTATCCAATAATATCCGGCTCACCACAGGGTGATATGTTTTTGGCTAAATATGATTCATTAGGTAATTGTGTTTGGGTAAAATCATTAAATTGTAGTGGCGCAGCAGAGGGAAAGGACGTTATTTCTGATGGTAGCAATGGCGTTTATGTTACCGGAAGTTTTTCGGGTACAGCAATTTTTGGTAGCAATGTAGTTAGCGCAATTTCAACTAAGGATATGTTTGTTGCACATTATGATAATAGCGGAAATTGCTTAGGAATAAGAAATATTGCAAACGCGGTCGGATATGCAATCAGTACCAATGTATTAGGAAGTTGCGTTATTACTGGTACATATACATGCAATACAAACTTTGACAGTATTAATCTGATAAATAAGGGTTACACGGATATTTTCCTGACAAAAATTGATGCAATTACTGGAATGAGTTTGCCTAATAAAAGTGCAAATAAAAATTTAATTATTTATGCAAACCCCACCACAGGCAAATGCAACATTACAGTACCGGATGAATTCATAAATGAATCAAAACTATTACTCACCATCTATAACCTGCAGGGCTTAATAATACAACAGCAGGAGCTCAGCATGCACGATAATAACATCTTACTAAATCTGGAAGCTGAAGCCAAAGGGGTTTATACGGCGACCCTGAGCAACGGGAAAAAGGTGTATACGGGAAAGATTGTGTTTGAATGAGATTCTTCTTGATATCGAAGCTCAGGCCACAGGTGTTTACATCGCCACGCTGAGCAATGGGAAGAAAGTTAACAAGGGGAAGATCGTATTTGAATGAACTACCTGCACCCTCTATCAGTTTGATAGAATACAGGGAATCAGGTGGGAGTCTCGGTTTTTTTCCAGAGAATATTGGTTAATTTCATTACAGATTGGAAGCTTACTTTTAGAAATTAAAGCGAACAGAGAACATCAGCGTAAACTTTGAAATGTTAGGATGATCAAGATGCGATAAACGCCAGATGGCATCGAAACGCAGAACAGTGAAGATATTTTCGATTCCGAAACCCGCCTCGTAAAAGGGCTTGTCGAGGGTGAAGGTGTTCTCCGGGAGAATGTTGAAGGCCATGTTTTCTTTGCTCATTTTACCCAGTATGCATCTTCCGTGAATGACCTCGCGCCAGCGGAGTTTACGCAGCAGGGGGATACGGTTGAAAAAAAGTCCATCGAAATGATGGGTATAGTACAGGTGCAGGTATTCATCGCTCACGAATTCATAATAATTCATCGTGCTGGCTGCGTATTCGTCGAATGACCATGTTTCGTTGGCTTCGTGGAGCTTCAGCAGGGAGTAGGGAAGTTTTCCCCAGATTTTGCCGCCTTCGATAATGTATTTCGACCATCCTAATCCCCCGACATTAAACCATTGCCGTAATCCAAGCTGAAGTTTATGGTACTCATAATCACTGTTCCACAAACCTTTTGCTCCATAGCCATATCCCACTTCAAGCACCGGGTAGCGGCTGCCGATACTGATGCGTTCGAATTCCCCGTTAAGCATTTTCTCGCTAAATGCAAAACGGGTATTCAGCCGGATCTCACTGGTCACAATCTTTCCTTTGCTGAATTCCTGATCGTTGTCGATGTACCTGAAAGTGGTTGACCCCATAGGGAAGATCACCCGGCGGGTGATATACAAGCGGTTTGAAAGACCATAGAACCATTCATGATCGTAAAATGCCTGTACCTGCTTCACCATGGTGAGCTTGTCCTGGGGATTGCGACGGATGATTGATCCGATGAGATAGTCAGTGCGGAAAGCATTCTGACTTTCACCCAGCTGCTCGATGTCGTATGTGTAACTCATCCCGAAACCGGAATTAGGATCCTTTTTGAAACGATACCAGAAGTCCGCGTTCCATTTGAATACTTCATCGCGCGTGCCGTATGCCACATGGGCGTTAATAAGCAGCTTTTTACTGAATTCCTTGCTGGTACGTCCACCAATGCGGAACCGGCTGCCCTCCACCTTGTTGAAGCTGTATATCGATAACCACGGGCCGATCTCCACAGGCCCCCAGCGCTTATATCCGGTCATCAGTATAGTGCCGATTTCCTTGTAGGTCCTGAAAGCCGGAACCTTTTGTATGGTATCGACCAGACGGTAAATATTGAGCTGTTCCCGGCTCAGACTGTCGTGCCTTGCCTGGTTCCACCACTGCTCGCTCTTCAATGACGCGCTGTCTTCCACCACGATGTCCTGCGGGATGTTGTAAAACTGGGTTGACCTTGGTTCATTCACCCGAATGTTCCTGAATGAAGAATTGCGGTGTATGTAAAATCCGATCGTCCACTGACTGTTTTCGGTCACATTCACATCAGCTACCAGATTATCAACAACCGGCATGTAGCGCTGCCGGTCAGTTTTCTGAAATTCCTGGTAGATCACAATTTCATTGATGAGATTGATGTTTGCATCACCGATCATGCGTATGTCGACCCGTTTCAGTGCGAAAGAACTGTCGGCAATCCAGAGGGTCCCGGTGAAGGTCAGCTCCTGGCTGCGGCGCGGCCTGAATTGTAATTTGTAGCACCAGTCGCCATCCAGCATGAGAGAATCGGTGAGGTAATACTTGTAATAGGCCAGACCGAAATTAGCGATGGGACTGATGAAGTTCTTCTCAAAAAACTCCATGTAGTTGTCGTACAGGTTAACCTGCATATAGCTGTTTCCCAGCAGTTGCGACATGCTGGCATTGTCCATGCCTGATATTTTGCTGGCTTTGATGATCTCCCTCGAGGTTTTGGGTTCTTTTCTGAAATACACCTCCGACATGGTTTCAGTAAAGAAAACCGGGAGATATGCCTTGCCGTTAATGATGGAGGTGTCGACATTTTCGAAGATGAAACGAAAGGGCTTCATGATCCGCCTGTCCTTGAGCTTTTCAGTGAAATTATTGGCGTCTACCTGCACCTTTGTATACGCTTCGTATTCATACGCATCATATGAGTTTTTATCGTTCAGGGGTTTGTTTTCTATCACTTTTTTCAGCAGGATCTCGGCGGGGTTGATGCCCGGAAGGATCACCACTTCGGTGAGCTCATAACTCAGGGGTTCCAGTTCGAAATCGATGTACTGGAATTTGTATTTCACCACTGGTTTACGTTCCGGCCGATAGCCCATGACCTGGGCGATCAGGCTGTCGCCGGGCGTTTTGGTTTCCAGCGAGAAACGTCCCTCGAAGTCGGTGGTGACCGCCGCGGAGGAATTTCTGAAAAACACGTTAACAAAAGGAATGGGCTGTTTGCTTTTTTTGTCGATCACCGTTCCCATAACCTTGGTGAGATCCTGAGCATACAGGGGCTTTACGGCCAGGAGACCGGCAAAGGCAAGAAGGAACAGCAGCCGACAGCACTTCATGGTTATTCTTTTCCCGGTTTCAGGCTTCGTTCAGTTCGTCCCAGAATTCAAGTGCACGTCGTGTATGGGGAATGACGATCGTTCCACCCACGAGGTTGGCAATCGCAAATATCTCGAAAAGCTCCTGCCGGCTGAGCCCGTTCTCATGGCATTTGATGAGGTGGTACTTAATGCAATCGTCGCACCTGAGCACCATGGAGCTGACCAGACCAAGCATTTCCTTGGTTTTAACAGGAAGTGCCCCTTCTGCATAGGCGTTCGTGTCGATGTTATAGATTCTTTTGATGACAAGGTTGTCGCCGGCGAGTATACGTTCGTTCATCGCTGCCCGGTAGCGGTTGAATTCATCTGCTGCTTTACCCATAAACAAAATTGAAGTGAATCATCAAAATTACTTATTTTTAGGCTAATTTCGCAGTTTCAGGCAGTTCACCCAAAGAACTACAGTATGTTAAACCAGAAGACCATAGCAGTGGTCGTCCCCGCTTACAACGAGGAGCAGCAGATCGGCATGGTGATCGAAGGGATGCCGGCATTTGTGGACCGCATCATCATCGTGGACGACTTATCGCGTGACCGTACCGCGGAGGTCGTGCAGGGGATGATCCCCCGTATCGGGAAAGGCATGGCGATAGAGGCCTTCCGTTACCGGGATACAGACCTGAAGTATAACCGGGCCAAAATGTTGCTGCAGCAGCAGAACGAGGAAGAGAAAAAGCGGTTTACCCCATCGCAGTTGGTGAATACTGATCCTGTGAACGACCGGCTCATCCTGATCCGCCACCTGAAGAACGGTGGCGTGGGAGCAAGTATTGCCACGGGATACAAATGGTGCAAGGATCACGGTATTGATTGCACGGCGGTGATGGCGGGCGACGGGCAAATGGATCCCGATGAACTGGAATCGATCTGCATGCCGGTGGTTCAGGAAGACATTGATTATGTGAAAGGAAACCGCCTGATTCACCGCAGTGCCTGGGTCGCTATTCCGCGAACGCGCTTTTTCGGAAATTCAGTCTTGTCCATTCTGACCAAACTGGCATCAGGTTACTGGCACGTGAGTGACACGCAGACCGGGTACACCGCCATTTCAAACAAGGCCCTGAACGCCATTGCGCTTTTCAGGATTTACAAGCGTTACGGTATGCCCAATGATATGCTGGTGAAGCTGAACATTGCATTCTGCACCCTGCGCGAAGTAGAGATCAAGCCGGTGTATTTTGTGGGAGAGCGCTCGAAAATGAGGATTTTCAAGGTGATTCCGAGGATTTCCTGGCTGCTGTTCGTTTCTTTCTTCAGAAGACTTTATGGTAAGTACCTTTTCAGGGATTTCCATCCGTTGTTTATACTATACCACATGGGCTTTGTACTGGGGATCTTAGCTGTTCCTTATGCGATCAAGATCCTGCGTCTGGTATTCAGCGGACAGGCGGCCAATCCCATCACCATACTGGCATTTATATTCCTTGTGATCAGCAGTCTGCAGTCGCTGCTCTTTGCCATGTGGATGGATATTCAGGATAATGAAAGGTTATATAAATAAATGCTCCGCTCATGAGGGTGTGCAAAAGATGCCTGATGGACGAAACAGCCGCCTCAGTGGTGTTTGACGATGAGGGGGTGTGCAATTACTGCAGGAAACACGACCTTTTACTGACCTCCTATCCACAGGATGAGAATGAGCGAGCTCGAAGGCTTGATCATCTGCTAAGTGAAATCAAGAGAAAAGGATACGGTAAACGCTATGATTGTATTGTCGGTATCAGCGGGGGGACCGACAGCACATACACGCTCAAGCGGGCATGTGAAGCGGGATTGAGGCCTCTGGCCGTATTCTTTGATAATGGCTGGAGTACAGAAATATCAGTATCCAACATACATCACGCGGTGAAAAAGCTGGGTGTTGACCTGTTCACATATGTTGTCAACTGGGAAGAGTTCAGGGAACTGCAGGTGGCCTTCCTGAAAGCCTCCGTACCCTGTGTGGAAGTCCCCACTGATGTGGCCATCATGGGCACTCTTTACCGCCTGGCCAAAAAAGAAAAAGTCAGCTATATTCTGAGCGGTGCCTCCTTTATTACCGAAGGGATCGTTCCGATCGAATGGAGTTATATCGACGGAACTTACGTGAAATCAGTCAACCGGAAGTTCGGAAAGGGGGTTCTCAGAACCTATCCGAATCTCAGTCTCACGGATGTTTTCATCAACACATTCATCCGTCGTATCCGTGTGATTCCCTTCACCAACTATTTCGATTATGACAAGGCCGCTGCCAGGAAGGAGCTTGAAGCAAGCCTGGACTGGAAATATTATGGCGGGCATCATTATGAAAATATATACAGCCATTGGGCTTTTGGATGGTATACCCTGAAAAAGTTCGGTTTTGATAAGAGAAAAGTTTCTCTGTCTGGTCCTTTAAGGATGGGCAGGATCAGTCGTGAAGATGCTCAGGCTGAAATAGCTTCACCGCCTGAGGTTAAGGATGAGGTAACAGAATATGTCAGGAAAAAGCTGCTTCTGGGAGAAAGTGAAATGCAGGCAATCATTGAAGCCCCAAACAAGAGTTTTCGGGATTACCGGACCTCCTATAATCTGGTCAGGCGTTTTCGCTTTATCCTTCGTGCCGCCATCCGGATGGGTCTGATACCGGAGGTTGCATATTATAAATACTTTGATTGAATTTAATGAAAATACTGGTCGACATCAATCATCCGGCACACGTCCATTTCTTCAGGCACCTGGTATTACATGCCCTGGAGAGAGGTGATGAAGTGGTGATCACGGCCAGTGAAAAAGACGTTGCGCTAACGCTCCTGAGGGCGTTTGAATTTCCTTTTATTTCAATAGGCACTTATGGGCGTTCAAAGTTGGTGAAGCTTCTGCGCCTGCCTCTTCTGACCTGGCGGATGCTGATGGTGGTCAGGAGGCATAAACCGGATGTGCTTCTGGGAATTGCGTCTTTCAGGGCAGCCCAGGCAGGATGGCTGATGCGGCGGCCGGTATTGGTGTTTGACGACACAGAGCATTCCGTTTTCGAGATCATGATGTACAGGCCGTTTGCAAGGGCCATTTACTCTCCGGATTGTTTCAGAAAGCAGCTGGGGAGCAAGCATGTGCTTTATCCGGGCTATCATGAGCTGGCTTATCTTCACAGCAGCCGTTTCAGGCCGGATGCGGGAATCTGGAAAGAACTGGGACTTTCAGAAGGGAGCCCTTATGTGATCATGCGTTTTGTTGGCTGGGCGGCCTTCCATGACCGGGGGAAGAGCGGTCTTACGTATGCCATGAAGCTGGAAGCCGTAAAGGCCTTTGAAAAACACGCAACCGTATTCATTTCATCAGAAGCGCCCCTGCCCGCTGAACTTGAGGCCTACAAAATGAAGCTTCCTCCGCACAGGATGCACCAGGCGATGTATCATGCCTCACTGGTGTTTGGAGAAGGTGCAACCATGGCTTCGGAGGCAGCATGCCTGGGGACACCCAACATTTATTTTGACAGCTTTGGCATGGGGTATACCAAAGAACTTGAAGATCGTTACGGCAGCATAATCAGTTATTCGCCCACTGAGGCAGATATGAAGAGCGCCATCCGGAGGGGTGTTGAAATCCTTGTGTCAGGGACGGCAAAAAAGGAATGGCAAAGCCGGAGGGAGGACATTATGCGGGATAAAAAGGATGTTACTTTACTGATGACAGACTGGGTTTGTAAACATGTACAGCGATGTGCGGAATAAGCGGAATTTACCGGATTTCAGGAGCGGAAGCAGGGGATGAGGCACTGATCCGTGCGATGAATAAAGCACAGGCGCACCGTGGTCCCGATGACGAAGGGGTATGGACGGGATCCCGCTGTTCCCTGGGACATAAACGATTGTCAATTATCGATCTCAGTAGTGACGGACACCAGCCGTTTATCAGTGATGACGGCCGGTATATACTTACTTTTAATGGTGAGATATACAATTATATCGAACTCAGGGATGAGCTCAGGGGTCAGGGCTGTTCCTTCAGGACCAGGACCGATATTGAGGTTCTCATGCGATCGTTCATACACTGGGGGGAGGACTGTCTTTCCCGATTCAACGGGATGTTTGCATTTGCTATTTACGACACCCTTACTCATGAACTCTTTTTTGCCCGCGACCGTTTCGGCATTAAACCGCTTTACTATTTTGAAAAGGAAGGAGTACTGGTGTTTGCCAGTGAAATCAAGGCGTTGAAAGCATTTCCCGGCTGGAGGCCGGAGGTGAATGAACACGCCATATTTGATTATCTGTGTTTCAACCGGACGGATGTACATGATGAAACTTTCATGCGGCAGGTGAAAAGGCTTCCGAAAGGCTGCAAAGCACGGATCTCGCAGGGTGTAGTACGCATCAGCAAATGGTGGAACCCCCTGGATTATCTCACACCGGCCCCAATGGATCGACAGCAGGAGGCAGAGGAAACCATCAGAGAACTCTTTCTTTCCTCGCTTACACTCAGGATGCGGAGTGATGTCCCGGTTGGCAGCTGCCTGAGTGGCGGACTGGATTCCTCCATCATCATTGGTGCACTGTTTCATCATTTGAATCCCGGCAGTCACTTCAGGACATTCACTGCTTCTTTTCCCGGTTTCAGTCTCGATGAAACGGCCTATGTGGATGCACTCAATCAGGAATATCCTTTTGAAAACCACAGGGTATTCCCCGATGCAGCTTCTGCTTTCGATGATCTGGAGCGTTTTGTATACACCAATGATGAACCCACCACCGGGCCCTCGTTCTATTCCCAGTATCGTGTCATGCAACTCGCAAGGGAAAAGGGGATCACCGTTTTGCTCGACGGACAGGGCGGGGATGAGAGCTTTGCCGGCTACCAGTATTTCCATGGTTTTAATTTTACCGGACTGCTGCACCGCAGACAATACCTGAAACTCAGCGGTGAGATCGCAAAAGCCCTTCTTCGACGACAGGATAAAGAAGCCTTCTATACCTTCATTTTTCAGAATGTTTCACCATTACGCAGAAAGAAGCTGCTGAAAAGAACCTTACCGCATATCAGCCATGAATTCTTCTATGATAACATTGAAAACAGCCTGATATTTAAAGAGTTTTTTGAAGCGGAAGATCTTAATCACAGCATTGCCCGGCATTTTCAGTATAAACTTGAACACCTCCTCAGGATGGAAGACCGGAATTCCATGGCCTTCCAGATTGAAGCCCGTTTACCCTATCTCGATTACCGCCTGGTTGAATTCCTCCTGTCGCTTCCCGCAGAGATGAAGATCCGGAAAGGAGAAAACAAATTGCTGCAAAAGCGTGCATTGGGACAATATACCATACCTAAGATA
Source organism: uncultured Bacteroidota bacterium (assembly GCA_937934705.1). Lineage (GTDB taxonomy): Bacteria > Bacteroidota > Bacteroidia > Bacteroidales > CAIWKO01 > CALGYY01. The sequence continues at coordinate 11,363 of CALGYY010000125.1, forward strand.
CTGGATCGGCGCGATAAAATCGGTTTCGGAACACCGGGCAGGGAGTGGATGCAGCATACAGGCTGGAGCCTGGCCAATGCAGAGCATTATCGGTATCTGCAGGATCAGTTTCCCGGAGTGTTTACAGGCGGATTGCCCCTGAAGAATTCTGAGTACGATCGCTGGAAGATCAGCCAATTGGCCGTCTGGCACCATTTGTTCATCACATCACTATAAGAATTGTCAAGAACCGGAATACATATAATCAAAATAATAATCTCTGTTGTCATTACAGGAGGAATTGTTTATTACCTGTACCGTAACGGGTACTTCCTGACCTTTTCACAGGCCGGTGGGAGTGACTGGGCAGTGCTGTTGCTGCTTACGCTTGCCAGTTATTTCGTTTCCGGCTGGCAGTTGTGGTACCTGGTGCGCTTCATCAGCGGTAAAAGTATCCACTGGACCGACATCCTTTTCATGCCGATGTCGATGAGCCTGTTTGGTTATATTATTCCGGCCAACGGGGGCTTTCTATACTCGGTATATTTTCTGAAGAAAAAGAATGCTGTTGACACGACAAACGGCTTTTCAGTGGCTGTGGTTACACTTTACCTTTCCTTTATTGTTTCAGGACTTGCCTTTTTAATTGCATCATGGGTTACCCAAATCCTGGAATGGCACCTCTTTCTGATCGCCCTCGCCCTTGTATTAAGTCCACTGCTGGTGACCGGGGGGAATATGATGCTGGCACTGCTCCCGCTGAAAGCCGGCAGCCGTGCAGAAAGGGCAAGAAAGTATCTTGATTCGGTTATCAGGCAGTCGAACAGCATGCTGCTGAACCGGCAGGTGGTACTGATGAATTTCCTTTTTACGCTGGTGTCGCTCTTCTTGTTTTTCATGATGTACTTTTGGATCAACAAGTCGCTCGGGCTCGGCCTGTCGCTGGTGTCACTCCTTGCGTTGCTTGCGCTGATGCGAATTTCCAGTCTCATCCGCATTTTACCCGGTAATCTGGGACTCGAAGAGTTGTTTACCGCTGGCTTATTCGGTCTGATCGGACATGATCCTTCGGTAGGCCTTGTGTTTTCAGTTTTCCTGAGATTTTGCTCTGTGATCATCATGATCCCTTTCGGGATCTCTCACACAGCATTCAACACGAAGTATTTCAGTATGAAGGATCTGCGTCATCTTTTACCGCGAAGGAAAAAGCGGGATGAGCAATCCACACCGGGATGATCTTTGTGATTACTGAACCGAAACTTTTGCTTTTTCGGTTTTAGCGTAATTGAGATTGTTACGGGCCCGTTCAAACTCAGGCATGAGTTCCAAAGCTTTTTCACAGGCTTTGATTCCCTCATCCCACATTTTCATGGCATTATATGCAGAGCAGATATTGTTGTAGGCTTCCGCATAGGATGGATTGATTTTCAGTGCTTCTTCGCAAGCTTCAATGCACTTTTTATAATCCCCGCGGTTGTAATATTCCAGGCTCAGGCTGAGGTAGCCCTCGGGAGAGGGGTTGCTCCTTGTTTGCTCTTCCAGTGTCTGGAGACTTCCTTTTCGGTTCTTCGACATCTCCAGATATTGAAGCGCATTCTTCTCGCCCGGAACAATCTGCAATGTTTCCTGAGCTACCGCCGCAAGAAGATCCCATTGCTCCTGCTCTGCATAGATGGCCATCATCAGATTGCGTGATTTGATGTCATTACTGAAGATCTGGACGGCTGTTTTCAGATTGGCGATGGCCTGATCGTAACGCTTCTGCTGATAAAGGAAACGGGCATAGTAATAATAGGGTTCCTGGTTGTTTCCGGCCACCCTGATAGCGCTCAGAAACCACTGCTCTGCCTCGGCGGTAGCGCCCATTGCGCCTTTCAGAATGCCCATGTTGATGTGCGTATAGGTCCAATTGGGCCAGATGTTGAGGGATTTCCGGTAATAATATTCAGCCTCAAAGAATTCTCCTTTACCCATTTTTGATAATCCATAATTCATGAGGGCCCTGGCATTGCCGGGACTTGTTTTAACGATGTCTTCCCAGAGGGTGTCGTCATTGAGCCAGACTTTATTTCGCTGATAGGTCCCGTAAGCATATGCGCTTAAGAGTAGAACGGCAATGACCACAAGAGCCTTGGCAAAGGAGGAAGAAAGAAAAACGGGTTTTATTTTCCGTATGAACAGATATACGGTCCAGGAAACGGCGATGACCAGACCGACATAGGGAAAGAACAAACGGTGACTGTTGGCAACTTGTGAGAGGGCAAAAATGAAAGATGTGGGAATAGAAGCAATCAGGAACCATAACAATCCAAAAGCGATCGGACGCCCCTTTTCTGTGCGTGAAGCGATCACGGTGACATAAAGCAGACCGGCCAGGAAAACAAAACCAATCCACATCCGGATATCCGCAGCACTTTCAAAAACTGCGAGGTCTGGGTCGGAACTGAGCCCCATGGGGATGAAAAACTGCAGGAAATAAGTAAAGAGGATATACGGCTGGGTCATCAGATAGTCGAAATGATAATCCTTTCCGTAGGATGCGTTAAAGGTTCCTGAACTGCTGGTCTGCACGTAAAGCAACAGCTGGTTTCCCATGATTGCTGCGAATAGCAGAACAAAAGCCGGTAAAACGGTAACGATCAGTGCACGGGTGTTTTTCCACTGGCTCCTTCTGAAGAAATCTGCGATGGACATCTTTCGCTCGAAGAACATCACATAGATGAAAAGCAGAGCCGGGAACATGGCTGCAGTTTCTTTCGACATCACACCCAGGACAGGAGGGATCAGGTAAAGCCAGTATCTGCGACAGAATTTGGAAAAGATAAACATCACCAGGCCCAGAATCATAAAGAAAGTGGAGAAAGACTCCGCCCGCTGACACAGGTAATTGATGGTTTCAGCCTGTCCGGGATGCAACATGTACCAGCCCACAGTAAAAAAGACGAGCCAGAGATTCCACTCCTGTTTATAACTGATATTGAATAGCTTCAGGATCATAAAGAACATCAGTATCCCCTGCAGGAGGTAGATGATGAACATGGGCCAGTGATAGTAAAAAGGGACAAATCCTTCTTCCCATTTTTTTTCTTTGTTCAGTTTCAGCGGATCTTTGACTGAAAAATAATAATCAATAGCGGTACTTGTTGTTACAATGGGCTCATATCCCAGGTTGTTGGGCATGGAGCCAAAGGTTCTGACGTCAGTAAAGAAATCAGGAATATTACTCAATGATCTGATGGCCGGGTTCTGGCTGATGGTATGGGTATCGTCGAAATGGAAGCCATTGTTAAAATGGTTGGAATACGTCATAATCACTCCGGCCAGCAGCGCCAGGGCCAGGATCCAGGTCCACATCTTTCTTTTGGGGTTCGGGGGAATATCACCCGCAGGTTCCGATGATTGTATTAATGTTTCCTTTGTGGCCTTGTCTTTCATGGTACAGGAATTTGGAAGGCTAAATTAGAAAAAAAATCGCCTTCAAAGCTCAAGCAATCAGGTGACTTTATACGGATGAATTGTATATTTGCCAAAACCCTTGTTATGAAACCCCAGGAAAACACCGATTATCTTTTGTTTAAATCTGCCATCCGTGTCGACGGCGCCATTACCAACCAGCATAAAGGGAACCTCTTTATAACCAAGAAGTTCATAATGCTGAATGTTTCGCACAATATGGATCTGATGGAGACGGCTTTCGGCGAGACAGGACATGAGCATGAATACAAGGACGATCAGACCCTGAATCCATTCAAAAATATTGCGGCCGGTGTTCACAATGTCGGAGTCGCAGGGAAAGAGGTTAAGGAAAGCTTCAGGCAATCAAAAGCCTTCTATGCGCTCGAACGACTGGTGAAAGAAAACTATAAACTGATCTCTGAGAAGGCCGCCGGGGCGGAATCAATCGAAGCTCTCGAAGAAACAGTACGGCAAATGTGCATACCCAATGAACTGAGCCTGGTTCTCAGGGTTGATCAGATCGCGGAAATCAAATCCGGTTTTTTCAAGGTATGGTTCAACGGATTTAAGGTGCTGATGCGCGATGGTCAGCAGTTTAAGGTTATCTTCGGCAGCACGAAGAAAATGCGGAATTTTATTGGGAAGTGAAGCCCTGATTACCGGAATTGGATGATCTTCTGCAGGACGGATTCGTATTCCTCCACTATCCCTTCCCATGCGTAGGCTTTTTTGAAATGCAGGACGTGTTCTGCCGGGATCGTATAATTTTTCAGAAACTTTTCATGATAATAATTTTCCAGTCTTTTGGCAAGCCCGGATGAATCCCGGGTCGCAACGATCTCCCCGTTAACGCCCTCAACGATCAGGTTTTCATTGCAGCTCACCGGCGTTGTGAAGGTATAGAGTCCCGACGCCAGGGCTTCGTTCAGGGCCATGGACATACCCTCGTTCAGCGAGGGGGCGACCATGATATGTGCTTTGCGGTAAAGCACTGCCATTTCTTCACGTGGTATCCATCCCGTGAAAACAAAATATGCCGATAAGTTGTGTCGGATGACAAATTTCTCCATGACCCGCTTCAGGGGCCCGTCGCCTGATACGATCACCCTGAAGCTGATGCTCTTCTCCTTCAGCAGCCGTATGGCCTTCAGGAAAAGCATCGGCCCTTTTTGTTTGACCAGGCGTCCGGAAAAAAGGATGGTGAAACCGGGATCCCTCAGGGCCTGATCCGGAAAGAACAATCCCAAACCGGCTCCATTGTGGATCAGGTGGATTCTCCCCGCTTTTCCCCTGCCGAGAAAGCGTGCAGCATTGCGGAACATATCAGGTGACTGCACAAAAACGGCAGATGCAGAATGACAGATCTTACGGATGCGGAAATATGTCAGGAGGTGATAGAAAAACATCTGACGGGGGAAAAACCAGGGAATGTCATGCCCATGACTCATGATCACATAGGGAATTCCGTATGACTGTCGGATATATTCTGCTACACCGCCGCCGGGAAGTGTAAAATGCGCGAAGATCAGATCGTAACGCTGTTCCGTCAGATGTTTGTTAAGGAAACGCCTGCAGGCTTTCATCCAATCAAGCATCTCGGGAGGGCCGGAACGAAAAGTGTGCTTTCTTCTGGATCGAAGACGGTAAACCCCGGGACTGGTCTCACCGGGCAGGCTCATTTCAGTCTCGCCTTCATACCAGGTGGTCAGCACCCATACCTCGTGTCCCCTGGCCCTGAGCCCCTCGGCAATGTGGCGCGAAATCACACCGGCACCACCACCCAGGGGAGGGTATTCATAATTCAGAACCAGCAACTTCATGCGACAAAGATAATAAAGCAAAAGAAGGAATTTGCAGAAGGCGTGCGTGCCGCAAAGAAGGATACCTGAAAAGTGTCGTCATGACCACCTTCAAATCTTCGTTATCTTTAGTAATTTTGCAGAAAACACAAGGAAATGAGGCCTGCGAAATGGATGTGGACGGTTCTTTTTTTGTTACCCCTGATCAGCTCAGCTCAATATGAGCTGACGTTCAGGATCAAAGGATTGCCGGCAGGGACAGCTTATCTCCTCTCCATCAGGGGTAACAGTCTTGAAGCCATCGACAGTTGTCAGGTGAAAGACCAGTGCATACGCTTCAGCATCCCGGAAAACCGGTCTGCCGGGATGTACCGCATGGCTTTTTGTGACAGTCTTTTCACGGATGTTATATTTAATAGTGAAAACATACATATTATATCTGAAACAATGCTTCCGGACCTGTCACCGCAGGTCAGCAGCAGCGATGAGAACAAAGTTTATTTTGCCTACTGGAGATTTGCACAGCGCATTAATGATACGGTCAACCTGATTGCCTCCACCGGAGATGCGATGTATGAAGCCAGCGGTCACAAAATGACACCGGCACTCGACAGCATGCAGCGAAAGGCTTACGCCCTGAATAAACGCCTTCAGCTATTTGCCGACAGTCTTGTACGTACCCACCCGGCTTTGTTTGCCGCGAAAGTGATCCGGGCATACCAAACGCCCGATTATTATGCCTACCTGAAATCCCCGGGGGCATATCCTTACCCGACACGACTGGAATACCTGAGGAGCCACTTTTTCGATAACCTGGATCTGAAAGATCCGGTACTCCTGAATACAGAGGTGGTTTTTATGCTGTTGACAGATTACCTGCAGACCTTCGGAGATCCTCCTTCTTCGGCAACTTTTATCCGCGCCACTGACACGATCATGAAGGTATTTGCGCCTTATCCGGACATGCAGGAATATGCACTTACTCTGTTAATCAACAGTTTTGAGCACACACAGTGGGAGAAGGTTTTTTTGCATATTATTCAGAATTATATCGGAAGCAATTCTTGCGGGATTGACGGATCGGCATATACTCAAAAGGCAGAGATCATCATGAACCTGCAGCCGGGTAAACCTGCACCGGACATCAGCATGAATGATATCCGCGGGAAGGAGGTCAGGCTTTCCGGAGTGACTGCCGCATATACGCTGATTCTGTTCTGGGGCACGGAGTGTGAGCACTGTCACCAGATGATGCCGGGTTTGATTGCCCTTTACGACAAGTATCACGGTGAAGGTTTCGAAATCTTTGCTGTGGCTGTCGACACCGATGCTGCGGTCTGGAAAGCCCATCTCAGCGCAGAACCATTGCCGTGGATAAATGTCTGTGATTTCATGGGGGTTGAAAGTGAAGCCTTCATCAGGTATAACACATGGTTCACTCCGGCTTTCTTTTTACTGGGACCCGATAAGACCATTATCGCCAGACCTTATCTGCTCAGCCAGATTGAGGCACTCCTGAAGGAGAAACTTAAGTGAGGCAGATTATTCTGTAATCAGCAGTTTGCGTGTGCAGCTTTCACCGGTGGCAAAACTGTTGATCCGCAGGATGTAATAGCCCCGGGTGAGGGCATCGAGGGAGAGAACGCTGCGCCAGGGCAAATCGGAAACTTTCATACCCAGGTAATTGAAAATCTCTATACTGACATTTTCTTCGGGCGTCTGGGCCATATATTTGTCCGGTAGCCAGATGCTCAACTGGCGTCCCACCCCCAGGGGATTGGGGTAAAGTTCTGCCTGCAGTTCTTCAATTCCGTCAGGACCGTCAGCTTTTTTGGATTGTCCGGCCGTACCCATCACTGGCTGCATCATCACAGAACCGTTGAAAACAGTGGGCTCCCAGCTGCCTTCAGCATTGTAAAACATATTTGCGGATGCATCAGTGTTCATATCGAAGCCGATATTCAATACTTCATCGGTGATCTGCTGCCAGCCGATATAGAAGGTTCCGCTGAGGGTCAGCACAGTGTCTTCGATAAAATAAGTGTGGAACTTATTCAGGCTGTCGCTGAACCATGGTCTGAGCCGGCTTGATTTGTAGATCACTTTTTCCGGACTCAGGGATTCCCAGACCATCAGATAGAAGTACCTGGATGAAGGATCGGAAAAGGTCTGGTTGAAGAACATTTTCACGGCGCCCAGGGTGTCCGCCTGGTTCAGCGTGAAGCGGTAAGCAAAGCGGGATCCGGGGCCGGCCAGTCCATAACCGGCCTCTGCCGTGCCGTCATCATATGCATAATAATTATAGAACCGCTGGTAGTGCCTGATGGTATCATTGCTGATATTGTTATCGGCCCATCCGTTGATGCCCAGGGCGTGCGTGACCTCAAACACCGTGCTGTCGCTGGTCATCACCGGCAGGGTGAAATCCAGCGCCGGCCGGGTGTGGAAGGGCCAGTTATGATAGCCGGAGGTAATATAAGGCTGAATATCGTAATCACCGCCCAGTTTTGTGTAGGTGAAACCTCCTCCAAGTTCTTTCACAATATAGCGGTATGATATATTGTTGATGTTGCTATTTAGATTGGAAATTGTCATATACATCGTATCCTTCAACGACGCATTCGTAAACTGTCGTGCCGGCATTTGCATATACTCCTTCAGCAGTGATGGTGCTCTTTCTACGAAAGTGATATCGGGGAATACGGTGTCTGTTTTGCTGCGGTTGAGGTTCAGGTATACATAGTCGAGGTTCCACTGATCCATATTGCTTTGCCAGGAAGGGAGGTTATTGTTGGCGATGCTGGCGTAGTTGCTGAAACGGAATTGGAACTCATTGCTGAAGAAATCGGGATTTGTTATGGGGATCATCACCAGTTTGAAATTCCTCTGGTAACGGGCATAGAAGTTTTCGAAAGACTCGCCTGGGATGGCCCAGATTTCCTGCCATTCGGATTCCACCGGGTTATAAAACTCAAGGATGAGTGAATCCTCCGGATCGGGGGGGTTACCAAAACCTTCAGGCTGGTAATAAAAGCTCAGATAGACGGAGTCTGCCGGAACGATGGGTCCGGGTGTTCCGCTGATGACAGAATCAAGCCTTATACTTACTGAGGTGAGATAATCGGCCAGAAAGGGTGTGGAGGTAGCCCAGGAATAAACGGCGCCGGTGTCGTCGAGTGCATCCAGAGTGACCATGCCTACACTGGTTGGTTTCGGGCCGAAACTGCGGTTCACAAAGGCATAGTGATCTTCCCAGCGTGCGGTTGAAGGGTAAACAGAATCTTCGGAGAAATCGTCCATGAAAGGCAGTTCATAACCGTTGCCTGCTTTGGGTTGGATCAGGCTGCCTTGCCGGGCATATTTCAGAGCCGGATTACTTTGCAGCGGAAGCAGCATCTCCTGGGCGTGAACTCCCAGCAGGAATCCCGGAAAGCAAAGCGAAAGTATCAGACGTTTAAACATCGGCGGCTGGCTTACTTGTTTTTAAAATCGTGTTTTCGTTCAGAGCGGTAATAGAGCTTGACAGTCGTTCCCATGCTGACCACGTTTCTGAATCCAGGAACGGCTTTGTACACCCGGGATACGGTGGTGTCGGCACCATCTTCAAAAATTTCTTCGCCCAGGTTCAGGCTGTTGGCTTTCAGTTCCTTGATGGCCTCACCCTGCTTCATTCCGTAAAGATCCGGAATCTCCACTTTCTCGTTATCTTCCCCCTGTCCGAGCACCAAATCGATCTTTGATCCTTTTTCGATCAGGCTGCCTTCTTCGATCACCTTTCCTTTGAATTTCTGTTTGAGTACGGCATTAGTGGCGATATCAGGGACATACTGAAGCTTGCCCACCATGAGACCGTAGGTTTCCAGCATGGCCGTGGCCTGTCTCAGCGTGAGGTCGATCAGGTTCGGCATTTCCACCTGTTCAGGCTGAAGGGCAACCACAGTGAGGTACACCTTACGGTTGTCCTTAACCCTGGTACCTGCTGCAGGATCCTGCATCACCACACTGCCTTTCTCCAGACGGAAATCATAGATGGAGTCGATAATTTCATAGCGCACATCATAATCGTCGGCATAATCATCCAATTCGCTGATATGCTTGCCCGCGAAATCCGGGACATCAATGGAGCTGCCGTGAAGCGTATAAATATCCAAAGCCTTCAGGGTAAACCAAAGGATAAAAATGCTGAGCACGATGGCCAGACCTGTATGTATCCAAAAGTACTTGCTCTTGAAAAAACGAAAAAAGCCCATGGATTTGCCGTTTTGTTCTGTCAGCCCTCTCGGGCGCAATGATTAACTTGTTAATCCGCTTTTTATTGCATCGGAAGGGCAAAGATACATAAAGATCGCGGATCAATGGCAAGTGGCAGGCTCACGGCTCAAAATCAGCGATGAACAGATCAGATTATAAAGAAAAGCGGGCTGTTGAGAACAACCCGCTTACAAACAATCCACAAACCTGAAAACACTCTATCTGTGCAGTATAATTCTCGAGTAATGAACAGTTTGTCTGCAGTTCACTTTCAGAAAGTAAACCCCATCATTCAGGTTTGAAAGATCAATAGTGGCTGATACGAGATCCTGACTGATCATACCGGCAGATTGCTCTGAGCCATCGATTAAGATCACCAGTCTTCCGTTCAGATCCAGAATCTCGGCAGTCTGAATACCTGAGGCCTCCAGGTGTACAATGCCTCCGGTGGGGTTCGGATAAACGTTTATTCCTGTAGTGGCGGCTGCATCTTCAATGCCTGTCAGGCTCACCAGATATACGGAATCTGTGGCCAGACACCCGTCACTATTACTGACAGTAACACTATACCAGCCCGGATTGTTCGCAATACAGGTTTGCCCACCAGATCCGTTTTGCCAGAGATAAGAGGCGTAACCGGCTCCGGGATTAAGCAGATAAGGGAAACCGGTATATATGGTATCATTAAGCCCGCCCAGGCTGACAAAGGGTTCAGCGTAGTTTTCAACAATGGAAATCAGGGTGTCGTTCGTGCGGACCATGTCGTGGGGAACAGAAACATAGGTAATCACGGTATAGAGGGTGTTGGTGCTGAAATCTTCAGTAGAAGAAAAGGTATAGATGATGCTGTCCAGCGGGGCGAGATCAGACGTGAGAACAAGAAATTCCTCCCCGTGGCTGATGCCTTTATCATAAGCTGCTATAATGGTGTCTCCCGCACGAAGTGTGGTTTCTCCCTGGTTAATGATCGACAGGCTGATGTGTTCGTTACTCATATTGCATGAAGAAACCGGATGCATAAGCGTCCCGACGGCAATGTCAATATGGTCATAAATCCTGACGTTATCAAATGCGAATCCTTCATCGGCGACGGAGACGTCAGAACCAAAAACGATTCGCAGTTTAACCATGGGATTACCGGCCAGATTCGGAATGGCGTGTTTGGCTGTCCTCCAACCATTGGAGCCATTCCCGGTCGCGATCCTTCCGGACCAGCCATTCTGGTTGCCGGCAAACATTAAGCCCGTAACAGTGTGATATGTATACCAGTTAAAAGGATCCCCGAAGGTCCCGACATGGTTCCACGTATTCCCGAGGTCTGTTGAATACTGCAGGGCGGCGCCATCATAGGTGATCTCGCAGTTCCACCAGATGTCCAGCTCAATAATGGGTGATTGCAGCTGACTCATATCAAAATAAGGACTCTCTACATATGAATTTTCATTATGGTTATAGTTCCCGGTCAGATTGGTTACCCAGCAATTTGTGCCTGATGAAGCATGATTAATCACGGTACCAGCCGGCGTTCCGAATTGCCAGGAAGAAAGGGTGCCACCTGACATCCAGGCCCCCTGCCCGCTTTCAAAGTCATCGAGCCAGGGAAAGCTGCTGATAACGACCGGAGGGATTACATTCTCGTCAGCGCCTATCCAGGGGGTCACAGCATCACGCAATTCACCGTCAATATCATCTGTCACTTCAGGTACAGGGATTCCGGCTTTAAGCGTGTCGTAAGAGGTATGCAAATCAGTGGCGGAGATAAACTGCGGGTCAAGTGAAATGGAATGGGGATCCTGCGAACTTGCAGCCTGCCATGAGGCCAGATCCGTGTAATTGGTTGAATTGATGTTGGCCAGGTTGGTGCCGTTGGTGTATAAATCGTTGTAGTCAAGAGTGAATCCCGAGTTCACATAACAAAACAGGGCGTGACCGTTACCGTTGTTCGCCAGGATGTTGTTCCTGATCTCAACATTGCTTGTGGTGGCCATAACAACGAAGAGTTTACTTGTAGAGTAATTACCGGTGAATGAAACACTGTTAAAAACAAACTTCTGATAGCTGTTGCCCTCGGAGTTGATGCCGAAAGTCAGCATACTCTGAAAACTGATAAAGTTATTTGCAATAATTCCAGGATGTGATGCGGTTCCGGTGCAGGAGTAAATATGAATTCCCCTCATGCCACCGTTCCCGGTCTTGGTGATCCTGTTCCTGACTACCCGGAGATCGTTCTGACAAAAACGACATTCAATCCCGTAATAATTGGAGGATGCCAGGTTGTTGTTCAGAATATTCCCACTGATTATAGGCGAATCCTGGAACCGCATAAAAATTCCAAAGAAATATTGATTATTGATATTATTATCAATTATTTCTGTGCCATTTTCCAGAGCAGACGTGGATTCGCCGAAGTAATAGATCCCATAGGATCCGTTATTGATCACGTTTGACATGATGAGGTTGTTGTTGTCGGTCGACAGGCTTGAGTTGTAAATCACGGCATAATCCTCACTGTTTGATGTAATGATATTTCCGCTGATGACGTTATTGCGGATGATATTGACATTCGCACCGCCGGTGATCTCTATGGCTCTTGCATAAAGTGCCCCGGTAGCCTGGATGGAAATCTTCTCCAGGATGATATAGTCAGCGCCGTTCAGACTGATCACATAATTCTGGGCCGCTGAGCTGGCTGCATAGGTCACCGTGACACTGGTACTGTCGCCTGTTAGTGACCGGAATGTAACGGTATTCGTTGAGCTGGCACCCGTAATCTGGGGTATGCTGACCTGTTCATTGTAGGTGGCGCTGTTGATGTTAAACACGACAGGACCGCTGACACCATTGGTGCTTAAGGCACTTACGGCCGCATTAATGTTCAGATAATCTGCAGAGATACCACCAATGGTATAAATTCCGGATAAAGGTTGCGCCGTACTGCTCTGGCTGAGCAGAAAAAACAGAAAGGCGGAGATGAAAAGCATTTTTGTTTTCATTGTAATTGGATTTTGTGATTGTTGTTTTGCGATTAAGGAATGTGAAGGCATTGGTCGGACACCTCCGGGCACAAAAGTTCAGCGCCTTCAGATAAAGAATTGTATGATTGAACTCTTGTGGAATGACCTATGCTGAAGAATAGGCAACAGGAGGCGTTTCAGCGGGATAAACCCCGCTTTGAGGGGGAAGGTGCGTCATGTTTTTCATGGTTCATGGTTTTAATGATTGTCTGTGAGGCAAAAGTACAGGCCGCCTGATTCCCCCAAAACAGAAGAATTCCTGTTTTGAGCAGGTAATTTTCCTGTTTTCAGGATACGGATGATTTTCCTGAAAAAACTTTCGGATGATCGCTTTTATGCCTGTGATTGCGTATTTCTCTTCAACTTCGCAACAGCACTGAGGATAAAGGTTTCTGATGATCTTTTGCTTGTCAGGGGTTCGGGAGTCCTCCGCTCCCGAACCTTGTTTTTTCTTTTCCCTTTGATTCAGGTAATATTGAGTATCAAGGTCATTTAAGTCTTTGTTTTTTTCTTTTCCACTTTTGCTTGATTCACGCCCGCGCCGGCCCGCGGTTTCGACC
>CALGYY010000126.1 GCA_937934705.1 uncultured Bacteroidota bacterium
ATAACTGCCGTACACAATCACCGGGATCATGGGCGGAATACTGATATTGCTGGAAACGATGGTGATCATGCGGTTCAGCTTGAAAAACACGGAGATAAAAATCGCTGCAGCGATCTGCCACCCCCAGATGGGGAATATTCCGAGAAAAACGCCGACCATTACGGAGATGGTTTTTTTGGAGTTGCTTTCCCCGGGAGCCAGCACGTGTTTGTAAAAGAAATCTTTAATGTTCTTTTTGTTGAGGGCCTTCAGGAATTTAAAGGGTCTGACCACCAGCAGGCTGATGAGTACAAGCCCGATATTCAGTATACTGACCCTCGTAAAGTCAATGAACGGCCGGAAATGACTGATCCTCTCTTCACGGGGGGCGTAATACACTTTTACAGGGATGGAGGTAATCCGCACGCCTTTCCATGCACAGCGAACGAGTACCTCAATCTCAAACTCATACCGCCTCGTAAAATAACGCATACGGGCTACCTGGCGGAGCGGGTACAGGCGATAGCCCGATTGGGTGTCAGGAACTTTTTTATCCGTTTCGAAACGGAACCAGAAATTGGAAAAGCGCTTTCCGAAACTGCTTTTCTTCGGCACGTTATCCACCATCATATTGCGGGCACCGATCACGATGGAGTTGGGGTGCCGGGCGATCTTAGCGGTGAAGTTCAAAAGATCCTCTGCCATATGCTGACCGTCGGAGTCAATGGTAATGGCATAGCGAAACCCCTGCCCATAGGCGTGACGGAAGCCTTTTTTCATGGCCACGCCTTTGCCCTTGTTTTTTGGAAGATGAAGGACCTGAATGCCCTGAATCCCGTTTAGAATGGAATTCGTGCCATCGGTGGAACCGTCATTCACCACAATCACGTCTGCACAGTATTCCTGTACATCAAGGATGACCTGTCCAAGCGTCTTTTCGTTATTGAAAGTAGGGATGATCACGCAGATCCCCAGCGCACGCATCCTTTCCTGTGACTCCCTGTTGATCTTAAGCATGGGAGCCGTGTTTTGGTTGTGAATTTCCTGACTGCGCCTTCTTTTTCTCCGCTTTCAGCAGTCTTTTTTCCATCTGCTTTTTCTCGTTCAGATTGGGTATATCCTTGCTCAGCCCCGTTCTGTAATATTCTGCTGCACGCTGAACATCTCCCTTGCCGAGATAATGGTCGCCCAGCACCGAATAAACAGTAAACAACTCAGGATTGGACGCAATAAATGCCGCATCATCGGTTTCAGGGTCGGGATCCGGAACACTCTTATCCGTGTAACGCCCCACGTATTTTTTATAAAGCGTCCAGTTGTTCCACTCAACTGACGACAATATCGGATCGTCGGGGATTTCAAGGGAAGCCTCAGTGATTTCCTGTTTTTCATCTGCATTGCTCCCCGATGCAAAGACCTTCCTGAGGTCGTAGCATTGATAGGCGCCTTCAGGGTAAGGTCCTTTTGAAATCCAGAATTTCCTGCTGCAGGGATTAAATATCACTGAGTGATGGGCCAGCATCTGGTCAACGGCCTTTTCGTTTCCCATTCCGATGTTACGATCCTCCAGGCCCAGTTTATTTCTGAGGATGTCCGCAAGTTCTCCGGCACCGCAACGATCCTGCTGGGAAAGCAATTCCTCCACCCGGCGGTAACGATAGGGCGATGGACTTTCACGCATATACTTTTGATTGGAAGGATGAGCGGCGAGCTCCGGGCTCTGGAAGTGATTGGTGCAGATCAGCTGATGAGTGCCGCTCTCATACCTGACGGTCCTCAAACGTGACTTTTCAAAGAGGACACTTTTACCGTCTTCTGCAGAGCTGATCATCAGCGACTCTGAAACAAATATCTTTCTTTTAATGGTAATCTGCCAGGCTTCATCAATATTGCGGGCATATTGCAGGATTTCCCTCACCAATATGGAGATGGGTGTGGCCGACCCCGTGGGGAACTCGGCTTTGGCTCCATTGACCGTCACAGCCAGTCCATGTTCATTCATCCCCGAAACACTCCCGATCATCCCCCCCCAGGTAATGGTGGCAAAGCGGTGGCCGGATTCAGGTTCACAAAAACAAATGATCTTTTCTTTGCTGAACTCATCACCGACATAAAAGTCAAAATTTCTTGCCGTGAAGATTTCTCCGTTCACACTTTTATCGCCCCATACTGAAAAGGCAGTGCATTTTACCAGGTGCATGTCCTGCAGGGTGTGACCAATATCGTGGGCCGCATGGTAATTCAGCATACGCAGATAGGCCGGGCCGACAAAGGAAAATTCTTTCGGTGCCGAGCGGGAGATACCGTATATCTCGCTGCAATACTCAGGACCAATATGTTTGTATAGCCTTCGGTTCATGAGGGCCACCAGCACTTTCAAAAAGCTCAGGTAGATTTTCGACGGGATCAGGCGGGTGATCTGCTCCACAAAGAGCGACTCCTGGCGTTTCATGAGCTCACGGGTCAGCTTGCCTGTGGCGAGTCCACGCTCATAGGGTGAGCCTTTGACATATAGTTCCCATAGCCCGCTCTTGCTGCGTCTCATCCAGTTCCCTTCCAGCCGGCAGGTTTGTTCACCGGTGATGAGCACTTCCTTTTCTTCCAATGCACATTTCTGAACTGAAGGTGAGGGGACGATGATCAGCAGGATGATCATCAGGATCAGCAGTGCAAGGGAGGCGAGTATGATGATGAAAGCTGTCATGGGTCAAATGGGGTGCAAAAGTAATGAAAAGCGCTGAAATATGAGAAGTCTGACCCGGCACCTGCAGAGGGCCATATATTTTACTATTTTTGCGCTTCTTTAAGTGAAAAATACACGACGACAAACTGCCCGTATCCGTAAGCGCGACTGGTTCAAAGCGGCGCTGTCGTTTCTTTTCTTTCTTTCGTCCAGTCAGATCTTCACCCTCCTCATCCTCCTTCCGCCTCCGCCGGATGAAAGGGAGAGGCGGCGGCTGTACAAGCTGCTGTTATGGTGGTATGCAAGCCTTATCATACGCACCCATATGAACATCCGCTTCCGGATGATCAATCCGCTGAAAGAGGATTTTTCAAAACCCGCGGTCATGATCGCGAATCACCAATCCATTCTGGATGTGCCGGCGACCCTGATGCTTTCGTCAAAAATCCTGATTGTCACCAATAACTGGTCGCAAAACAGCATGTTTCGTTTTTTTATAGGTAAGTATATCGATATTTTTTCAGTTGAGCGCGGACTGGAGAATTACCTCGATGAATTTCGAAAGTGGCTGGCCAAAGGTTACCAGATCCTGATCTTTCCGGAGGGTGTGCGTTGGGGAAGCGGAAGGATTGAACGTTTTCACAAGGGCGCATTCTACCTGGCAGAGAAGCTGCAGGCAGACATCCTTCCCGTATTACTTCACGGAACAGGCAGCATCAACTCACCGAGACCGTTTTACCTGAAACGGGGCAGATTTTCGCTCCGGGTACTTCCCCGCATCAAACCCGGAGATCCTGATTTTGGTTCCAGTTACCAGGAACGCACCCTGAAAGTGATGCAGATGTACCGCCGGGAGTACCGCTTGATGGCGGAGTCTTCTCTTTAATGATTTTCATCCTCCCGATCGCCGGCATATTCAATGATACCGGCAGATATGGCCGTATCAAAATATATAACTATTATCATATTAAATATTGTAATAACAAAAATAATTTTTTTGTATGCTGAAATGTTTTTCTATTTTTACACGCTGTAAATCCTGACATGACCTCTGTAGACTAAAATGAATCTTAGGAAAACCTTTGGAAAGAAGACTGAAGCGAATCCGGAAATGGCTTTGCGTCAGACCGAAGAACGTTTTCGGATGCTGATAGAGCAGGCGGTTGACGGGATCTTCCATGGGGATCAGAAGGGGAATTTTATTGGGGTGAACTCACAAGCCTGTGTTCTGACGGGTTATTCTATGGAAGAACTGATTGGAATGAACATGGCTGATCTATTCACACGGGAGGAGCGTGAGCGTGAGCCTCTGCGTTATGATTTGCTTAATCAGGGGCAAACCTTGACGCGTGAGCGGAAACTCCTGCGCAAGGATGGCGAGCTCCGGGTGATTGAGATGCATACCAAGCGCATGCCGGATGGCACTTATCAGTCGATCTTCAGGGACATCACCAGTCGCTGGGAAACGGATCGCAAGCTGGTGGAGAGTGAGGCGAAGTTCAGGACCTTGTTTACGGCTGCGCATGATGCTATTTTTATCATGCACCAGGATGTTTTTATTGACTGTAACCCTGCCACGCTGAAATTATTTGGTTGTGAATATGAGGATATCGTGGGGCGTCAGCCTTACGCATTCAGCCCTGAAATGCAGCCCGACGGGCGCAACAGTCTGGAGAAAGCCCGCGAGTTGATCAACAGGGCGATGTCAGGCATGCCTCTTTTCTTCGAATGGGTCCACCGAAAAAAAAGCGGAGAGGATTTTTACGCGGAGGTGAGCCTGAACCGCTACGAATATGCCAATGACTATTATCTGCAGGCTATCGTGCGAGATATCAGTGCCCGCAAGGCGGCTGAGGAGAACATGCTGAAGCTGAATGCTGAACTTGAGCAGAATGAGGAGCGTTACCGTTTGATCAGCAGGGTGACCAGTGATTATATGTTTTCAACCATGCTGATGCCTGACGGGCGCCTGAGTCTGACCTGGGTGGCCGGAGCCTTTGAACGCATTACCGGTTACACTATGGATGAGTACAAAGCGATGGGGGGCTGGCGGGCAGCGCTGCATCCTGATGACCTTTGGATTGATCAGCGTGATATGGAACGTTTGTATAATGGACAGCAGGTGGTGACCGAGATCAGAACGCTGAAGAAGAGCGGGGATGTGGTTTGGGTGAGGGTATACGCCCATCCTTTGTGGGATGAGAAGGAAGAGTGTCTGAAAGGGATTTACGGTGCTGTACAGGATATTAATGAGCAGAAGAAGGCCGAGGCGGAGCTGAAGGAGCTGAATACACACCTGAACGATATGGTGAAGGAAAGGACCCGCGAGCTTGAAGTTTTGAATCAGACGAAAGATAAGTTCTTCTCCATCATTGCCCATGACCTCAAGGGTCCGGTAAGTGCCATCATCGGAAGTGCGGAAATGCTGATCCGGACCATACAGGATCAGCCTCAGAATCATGAGCGTTTGCTGAAATACTCTGAGAACATCATGCATTCCACTCTGGAGGGACATAAGCTGCTGGAGAACCTGCTCGACTGGGCCCGTTCGCAAACCGGCACAATACAGAACCAGCCGGAGATGACTGATCTGAAAGAATGCTGGCAGGAAGCCATTGCTTCTATGCGCTTGCTGATTCTTGAGAAAGAGGTCAGCATCAGTCTTTCCGATTCTCCTTCTCCGGTTTTCGCTGACCGGAATATGGTGCGAACCATTGTCAGGAACCTGCTCTCCAATTCGGTGAAATATTCGCACAAGGGCGGTAGCATCAACATCAGTTTGATTAACCGTGACGGTCTGCAGCACTGTGAGATCACCGATACAGGCGTTGGGATGTCGGAGGAAACCCTGACCGATCTCTTCCGCATCGACCGCAAAACATCCTTACCGGGAACTTTCAAGGAGAGAGGAACCGGGCTGGGACTGATACTGTGCAGGGAGTTTGTGGAACAGTGCGGGGGCAGCCTGACCGTGCGAAGTTCAGAAGGCGCGGGCAGTACCTTTACTTTTACTTTGCCGCTCAGCAAAGCCTGAAACAATTTTTCGGGGAAGTTCTGAACAAATAAATTTTCTTATATTTGCAGCCGTTTTCAAGGGCTCCGTACCTGCCTGCCGGCAGGCAGGGCTCAACTGAATAGAGCATCTGATTGCAGATCAAAATCCGCATGCATACAGTTTTGAATCTTTCCCGCCATAATAAATCGGGTTTTTTATTCGGCTTTGTAGTCTGAAATAATTTCGTATATTTGCAGCCGTTTTAAAAGGCTCCGTAGCTCAACTGAATAGAGCATCTGACTACGGATCAGAAGGTTACA
>CALGYY010000127.1 GCA_937934705.1 uncultured Bacteroidota bacterium
GATAAAGGAATGTGACTGGAGTTCAGACGTGTGCTCTTCCGATCTGGAAAAGCTGCTGCATGAATGGACAGGTTATCTTGTATACCGGATGAAATCCTACCTTTAGTTCGATTATTCGAATATAATATTGCGGATGGAAGACGTGCCGGGATACATGCCCAGCTTGGCTTTTCGTGCGGGCAGATAGCAGACCGGACCAAACTGAGAGATCAGTATCTGACCGGAATGCCTGAGCCTGTCACCCATGTAAATGCTGACCATAGCATACTCGGGCATTCGGTAGAAAAATCCGCGGTATTTCACTTTATCCTGAGGCTTCCTGCTGATGAATTCTTTGACCGCTGACGTATGCCCTGTGCTGTTGATGCACATCCTGACCAGCTTGCCATTGGCATTAGAAGTATCCAGCACACCCCGGAGCTCAGAGAAACGGAAGAGGTCGATGGTATCTGATGGCCTGTCTTCCATGGGAACCACATGATAACGGTACTCCAGTGTCTTCGTGAAGGTGAGTCCCGTAAACAGCTTCTGGTATTCGTTTTCAAGTTTTTCCAGTTCCTGATTCATCAGCGTAAATGTTTCCTTATCATAGTTCACCTCCTGGTAACCACTGATCAGGTTAAGGCGGTTTTCTTTCACTTTCATAATGAAGTCCGCTGCATCACGGGCCTTCTGTTCAGGGGTCTTCTCCACCAGGGTGCGTTTCAAAACCATTTTCTCAATGGTAGCAGTATCGATATTGATCCTCTCTATGATGGTATCCACCTGCTCAAAAAGGTTCAGGTCAGAAAAATACTTGAAAACATCAGGATACACATTTTCTTCTTCCATGGCTGGAGAGTAACCGCCGGCATTCTGATAGTCTGCATACTGACCGCCGGTTCCCAGCAGTATCCCGGATTCACTCAATTCAAGCAGGAAACCAGATGCCACTTTTCCACCCTTGTCGCCGGGGATGACATAATAGTATTGCTCAGGGTCCGGGATATTTACCGAACGTACACTGATAGAATTCAATTCATAGGATGTGGCGTTTTGCGTAATGACGTTGGTCAGCCCGAGATATTTCCCTGCAAATTCAGCATACGGACCTTTGATCCTTTCGATTTTGGTGACCTGGACATCAATGATCAGCTGTGACTTGCCCAGGTTGTAGAAAATGCCTTCAGCATTGACTTCCTGCACAGTTCCATCGGCTTTCATCACCTGGATACTTTGAGCAGTAGTAATCTCTGCTTCCGTAACAAAGCAAATAATGATTACCAGAAGTGTCAGAATCTTTTTCATGTTTTCACAATTGTTCTGCAAATTTAAACAATTTCGCAGCAAGGGAAGTCCTCAGGGAAACTCCGCATGCTCATTGCCTTTTCCAGCTTAAAGAAAAAGACTATTTTTGGCAGGAATTCAAGAGCATGCTGTCAAAAAAAACACAATACGCTATAGTTGCCCTGGTCCGCCTGGGCCGGCAATACCAGCAGGGACCACTGCTGATCAGTACAATTGCTTCCGAAGAGCGTATCCCGAAGAAATTCCTGGAGGTGATTCTTCTTGAGCTGAAGAATTTCGGTATCGTAAGCAGCAAAAAGGGAAAGGGTGGGGGATACTACCTGATCAAATCACCGGACGACATAAACCTTGCGGATATCATTCGCTTCTTTGAGGGAGCCATAGCTCTGGTTCCCTGCGTTGCCTACAAGTATTATGAGTCGTGTCATTTCTGTAAGGATGAGGAAACCTGCGGCATACGCAACATCTTTAAGGAAGTCAGGGATGAGTCTGTCCGCCTGCTTAAAAAGACCACCATTGCAGGGATACTGAAGCGGGAATCAAAACTGATTGCTGCTCAGAAACGAAAAATATAAAGCCTGACTATTTTCTGACCACAGTCTTGGTGCACCCTATGTGCTCAAGGGCTTCTTCTGCGGATGGGTCACCCAGGGCAATGGCAATTTTGTAATCCGCACAGGCTCCGTCCCGGTCATTCTTCCTGTACTTACACCACGCCCGGTTCGAATAAGCTGTGGACACGTCGCCACCCTCCAGTTCAATACACCTGGTGTAGTTAACAATCGCGGTTTCAAAATCTTCCCTGCCAAAAGCACAGTTTCCCAAACCCAGCCACGCGCTGGCCTCGTTCACCAGGTCGTCTGTACTGGCCACCTGCGATTCAATAGAGTTCATGAATTCCTGTTCAGCGGCCGTGTAGTCACCCAGGTAAAACAGTGCCTCTGCCACCAGGTAATACTCCAGACCTGAAGTTGCCGAGATTTCACCGCCCTTCTCAAAATCTTCCAGACAGGAAGTCCTGTACTTCTCATAGGACTTCTTCGTAAAAAGGCCGGCCAGTTGAGCTTTGTAATAGCCCGAATAATAATACAGAAGGGAAGAATCCGGATATTTTTTGGCTGCTTTGTTCACCTGGTTCAGAGCTTCTGCAAGGTCAGACTCCGCAGCCTTCATTTCTGCTCTGCTGATGTGTGCCCGGGCACGCCAATGATAACAGAGATGGTTCTTCCCGTCGAGCTTCAGTGCCTGTGTATAATCGCTGATCGCCTCGTCGGTTTCATTACATCGTTGCTGCATACGTCCGCGGTAATAATATAAGACTGCAGAAGCAGGCCGGATACTGATCGCGTAATCAAGATCAAGCACTCCCTCGCTGTTGCTGCCTTTCAGAGCCAGTAACACGGCCCTGAATAAATAATAATCAGCCGAACTCTTCTCCAGTTGTATCGCTTTATTAATATCGGCCATCGATTCCTTATTCTTGCCCGATTTGAACCTGACCAGAGCTCTCTGATAGTATGACTCTGATTTATTCCCGTCGAGCATGATGGCATAGGTCAGATCAGCTTCTGCATCCTGCAGGCGTCCGATCTTCATTCTTTCCACTCCGCGCTGGTGCCAGGGTTCCGGATCCCGTCCGTCGCCTTCAATGGCAATCGTATACAACCTGATGGCCTCTTCATGGTTCTGCTCGGCCGACATTTTTTTCGCCTGCTCCATCTGATCCGAAGAGGATCCGCAGGACATCACCAGAGCGCTAAGCAGGAATACCAGGTACATTGCTGTTCTTTTCATAACAGATGAAATTTTCAATCAAATTTACACATAATTAAAGACGCACAACCCTATTAACTCATTTTGATTCTATACCGGCAGTATAGAAATAGTAACCGAAAATATTTTCACAAAACTCTACAAAACCGATAGATTATGTATATTTGTGGCGCAAACCCATCCATCACGAAGGTCTAACATTCTAAATATCAATTGAAATGATTAAAAAAGGGAGTTTTATAGTTTTGCTTTTGGGCAGCGTTCTCTTTGCAGTTTTGAGCAATTCGTGCGGTTCATCCTCAAATGAAGCCGCCGCTGATCAGGACAGCATCAGTGGGGATATTTCGGTTTCCGGAGCCTTTGCCCTATATCCCATGGCCACCCGATGGGCAGAAGAATATCAGAAGCTCCATCCGGAAGTCAGGATCAATATCTCGGCCGGTGGTGCGGGAAAAGGCATGGCCGATGTTCTGGCCGGTATGGTCGATCTGGCTATGTTTTCAAGGGAGGTTACCGGAGAAGAGCTCGACAAAGGAGCCTGGCCGCTGGCTGTATCCCGTGATGCTGTTCTGGCCACAGTGAGCAGCCGGAATCCTATGATGGACTACCTGCGCAGTCATGGGATGAAACGTTCGGATTTTGAAAAGATGTTTGTAAAGGGCAATCTGAATAATTGGGAACGTATGAGCGGAAAGGGCGGGCCCTCCCATATCAATGTATTTACGCGTTCTGATGCTTGCGGTGCTGCTGAGATGTGGGCCCTTTACCTCGGTGTTCACCAGGAAGATCTGATCGGTACCGGTGTTTTTGGTGACCCGGGCATGGCCTCCGCCGTTAAGGAAGACAAGAATGCTGTCGGCTATAACAACCTCAACTATGTTTACGACGTGAGTACCCGGAAAAAATACGACGGTCTTGAAGTGATCCCCATTGACCTGAATGAAAACGGCCTGATCGATTCCTCAGAGAATTTCTATTCGACCATGGACGAGCTGACAGCCGCCATAAAAAGCGGTCTTTATCCTTCGCCCCCGGCAAGGGATCTGTATTTCGTCTCAAAAGGAAAGCCTGAAAGGGCTGTGGTCCGGGACTTTCTGAGGTGGGTACTGACTGATGGCCAGAAATTCATCCATGAGGCAGGATACGTTGAACTGCCGGAAGAGCAGCTTTCAGGTGAAATCACAAAGCTGAACTGATCGGGTGAGGCCATTCAGCAAAATCAGAGATAAGGCCGCCTGGCTATGGATGCTCGGAAGCATGGTGCTGGTGCTTATTGTGCCCGTATTGATCGCTTATGGGCTTATTGCGAAATCAACCCCGCTGTTTCAGGACAATCTGATAGTAGATATTCTAATGGGTTCCGATTGGAAGCCGGTCAGGGGAAGTTTCGGATTTCTGCCTTTCATTGCGGGTTCTGTGTATGTTACCCTGATGGCCCTTCTGATTGCCACTCCGCTTTGCTTGCTCACGGCCATTTATCTCACGCATTACGCGCGTAAAAGGACGCTCCGGCTGATGCACCCCATTATCGACATTCTGGCAGGCATACCTTCAGTGGTCTACGGGGTTTGGGGCATACTGGTGATCGTTCCCCTGGTATCTGATACTATTGCGCCGATGTTTGGAGTGAGTACTTCCGGGTACACGCTGCTAAGCGGGGCATTGGTACTGGCCGTAATGATCATTCCCTTTATCCTGAATATCATGATTGAAGTGATGCGATCAATTCCGGAAGAGCTGACAGAGTCTTCCATGGCCCTGGGTGCAACAAGATGGCAAAGTGTTAAAAAAGTGATTATGAGGAAGGCCGCACCGGGACTGGCTTCAGCAGTAGTTTTTGGTTTATCGCGCGCTTTCGGAGAAACTATCGCAGTTCTGATGGTCATAGGAAATGTTCCGAAAGTACCCGCGTCGGTCTTTGATCCTGCTTACCCTCTGCCATCCCTGATCGCGAATAACTACGGGGAGATGCTGTCTATTCCCCGCTATGATGCAGCACTGATGTTTGCTGCTCTCATACTCTTTGTGATCGTTTTGCTATTCAACCTGGCTTCGCGGTTTTTTATCACCCGATATGAAATGAAGCAAAAAGGAACACTGAAATGAAAACAAAAGAAGCTGAAGAAAGGGTCATGCTTTGGATCATGCGCTTTGCCGCGCTAAGCATTGTGCTGGTACTCGGGCTGATCATTCTGAGCATTCTGATACGCGGCCTGCCATCACTTTCATGGGACATGATTTCACAGATCCCCAAAGGAGGGTTTTACTATGGAAAGGAAGGCGGCATTCTGAACGCCATCATTGGTTCACTATACCTCTCTGCCGGAGCCACACTGCTGGCCATGATCATCGGGATTCCTGCGGCCTTATATATTAATGTCTATGCAGCACGACATGACCGCATGGCCGCCGCCGCCCGCTTTTTCCTTGATCTGCTGTGGGGTGTCCCCTCTATCGTTTACGGGGCGTTTGCTTTCAGTATGATGATATTGCTGGGAATGCGCACCTCTCTGCTGGCTGGGATCGTAACTGTTGCTCTCTTTATCCTTCCGATCATGATCAGGGCCATCGATGAAGTGCTGCGGTCAGTCTCGCCGGGTTTATCAGAAGCGTCATATGCTCTCGGCGCCACCCGCACTCAAACGGCTTTCAGGGTACTGGTAAAACAAACCATGCCCGGAATCATTACCGCCATTCTGCTCTCCTTCGGAAGGGCCATTGGAGATGCAGCCGCCGTACTTTTTACCACCGGTTATACAGATCACATCCCGACCTCGCCCGACCAGCCGGCAGCGACTCTTCCTTTGGCCATCTTCTTTCAGCTCAGCAGTCCCATCCCCGAGGTCAGAGACCGCGCTTTTGCTGCAGCTGTTGTTCTCACCCTGATTATTTTGATCATCAGTCTGCTTGCACGCTGGCTTTCGCATAAGTATGAAAAAAGACGCATCAAATTCTGATTCAATGGATCCTATACTCTCAATACAGAATCTTAATCTGCATTACTCCGGTCAGCATATCCTGAAAAATATCAACCTGAGCATTCCCGACAGAAAGATCACCGTTCTCCTGGGACCTTCAGGCTGCGGAAAAACAAGCCTTTTACGTTGCATCAACCGGCTCACCGACCTGCATGAGGATGTGAAGCTTAGTGGCTCCATCATGATGAATGGACAGGACGTTCTCGACCGCAACATGGATGTGAATGAGCTGAGAAGAAAAACGGGACTGGTTTCGCAAAGACCCTATCCCTTACCGATGAGCATTTTCGATAACGTGGCTTATGGTATGCGGATACATGGTGAACGAAGAAAAAGCGTCCTGAAAGAAAAAGTCAGGCATTACCTCGGGAAGGCCAGTCTTTGGGACGAAGTCAAAGACCGCCTGAACGAACCGGCCGGCCGGCTGTCGATCGGGCAGCAGCAACGCCTTTGCATTGCGAGAGGATTGGCAGTGGAGCCTGAAATCATTCTGGCTGATGAGCCTACTTCCGCGCTGGACCCGATGTCGAGCAGGAGTATCGAAGAGGAGTTCGTGCGCCTGAAGAAAGATTATGCTGTGATTATGGTCACCCATATTCTGAGGCAGGCCCGCAGGATTGCCGACCATGTGGTATTTATCTATATGGGAGAAATCGTCGAACAGGCTCCTGCAGAAGAGTTTTTCTCAAACCCGAAAGAAGAACGGACCAGGATGTACCTTGAAGGATTATTCAACTAAAACAATCGCCGTGAAAATCAGACTTTTTATTCTGCTATTCCTGAGCATGATTTCAGTACAACTGGAAGCCCAGCTGGTACTTTCAGGAGAGATCCGACCGCGTTACGAATTCAGAAACGGTTACCGTCACCTGCCTGATCACGATACCTGGCCCGCTCACCTGATTTCACAGCGCACCCGTTTGAATGTCGCCTGGAAAAGCAAAGGTGTCAGCTCAGCGATACGCTTCCAGGATGTGCGAATCTGGGGGGACGAGGCCATGAAAAAGGATGTTGCCGGAGTGGGATTA
>CALGYY010000128.1 GCA_937934705.1 uncultured Bacteroidota bacterium
ATTCGCCCATGCAGGCACCTGCACAAGAATGTCATCTGAAGCACTGCAACCCTCCGGTGTGGTCACCGTAACTGAATAGGTACCGCCAACACTGACCAGAAAAGTCTGCGCAACGGAAAGATCCTGCCACAGGTATGAAGAACCCGGATATCCGGCATCGAGCAGCAGGCTGCCGCCCTCACAGAATGCGGTATCGTGACCAAGATCCGGAACGGGCAAAGGATTAAGGGTAATACTGACCGAGGCTGTATCGGAGCAGTTTCCCGTGCTGACTGTAAGAAAATAGGTTTGCGAAACGAGAGGAATCACACTTACAGTAGCTGTTGTATCCCCTGTACTCCAGAGGTAATCAGTCCCGCCGGCACCTTTCAAAAGCACAGTGCTTCCTTCACATATCGCCGTGTCATTGGAAATACCTGCAACGACCATATTCACAAAAACCATAACAGAGTCAAGACCGGGACAACCATAGCTATTCGTTGCGTATACGAAGTATTCCGTTGTGACCGGTGCACTGACCACAGGATTCGCGATGGATGAATCACTCAGGAAAGTCACCGGTGTCCAAAGATAGCTGATACCACCAGACGCCTGAAGGGTGTCTGATGAACCATTGCACAAATACAGATCGGGCCCCGCTTCAGCACCAGCCGGATAAACGATCACGTTCACCGCGATACGGTATGTTCCGGGGCACGCCCCTGCATATACCACAGTCGTATCACTGAGATTGCCGAGCCACAGCGTATCTCCCGTACCCAGCAGGTTTCCTCCCACCTCCTGATCAAACCACTGGATCTGGGTTCCCGGAGGGGGTGTGCCATTCCACCAGGCGGTGAGTATGGCTGTATCACCCGGACAGACTGAATCTCCTGCTGCCATAAGGGTAACGAAAGATACGAGGGCATTACCAATGCCTGCACCACCTTTGGTGGCGCCGTTGGGCGGGAACTCCTCCACGCCATTATCGGCTGAGGTCTGCGCGTAGGAAATTCCGTTGACCCCGCCGTTGACCTGTCTCAGAGGACTACCAGCGGAAACCGCGATATAACCACCGCCGCCGCCGCCACCTGGGCCTTCGGCCTCACCGTTGGCGGGTGCAATGATGGTTTTGGTTTTGATCTGGTCACCGCCGTCCCCACCATTGGCTCTGATGGTCAGAGTGGCGGCAATACTCTGCGCCCTGATCACCACGGTACCCCCTGCCCCGCCGCCGCCGCCGGCATCAATGCCGGCGTGACCGTTCCACGGAGGAGTACCCTGTGCATCCTGACCTGCATTGCCGTTAGCCATACATTCACCGCTGCCACTTACCGAACCGTAGCAAAGCAAGAAGATCATTCCCCCGCCGTTGCCACCGTCACCGCCATAATCGGTTCCATCACCCTGATCGCCTGCACCGCCACCACCGCCCAGGAACAGCCTTCCCGATGAGTAATCCAGCGCCCTTCCGCCCTGACCACCTTCATTGCGACGGTTATCGCCGCCCCAGGCCGCATTATTCGGTCCCGTTACCGTTGCATCAAGGTTGTTCCATGAGTAAGTGTAGCCTCCGCGGCCGCCACCGTCAGTCTGATTGTTATGAAAACCGGGAGATTCAAGTTCCCAGGCCAGTATCCACCCAGGCTGAGAGGTGTCAGGATTGCCATGACCATTCCAGTAATTCCGGAATCCCGCATTGGCTCCGCCACCGCCACCGCCGTTATGGGCATTTCCGCCACCACCGCCGTTGGCTGCAGCATTCTTGCAATAGCGGCCGCCGATCAGATCATAATCCGTCACATAACCTGCAATACCTTCACCCTTCTCCGCCCCCTCGTAATTATTGGTTGACGCATACATCGATGCTCCCGTTGTAGCGTTCACGTCACTATTCACACCGCCCCGGAAACCCCGTCCGCTGACATTCAGGCTGCCCCCGGAACTGATGACAGTATTGCCCGATACCTCGAGCACCAGCACCCCCCCGGCAGACCCATTCCACGCATCACAGCTGATGCTCCCGCCATTATTAACTGTAAGATCCGTGATCCTTGGCACCCTGATCACCTGCACCCTGCCGGATGCCGTATAATTGTACTGCAGCGGACAATTCAGCTGAATGGATGTTCCTCCGGGAACTGAAGCTACTTCAGCCATTTCATAAAGGCCGCAGTTATTGTATGCGCTGATATAACCAAAGTTGAACCACCAGGTCCCGCCGTCGATGGTTGCCCCTTGTACCTGGATGATCATCAACAGGTCACCGGGGGAAAGATTGTATCCGAAACGGTTGTTGGTATTCAGAGCACTTCCCGCGACCTGGAGCAGGTTGCTGCCCGCTGCGGCATCCGCGGTCAGCACCGTATATTCATTCAATATCTGCCCGGCCCCACTGATGACCTTCGCTCCGTCTTTTCCGCGCTGGGCCATCAGCACCGTTGATGCAAGCAGTAAAAGGCCAAATATCCAGTTTCTTTTCATCATATTCATTTATATTACAGGGATAATGGAGTGATTTTACACCCACAGACAAGATCTCCCGGCATAAGGTTACAAATTTACTTAAAAAGGTAAAACCTGAGACCTGCAGAGGTATCGGGCAACACTTCCAGCAGTTCAATGTCATCACGAGCCAGCAGGCTTTCAAGTGCCAATCCGTCCTCTACCGGGCCGTACTCCGTATCATAAATCACCAGGAAGCGGTCATGAGCTGGTCCCTCCAAAGCAAAATCCACGAGCCTGCGTGTTGTCCCCCGATCAAAAGGATCGATATCCAGCAGGTATTTCAGGTAGGGATGGGAGCAATAGAGCAGCCCGGCAGCCTTGTATTCCGCCCGGGCGGCAATCAGTGGTGCGGCCTGTGCCGCCCTCATCTGCGATTCATCAGGCATCAGGTCGCGCTCCGGATGAACAGCGGCCGGACCATCTGTAAAAGGAAAAACCACCACTGCGTGGAATAACAGCATAACCACCAGGGAGGCCAGTCGCTTGAATCTCGTTGATATCCACGTATAAAACATATTCAGCATCCAAACAACAGGGATGATCATGAGCGGGACAACGGCAAGCAAAACTCTTTTCAATCCCATAGAGTGGAACAGGCCGAACTTCCAGAATATGACATGAGCAAAGAAATATAACATGAAGGGTGCAACGGCAAGGATCCACAATGCATCCAGTTCATTCTGCCCGCGTCGGAGCCTGGGGATCAGGCTAACCAAAATGAGCAGCAGAAGGGCCATCCCGAAGAAAATGCTCATCGGAAAACCCGTTACGTAGGGTAGCTGGTGAAAAAAATGAAAGCAGTCGCCCGAACCATACTCATCACTGTAGGCGACATAAGCATTTCGGGTGAACATCCATAAGGGTTCCCCGAACACAGCCGCGCCGGCGACGGCATATACGAGGTGTCCGGCAAACAGGGCGGACAGAGGCCAAAACTTTTTTCTCATAAGAAAGATCAAGGCAAAGCAGGGCAGGATGAGGTAGCCTTCAGAGCGGACAAAGGGCAGGAATGAAATCACCACTGCCGCAGCCCAGTAGTGCTCTTTCAGGACCATCCACAGGGCGAGTATCAGCATGAATGCAAAAAGGTATTCGGTCAGTCCTGAGAACATCATGAAGAAATACAGGGGCATGGTGAAGAGGAAGGGAATAGCCATCCAGGCCAGCAACAAACGGAAATGTGAAAGGATCTGCTGCAGCATGAGCGCGCTCAGGAGCGCCAGGACGACATTGAAAACCTTCATCCCCGTAAAGCCGAACTGAGCAGCAGGTGCGGCGAGGAGTACAAAGACGGGTTTGGCCCATGAATCCATCAGATTCATGGGGTGTTTGAAGGCATAGCGTGCGAATTGGAAGTGCGTGATGCTGTCGCCGGAATCGCCGGTTCCGCTGAAGCTGATGATCACATAGATGGCATAGGCGGCTGAAACGGCAAGCATCACCCCCATCAGCGGCCAGCGGTTCAGCAATTCATGAAGCGGCGGTCGTTTGAATTTCATTTTCATCTGCAAAAATAGTCTGGTTCGACAAATTGTCACTTCCCGTCCGCTGAAAATTGTAAATTTGACACGAAACCAGTCTCAGAATCCCGCTGGAACCCCTTTTGATGGGGGCACGACCGGCAAAAAACAAAACCATGAATTTCGATAAATTTACTTTAAAAACACAGGAATCGGTGCAGAAAGCCCGGGAGATTGCCCAGGGATTGCAGCATCAGGTAGTTGACACGGCACATCTTCTGAAAGGCTTACTGATCACGGATGAGAACGTTGTCCCCTTCATCCTCAGTAAACTGGGGGTAAACATCCCCATGATGACCCAGGCACTGGAACGCATCATCAGAGCTTATCCCCGGGTAAGCGGCGGTGAGCAATACCTGAGTCCGGCAGCCAATAAAGCCCTGGGCAGGGCGCTGGAGGAAGCCGGTCATTTCGGTGATGAGTTTGTATCGGTGGAGCACATGCTGCTTGGCTTGCTGCATGCCGGCGACCAGGTAGCCCAATTGCTCAAGGACAATTCCCTGACCGACAAAGACCTGAAGACGGTGATCCGGGAGATCCGCAAAGGCAGTAAGGTGAACAGTCAGAGTGCGGAGGACACCTACAATGCCCTGAATAAATATGCGAAGAACCTGAATGAGCTGGCCCGGAGCGGCAAGCTGGATCCGGTGATCGGGCGTGACGATGAGATCCGCCGTATATTGCAGATCCTTTCACGCAGAACCAAGAACAACCCCATCATTATCGGTGAGCCGGGTGTGGGTAAAACGGCCATTGCCGAAGGTATCGCTCACCGTATTGTCGGCGGGGACATTCCTGAGAATCTGAAAACCAAGCAGGTGTACAGTCTTGACATGGGTGCGCTGATTGCAGGCGCCAAGTACAAGGGAGAATTTGAAGAACGGTTGAAGAGTGTGGTTAAGGAAGTTATCGCCAGTGAAGGAGAGATTATCCTCTTTATCGACGAGATCCATGTACTGGTTGGGGCAGGCGGCGGAGAGGGCGCCATGGATGCGGCCAATATACTGAAACCGGCCCTGGCCAGGGGAGAGCTGAAGGCCATTGGTGCGACCACTCCCAAAGAATACCAGAAGTATTTTGAGAAAGACAAAGCTCTGGAACGCCGGTTCCAGACTGTGTTGGTGGATGAGCCGGGGATACCGGAGTGCATATCCATTCTGCGCGGTCTGAAAGAAAGATACGAGACCCATCATAAGGTTCGCATTAAAGACGAGGCCATTATTGCTGCGGTAGAACTCTCGCACCGTTACATCAGCGACCGTTTTTTGCCCGACAAGGCGATCGACCTGATTGACGAGGCGGCATCGAAACTCCGGCTGGAGATCAATTCGGTACCGGAAGAGCTGGATGAGATTGAGCGCAGGATTCGTCAGTTGGAAATTGAAAGGGAAGCCATCAAGCGTGAGAATGATTCAAAAAAGCTGGAGGCGCTCAATCAGGAGATATCTGTTCATACTGAAAACAGGAATGATTTAAAAACCAAATGGCTGGCTGAAAAAGAGATAGTTGAGGCCATACAAACGCGTAAAAAAGAAATTGAGACCTATCGTTTTGAAGCGGAGAAGGCCGAGCGTGAAGGTGATTACGGCAAGGTGGCTGAACTGAGGTACGGGAAGATACAGGAAGCTGAAAAATCGGTGGAGGATCTGAAAAACCAGCTTATGGAAAAGCAGGGTGATTCGGGATTGGTCAACGAGGAAGTGGGCACTGAAGAAATTGCCGGGGTGGTCAGCCGCTGGACCGGCATCCCGGTTCAGAAAATGCTTCAGAGTGAAAGGGAAAAGCTGTTGCATCTGGAAGATGAACTGCACCGCCGGGTGGTCGGCCAGGATGAAGCCATAGTGGCGGTGTGTGACGCGATCCGCCGAAGCAGGGCAGGACTGCAGGATGCTAAAAAGCCGATCGGGTCTTTCATCTTTTTGGGAACCACCGGTGTGGGGAAAACTGAGCTGGCCAAGGCACTGGCGGAATTCCTGTTCAGCGACGAAAATGCCATGGTGCGCCTCGATATGTCGGAATACCAGGAACGCCATACGGTTTCGCGCCTGGTCGGAGCTCCTCCGGGCTATGTCGGCTATGAGGAAAGCGGTCAGCTGACGGAGGCTGTCCGCAGGAAACCATACAGCGTGGTGCTGCTGGATGAGATTGAAAAAGCCCATCCCGATGTTTTCAACATGCTGCTTCAGGTGCTCGACGATGGACGTTTAACCGATAACAAGGGGCGAACGGCCAATTTCAAGAATGCAATCGTGATCATGACCTCCAACCTTGGTTCATCGCTGATCCAGGATCATTTCAGCATGATGACTGATCAGAACCGCGAAGATATGATCGTTCGCATGCGCAAAAAGGTGATGGAAAGCCTGAGAGAGAGCATCAGTCCGGAATTTCTGAACCGGATTGATGAGGTGATTGTATTTAACCCCTTAACCCAGAAGGAGATCAGGCAGATTGTGGTGCTCCAGCTCCGGAGGGTTCAGGACATGCTTGAAAAGAACGGAATCCACCTGTCTGCCAGCGACGCCGCCATTGACCGGCTGGCGTTACTGGGTTATGATCCGCAGTTCGGTGCACGGCCCGTAAAGAGAGTCATACAAAAGGAGGTGCTGAATGTTCTGTCGAAATCCATACTCTCTGCACAGGTGGTGAAAGATTCCGAAATACTGCTGGATGCAGAAGGTGAGACGCTGGTGTTCAGGAATCAGTAAGTTTTTACATATATAACTACTCTGTTATTTGAGTCTGCATCTGCTTGCTCGGTATCAAAAAGCAAATTCAGGCATTTCCGATTAATCCTTACCTTTACTCTGAAAACAAGATTATGATACAAGCCAGGGGCATTACCAAATCCTACGCATCCCTGAAGGTTCTGAAGGGGATAGACCTGTCTATTGAAAAGGCTGAGATTGTATCGGTGGTTGGGGCCTCGGGTGCTGGAAAGTCCACCCTGCTTCATATCCTGGGCAGTCTCGACCGGGCAGATTCAGGCACAGTGACCATTGCGGGACAGGAGATCACGCGACTGGGTGATAAAAAGCTGGCGGCCTTCCGCAACCGGCACATCGGCTTCATTTTTCAGTTTCATCATCTCCTGCCAGAATTCACAGCGCTGGAGAATGTTTGCATCCCTGCTTTCATTGCCAAAACGGGCAGCAGGGCAGCCCGGCAGAAAGCCGGTGAACTGCTGGAATTCCTGGGGCTGGGTGAACGCACAGAGCACAAACCCTCCCAACTCTCGGGCGGTGAACAACAGCGGGTGGCAGTGGCGCGCGCCCTCATCAACACCCCCGACATACTGCTGGCCGATGAACCTTCGGGAAATCTGGATTCAGCCAATGCCCGCGAACTGCACAAACTGTTTTTCTCCCTGCGCGACAAATACGCCCAGACCATGGTGATCGTGACCCACAACGAGGAGCTGGCCGCCATGGCCGATCGCAAAATATCCATGCGCGACGGCATCATCACAGGGGTGTAAAAAAAGCAGTGATTTTGTTCCGGATCGGAGAAAATTGATAGTTTTGTGTGATTGAACAAGTGAACACAAACCGAAAAAGAAACCCATTTTATGGCCATCAACACAACTTACATGGGGCTGGAACTGAAGAGCCCGCTGATTGCAGGAAGTTCGGGACTGACCCGCAACCTTGACACTATTAAAGAATTTGAAAAGCACGGGGTCGGCGCTGTCGTGCTGAAATCTCTTTTTGAGGAACAGATCCGCTTTGAAGCCAGACAAGCGTACGATGAGGCCGCCGGCGACAGCTATCCCGAGGCCATGGATTATATCAAATCCTATTCTAAGGATAAGTCACTGGGCGATTACCTGAAACTGATACAGGACGCCAAAAAAGCCGTCAGCATCCCCGTAATTGCCAGTGTGAACTGCACCAGCAGTACGGAGTGGACCATGTACGCTAAAAAAATGGAAGAAGCAGGAGCTGACGGCATAGAACTCAATATGTTCATTCTTCCCTCCGACCCTTCAAAAGAAGGCACCGAGAATGAAGAAGCTTACTTCAATGTTTTCCGTGAAGTTAAAAAACAGGTTCAGATCCCTGTCGCCATCAAAATCAGCTACTACTTTTCCGGACTGGCCCGCTTTGCCACAAAACTCTCATGGGATGGCCCCGCAGCACTCGTGCTGTTCAATAAATTCTTCGCGCCGGATTTCGACATTGATGAGTTTAAAATCATCCCGTCGGCCATCCTCAGTCAGCCGGAAGACCTTTTCCACTCCCTGAGATGGGTGGCCATGCTTTCAGACCGCATTTACTGCGATATCTCAGCATCCACCGGCGTACACGACGGTAAAGGAATGATCAAGCAACTGCTGGCCGGTGCCAAAGCCGTGCAGGTGACCTCAGCATTCTACAGCAAAGGTCCGGCCCACGCAGCAAGCATCCTCAGCGACCTTGAAGCCTGGATGACAAAGCATAAGTTCAACAGTATTGAAGATTTCCGCGGAAAACTGAGCTATAAAAAGAGCGACAATCCTGCCGCTCTCGAAAGGGTTCAGTTCATGAAATACTTTGCAGGGATCGAATAAGCCTCAGGCTTTCTTTTGACGCCTGAATCAGCTTCCCGCAAGCTGATCCGCTCAGGAACCGGCAAGCAGAACCTCGTCAATCGCCTGCTTGAAAGTCGCCTTGGGCATGGCTCCCATCATCATCTGGGGCTGTCCTTCCATAGGGACAAACAGTATACTGGGAATACTCCGGATACCAAAAACACCGGCCAGTTCCTGTTCGGCTTCAGTGTCAACCTTGTAAATATTGATTTTCCCGTCGTACTCTTTCGACAATTCCTCAAGAACAGGGGCCACCATACGGCAGGGACCGCACCAGTCAGCATAAAAGTCAATAATACAAGGCAGCGTGCCTTCAAACTTCCACTCCTGGTTCTTTTCGAAGTTAAAAACCTTGTTCATGAAGGTTTCCTTGGTTAAATGTTCCATGTGTTATATGATTTTATATTGGTTTTCAAAAACTGTAAACTTTCCGGATCGCGCCTGATCACTTGGAAGCCAGCAGCAGCGTCTTGATCAGGTTCTCGTATTCCGTTTTGGGGTTTGCCCCGACCACCATCTTTGCCTCACCCTTCATCGGGCAGAACATGACCGCAGGTATCGCATTAATTCCGAAATACACAGACAGTTCCTGGGCAAAATCAGTGTTTACCTTATATACATAGATCTGTCCGGCGTACTTTTTCGCAAACTCATCCATATAAGGTGCAATGATCTTGCAGGGACCACACCAGTCGGCATAGAAATCAATCATACAGGGCTTATCTCCCTGGTATTTCCAGTTTCCTCCCTTACGAAAATCAAAAACTTTGGTGGCAAACTCATCTTCACTCAGCTTGACCGGCACCGAAACATCCACATTCTGGCTGGTTTCGGAATTTCCGGACTGCTCAATGGAGTCCTTGACTTCGGGTGATTGGTTCTCAGTCTTAGGTTTTTCACTTTCATCGGTGGATGAACTGCCGCAGGCGGACAGCAAAACGGCCATCACAACAAGAGGGATCAGGATCTTTTTCATTCGTGTGTTTTTATGATTTCGCTGCAAAGATACAAAGAAATTTTGAATTTAGCGCTTATTTATCACTATTTTTTTTAACTTTGTTTTCCGGTTTAAGTTTCAGATGAACCGAAATTAACTTTAACAATCTGTTTTTCAGGATGAAAACTCAAAACAGTCCGGATTGGGAAGAACTGAAAGCCATGGATGAGGATACCTTTAACCAATATTTTATCGATACGGAGAGTTGTCTGAAGTTCCTGGCTGAACGGAAGTGGGAAAACGGTTTTATTTGCCGCAAATGCGGCCATACCAACTATTGTAAGGGAAAAACCCCCTATGCCCGTCGTTGTACCCGCTGCAAGACTGAGGAATCGGCCACAGCCCATACCATGTTTCACCGCTGCCGCATCCATCTGCCGGAGGCCTTCAGCATACTGAAAACAGTTTGCAGTCAGCCCCGTACCTCTTCAAGTAAACTTTCAGAGCAGCTGGAGATCCGCCTGATGACCTGCTGGAGATTCAAGAAGAAGGTGATGGAGTGTCTTCAGGGAGGTATCTCCTTTACGCTGATCAATCCCGTGCAGATCCACACGCCCGCGAATAAGTCACAGAAAAAGTAAGAAACACAGTATCATCCGCCTGTTTTCTGCATCACGGCTGATTTAATTCTTTTCTCCTGTTC
The DNA here is from genome assembly GCA_937934705.1 of uncultured Bacteroidota bacterium. Taxonomy (GTDB): domain Bacteria; phylum Bacteroidota; class Bacteroidia; order Bacteroidales; family CAIWKO01; genus CALGYY01. The sequence goes on from CALGYY010000128.1 coordinate 10,218, forward strand.
TCAGTAAAGATAATTCCAGGCTTTCCCGAGGGAGCGGATGATATCGCCGGCAGTCATGCCTTCCGCACTATACCGCTTTTCAGCGACTTCCCCTGCCAGTCCGTGAATATAAGCGCTTATCAGTGCGGCCTGTCCGGGTGCATAACCGCGGGATAGCAGTCCGAGAATGATGCCCATAAGCACATCTCCGCTTCCTGCAGTGGCCATTCCGGGACACCCGCTGGAGTTAAAGAAAGATCGTCCGTCAGGAGTGGAAATGCAGGTGAAGGCGCCTTTCAGCAGAACATAAACTCCGAAGCGCTTACTGGAATCCACTTGTTTCTGCCAGCGTTCAAAGGCGTTTGCGGAACTTCCGGCCATGCGGTCGAATTCTTTCGGGTGCGGGGTGAGGATGGTATCTGGTGGAAGGAAGGCCAGCCAGGTTTTATTATCACCCAGAATATTCAGGGCATCGGCATCGAGCACAAGGGGAACGCGTGCTTCCTGGATAAGCAGTTTGAGCATTCCTGCTGTCCGTTCATCTTTTCCGAGGCCGGGTCCGGCACCTATGGCATTATAAGGTTGCAGAGGCGGGAAAGAGGTGACGATATCCTCTTCTGCATCCGTTTCGGTCATGGCTTCAGGCAGGGCTGTCAGCAGCGGGTTCATCCCGCAGGCAGGCAGACGACAGCTCAGCAGTCCTGCTCCCGAACGCAGGCAGGCCTCTGCGGAGAGTATGGCAGCGCCGCATTTCCCCCGGCTTCCGGCGATGAGCAGGGCGTGACCATAATCGCCCTTGTGTGAAAAACGCATCCGCGGACAAAGCATGAGTTTCACATCCGCGGCCTCTGTGAGGGCCCATGAGCTGAATGTTCCTGCAATGGCGTCCGGATGAATTCCGATGGGAACCACGGTCCAATCCCCAACATATCCCGCATTCTCAGCAAAAAGAAATGAGAGCTTGGGAAACTGCAGGCTAAGGGTATGGCTGGCCCTGAATACTGTCGCCCCGCGGGGATTTTCCTCCCCGAAAAGCCCCGATGGAATGTCAATCGCTATCTTGGCAAAGGCCGGGGCGCTGTTCAGTTTATCCGCCAGCAGTGCTGCCTCTCCTTCAAGTGCTTTGGAAAGCCCTGAACCGAAAAGGGCGTCCACTATGATGGTCTGCGGATCCGTTTCAAAATCTGCAGTTCCTGCTCTCAGTTCTGAAATCTCAATTTTTGGATTCTTTTGCAGGCGCTGCAGCATGATCTCAAAATCGGCCGATCCCTTTTCTCTGGTCTTCAGGACAAACACCCTGACCTTTCTCCGCTTTTGTGCCAGCAGGCGTGCGATCACGAGTCCGTCGCCCCCGTTGTTTCCCATTCCGCAGAATACAGCAAAAGGTTTATCCGCCGGCATCCTGCCCAGCAGCCAGCGGCAGCAGTTCTCCCCTGCCCTTTCCATGAGATCAGCAGAGGCAATGGGTTCATGAGCAATGGTGTATGCGTCGAGCGCCCGGACTTCCGCAACGGGAAAGATCTTCATCAGTAAGGATTGTATTGATAATCGTATGCTGAATGCTCAGCCTGGCTGACCAGCCAGAAGATAAAAACAAAATAAAGCACCCAGACCAGTATTCCCACAAGTCCGAGGATCAGTCCGATGAGACCCATGGTCTTTCCTGCCCTAGCCATCCCCAGGGAAGCCGTATTGTATTTTCCGGGATTCGCCTCTGCTTCTTCCAGAGCCTTGTTTCCCAGGTTCAGGGCCACAATACCCATGATCCATCCGAAGAGGGCCATGGTGGCAAGGGAGATAATACCAAAAACGAGGGTGGGAATGGAATTCGGCAGGACAGGTTTACGGGGCGGATAATAATACATACCCGGGGGCGGGTAAGGTCCGTAGGGGTTTTGGGTTCCTTGTTCCATTTTCAGAAGTTTTTTTGATTAAAACATTCGTCCGAAAGAAATTGCAAAAATAAAATAGTAGTACAGACCTGTCGCGAACATACCCAGTATACCGAGAATGAGTCCTATTTCGGCCATTTTCTTACCGGACCGTGCCATATTGGCCGAGGTATCGGAATAGCGCCCGGGTTCGTTTTCCAGGGCTTCCATGGCTTTCTTATGATAGCTGTACGCGATCAGTGCCGGGATCCATCCCAGAAAGGCCATATTGGCCAGGGATACGATACCAAGGATCAGTGTGGCCAATGAACCGGGCAGCATTTCCTTGCGCGGTACGTACTGCCTGTAGTCCGGAATCGGGCTCTGTTCCTGCGGGTTGTTGGGATATTCCATAGGTTCAGGTTTTGGTTTTTATACAATTGGGGGGTTAGAAGTCATTGGTTTTACAAATATAGGGATAAAAAGTGATGGAGTGATGGAGTGATGAAGTGATGAAGCGTCGAAAGTCATAAGGTCGAAAGTCGAAAAGTCAAAGGTCCAAAAGTCAAAAAGTCCAGGCGTACTCCGTTACTCCGACACCCCGATACTCCGATACTTTAAGGTGACGGGTGACGGGTTGAAAGTCGAAGGTCCGAAAGTCATAAGGTCGAAAGTCGGAAAGTCCGGGCGTACTCCGTTACTCCGACACCCCGATACTCCGATACTTTAAGGTGACGGGTGACGGGTTGAAAGTCGAAGGTCCGAAAGTCATAAGGTCGAAAGTCGGAAAGTCCGGGCGTACTCCGTTACTCCGACACCCCGATACTCCGATACTTTAAGGTGACGGGTG
>CALGYY010000129.1 GCA_937934705.1 uncultured Bacteroidota bacterium
CCACTTACGACATTAAGGGAGTGGACATTGTAGCCGAAAACCAGGAATCGGTGAACGAAGTGCGCACTTCAGTGATTACAGTGACACCAAAAAAAATCACACAGATCCCGACGGTGGGGGGTGTTCCTGATCTGGCCCAGTATCTTCAGGTCATGCCCGGTGTGATCTTTACCGGGGACCAGGGCGGACAGTTATATATCCGGGGAGGCTCTCCTGTGCAGAATAAAGTCCTGCTTGACGGGATGCTCATCTACAATCCATTTCACTCGATAGGTCTTTTCTCCGTATTCGACACGGATATTCTGCGAAATGCAGATATCTATACCGGGGGATTCGGGGCCGAATACGGCGGAAGGATTTCTTCTGTTATGGATATCACTACACGCGACGGTAACAAGAAACGTTACGGCGGAAAAGTAGATGCATCCACCTTTGGTGCAAAAATCCTTTTTGAAGGACCTATTGTGAAACAGAAAGATGACAACAAAGGCAGCTCTTCCTTCATCATTTCCGCAAAAAACAGTTACCTGAAACAGAGCTCAAAACTGTTTTACCAGTACATCGATACTGCAGGACTTCCTTTCAACTATACCGACATATATGCCAAGATTTCCCTGAACTCCGCATCCGGAAGCAAGGTCAATTTTTTCGGTTTCCGATTCGACGACCGCGTGAACTATCGTGAGGTTTCCGATTTTCACTGGAATTCATACGGAGGCGGAGTAAACTTCGTTATTCTTCCTGCCAAATCAAGTATGCTCGTCGAAGGAACAGCAGCCTATACTACATACAATATCTCGCTCACCGACGATGTCAGCGCTGCCAGAACCAGCTCAATCAACGGTTTTAACATCGGACTGGATTTCACTTATTACATGAAAAAGGGCCAGTTGCAATATGGCCTGGAAGTACTGGGGTTTCAAACCGATTTTTCCTTTTTTAATTCCGCAAACCGTGAAATCCGCCAGAATGAATCCACTACCGAATTTGCGCTTTATCTGAAGTATAAACTGGTGACCGGTAAATGGATCATTGAACCCTCGGTGCGCGCACATGAATACGCATCCCTTTCTAACTTCTCGCCTGAACCTCGACTTTCACTGAAGTTCAATGCCAACAAATGGTTCAGGATCAAATTTGCCGGCGGGATGTATTCCCAAAACCTGATCAGTGCGGTATCTGACCGCGATGTTGTCAACCTTTTCTACGGTTTTGTTTCAGGACCTGACAATCTTCAGGAAGAATTCGACGGGCGGGATGTGAAGCACAAACTCCAGAAATCTGATCACCTGATCCTGGGTTTCGAGTTTGACCTCTGGAAGCACCTTGTCCTGAATATCGAAGGCTATTACAAATACTTCAACCAGCTGACCAACCTGAACCGCAACAAGATCTTCGACGATTCCGGTGAGTATTCTGATAAACCCGACATCCTGAAAAAAGATTTCATTATCGAAACCGGCGACGCCGAGGGTATTGATGTAACCCTCAAGTGGGATTATCGCCAGCTCTACCTCTGGGCCGTTTATTCTTTCGGTTTCATTCACCGCTATAACGGAATTGAAACCTACTTCCCGCATTACGACCGCCGCCACAATGTGAACCTGGTCGGCGCATGGACTTTTGGCAAAAATCTGAACTGGGAACTGGATCTCCGGTGGAACCTGGGTTCGGGATTCCCCTTCACACAAACAGCAGGGTTCTATGAAAATCCTGATTTCTCAGCCGGCATCAACACCGATTACACCACGGTTAACGGAGATATCGGGGTTCAGTATGCCGAACTGAACCAGGGTCGCCTGCCTTATTACCACAGACTCGATGTCACCATGAAAAGACGTTTCGAACTCGGCGCCAACTCTACCATGGAGATCAGTCTGGGGGCAACCAATGTTTACAGCCGGAAGAATATTTTCTATTTCGACCGTATCACTTATAAACGCGTGGACCAACTCCCTGTCATGCCGAGCCTCAGCCTTAGCCTGAAGTTCTGACGGAGTCTGGGGCACCCTGTTTTTGTATTCGAATATGGACATACAAACCATTAAACAACGCTTTGGAATCATAGGTGGGAGCTCCCTTCTTGACCTGGCTATCCATACAGCCATACAGGTGGCCCCCACAGACATCACTGTGCTCATTACAGGTGAAAGCGGAACCGGTAAAGAAGTGTTTCCTCAGATCATTCACCAGCTAAGTGCCCGTAAGCACGGGCCTTATTTCGCAGTAAACTGCGGAGCAATTCCTGAGGGAACCATCGACTCCGAACTTTTTGGTCACGAAAAGGGCAGTTTCACAGGAGCCTCCGACGCCCGCAAGGGTTATTTTGAAGTGGCAAACGGTGGCACCCTGTTTCTTGATGAGGTGGCTGAACTGCCGCTGGGAACCCAGGTAAGGCTGCTGCGTGTTCTGGAAACCGGGGAGTTCATCCGCGTGGGTTCATCAAAGGTGCAAAAGACCAACGTACGCATTATTGCGGCCACCAACGTTAACATTCCTGATGCAATACAGCGTGGCCGTTTCAGGGAGGATCTGTATTACAGACTGAATACCGTCCCCATCATGGTCCCTCCCCTGCGCGAGCGTAAAGACGATGCACTCCTGCTGTTCCGTAAGTTCAGCAACGACTTCGCTGAAAAGTACCGCATGCCTGCCATTGTACTTGACGATGATGCCCGGGCCATGCTGATTTCGTTCCGCTGGCCGGGAAACATCAGGCAACTCAAGAACATTACCGAGCAAATTTCTATCATAGAGAAGAACCGCTCTGTCAATGCCGCCACTCTGGCCAAATACTTACCCCAGGCACAGAACAGCAGCCTCCCTGTTCTGTTCAGCAAACAGGCCGATGCTTCAGGAATCTCCGAACGCGATCTCCTGTACAAGGTCCTATTTGAAATGAGGCGCGACATTAATGAATTGAAAAAGCTCGTTGGTGATCTGGGGCATGAAACCCTGCACACAGATGGCAGCGCTCATATCCTGAAAAATTTTGGCGGGGATTACGACAACCTGATCAACGGGAATGAAAGCATCAGCATCAAAGCCGTTGAAGATTACGGAAGTGAAACTATCGAATCTCCCGAAGTGCTGGAAGAAACCCTGTCGCTGGAGCAAAAAGAAAAGGACCTGATCCGCCGGGCTCTGGAGAAACACCGGGGTAAACGCAAGAACGCCGCCCGTGAACTGGGCATCTCGGAGAGAACCCTGTACCGGAAGATCAAAGAATACAAGCTCGAATAAAGACGGGCGGATCCACGTGAATATTGCCGTTAATACCCGACTGCTACTGAAAGACCGACTGGAAGGGATCGGGTGGTTTACCTATGAAACCCTCAGCAGGATAAGCAGAGCCCATCCTGAACATCATTTCACCTTTATTTTTGACCGCCCATACGACCCCGGATTCATCTTCGCCCCTAATGTAACACCTTTGGTAACGGGACCCCAGGCCAGACATCCATTTCTCTTCGTCCTGTGGTTTGAATTCAGCATACCCCGGGCATTGAAAAAGTGCGGGGCAGAGCTTTTTATATCTCCGGATGGCTACCTGTCCCTCAGGACAAGGGTGCCACAACTGGCAGTGATCCACGACCTGAATTTCGAACACTATCCGCAGGACCTGCCCTGGCTGGTCAGAAAATATTATCGCTTCTTCTTCCCTCGTTTCGCGCGCAAAGCCAGACGTATCGCCACCGTATCAGAAGCCTCCGCTTCTGATATCAGGGATGCATATGGGATAAAATCCGACCTCATCGATGTGGTTTACGACGGAGCCAATGCAGAATTCCGCCCCCTGACTGCAGCGGAAATTATGCAGACCCGTGAATCACTCAGCGGCGGCCTCCCCTACTTTGTATTCGTGGGAGCGCTGCATCCGCGAAAGAATCTCGCGAACCTTTTCAGGGCCTTTGATCTCTATTGTTCACAAGGCGGCAGAGAGGAAACCGCCCTGGTGATCGTGGGTGTGAAAAAATGGTGGACCCCGCGGATTAAGGAAGCGTATGAAGGCATGAAACACCGTAAGCGCGTGTTTTTCGCCGGAAGACTCAGCAACCAGGCACTCATGCGCGCGGTAGGAGCTGCACTTGCAACAACTTATGTTTCTTATTTCGAAGGATTCGGTATCCCCATCGTGGAATCTTTCCGCTGCGGAACACCGGTCATCACTTCCAACATCTCATCCATGCCCGAAGTCGCCGGCGACGCCGCACTCCTATGCGATCCCTTCAATCCTGAAGACATCGCCGCAGCCATGGGCCGTATGGCAGATGACGAAGCTTTACGGCAGGAGCTGATCGCCCGCGGGCATCTTCGACAGGAAGTCTTTACCTGGGATCGTACCGCAGAGCTCCTTTGGGAAAGCATCGCAAAAGCTGGCAAGATCAACCAGGGATAAAATCCTGACTTCTATAGTCTGATCACGGTGAAAAGTCTGCACTGCGGCCTGTCTCCTCCTGCAATACGCATCATGTAAACTCCACAAGGCAGTGAAGTAATGTCGATACGAAAATCCTTCTCTCCGGCAGAGTTCGGATTTTGTATCCACAACCTCCCTGTCAGATCACAGATTTCAACTGAGCCCGGAATAAAGGAGCATCTCAGATTCAGTTGATCAGAAGCAGGATTGGGATACAGCATGAACTGTGTGGCGCCGTGTTGTTCAACCCCGCCAAAGAACTGAATGTTGTTCAGGTTCAGGTCGTCGATCATCCATCCTTCACGCGGGCTGGTGAGGGTATTGCTGCGGTAATGAAAGCGCAGCCATACCGAATCACCCTGTGGCCAGAGCGATTTCACCGGCAACCACCAGATCCATTGGAATTGTGTCAGCACCCACCCGTCGGAACGACCGGTGAAGGCCGGGGTGCCATCGTTCAGGGTGTCACCCGGCCCGTAAAGATTGACACTGTTTATCAGGGGATAATTGAATGAGATCGAGGATGAGTCCTGTATAATGTTTTTCCAGCTCTGGCGATTGTCATAGGAAATATCGATCCAGCAACCTGCGGTCAGGCTGTCGGTATCCCAGCGGTGCCAGAAACTCACCAGGGGATTCTCCCAGGAAGAAGGGGCGGCCAGCAGAAGATCAAACCAGGTATGGCTGTTTCCGGGAACCAGATCAGCCGTATCCGTAACTAAAGCCCTGAGCGGACTGTAGGCTGCATTAAACAGCGTTTTCTGCGGTGTTCCCCGCTCCCACATTTGTCCGGAACCTGAAGGGTAAAGAACAATGGTCGGACAGTCGAGGGTAAAATCGCATTGATACATGGGCAGAAATACATCACCCGAATCAATCTGCGCCCTGAGAGGTGCGCTCAGCGTCAGAAAGAACAGGGTTAAAATCAGAAGAGGTTTTCTCATGGCTGTGAAATTTTGGACCCGCTTATGACAGTTCGTTCGCGAGAATGGTTGCCGGTTGTGCGCAAAAAAAAGAGGCTGCCAATGTGGCAGCCTCCATATAAGTCCGTAATAATCTATTCCAGAGAACCAACTGCTTTCTCCACTTCTTTCAGGATTTCGCAGGATTTCACGAGTTCCATCATTTTGTTGTGATCGGGATAAAGAGGACGATCAATGTCAAGATATTCAACATGCTTGCGGATGACATCATGTGCGACTTTGGTTCCTTTTCCAAATTCGTAAGGTGTTTCATACTTTACGCGGAGATCCAGGGCCTGGGCCGCAGCCATGAACTCAATGCCGATGATACCGTAGGCATTATCCATGATCTGGAAATTTTTCAGGGCAGTATTCATCCCCATGGAGACAAAATCCTCCTGGTCTGCAGCTGCCGGGATAGACTGGATGGAAGCGGGCACTGATAAAATTCTCTGTTCCACGATCTGCATATCGGCAGTGTATTGACTGAGCATCAATCCGGAGAACATTCCGGCCCCTTTGGTGAGGAAGGGCGGAAGTCCCACGCTGAGTGCGGGATTGTTCAGCCTGTTCATCCGGCGCTCGCTCAGGACACAGACCATGGTGACCGCTGCACCCACCATATCCATGGGCAGGGCAATCGGTGACCCCTGGAAATTGGCACCGGAGAGCTGTATGCCTTCTTCCGGGAAGAAGATTGGATTATCACCTACTCCATTCAGTTCAATTTCCACCTGCTTACGTGCAAATGCAATGGCATCGTGAGCGGCTCCGATAACCTGAGGAGTTGAACGCATGGAGTACGCATCCTGCACTTTAACCTTGATTCGGTTCTCAGCAAGGTCTCCTCCACCGGTGATGGTGCGAATGGATTTTGCACTGCGGACACCGCCCGGGAAACCGCGGACTTCGAGGATTCTTCCGTTATATGGCTTCAGATTGGCTTTGAGTGCTTCGAGTGACATGGCACAGGCAATTTCTGCCTGCTTCAGCAAATTGTTCGTATCGTAAATCATCAGGGCCGACATAGCTGTCAGGACATTCGATCCGTTGATGGCAGCAAGACCGTCGCGCGCCATGAGTCCGGGAACAGGTATCCCCGCCTTTTCGAGGGCGACTTTGCCTTCGAGCAGTTCACCTTTGTAAAAAGCATGTCCTTCCCCCATCATCAGAAGGGCTATTTGCGACATTGGCGCAAGGTCACCGCAGGCTCCCACTGATCCCTTTTTGCAGACATAGGGTGTCACACCCTTATTGAGCATATCAACCAGTGTTTGAGTGATTTCAAGGCGACATCCTGAATTTCCATGTGCATGCACATTGATGCGCCCCAGCATGGCTCCGCGCACCCAGTCCAGGGGCATGGCTTCACCAATTCCTGCTGCATGATTGTAAATCAAGTACTTCTGGAAATCCTTCACCTGATCATCGTTCAGAACCACTTCTGAAAACTCACCAATACCGGTGTTCACGCCATACATTATTTCATGCGCCTCCACTTTTTTCTCAAGCATCGCCCGGCATTTATTGATGCGGGCAACGGCATCAGGATGGAGTTCAACTTTCTGGTTGTTACGGGCGACGTTCACAACGTCTTCAATAGTCAGGCCTGCGCCTTTGATAATAAGTGTCATATCCTAAAATTTTGAGGTTGTTAATAAGGAAAATGTAAAAAAGGGTTCCCCCGGGCCGGTGATTCAGCCTCAGAAAGTCAATCCGGCACGATTGATCTTGATCTTGAATTCAATGTTCCAGTTGAACATAATCATCAGGTGCGTGGGGAACAAAGATAGAATATTTTCTGATCTGGCTTCCGATCGATGAAAAATGACTCAAAATTGTAATTTTTTTTACTCATTTTCAGAATCTTACCTTGTCTGACAAATTTTTTTTCAAAAAAAGCTTGTCAGTTGCAAAATCTTTTATACATTTGCATACCGTAATACCTATTTAAATCATGAACTCAGTCCTGAACATATCCGAAGCTGCCTCAATCGCCATTCACAGTCTGGCATTAGTTGCTGCTGCTCCGGGCAGGATCAATGTCAGCCAGCTTGCTGAGCAAACAAAGTTCTCAAAGAACCACATCGCCAAGGTCATGCAATTGCTCGCACGCAAGGGCTATTTGTCTTCAGGACGCGGCCCTGCCGGAGGATATACTCTGAAGAAACTCCCTTCAGACATCACTTTACTGGAGATCTACGAATTGATTGACGGCGATCATTCCGGAGCGCATTGCAGCGTACATGACGAGGGCTGCCCTTTTACAGAATGTGTTTTTGGGAACCTGAGGGAAAGGCTTGGATCCGATATGAGGGAATACCTTGCTGAAAGAAAAATCAGTGATATCATAAAAAGCATGGAATAAATATGAAAAGGAAAATTGTTAAGATTGACGAGGAGCTATGCAACGGTTGCGGATTATGCATTCCGAACTGCCAGGAGGGAGCCCTGCAGATTATTGACAATAAGGCACGCCTGATCAGCGATTTGTTTTGCGACGGATTGGGAGCCTGCCTCGGACATTGTCCCGAAGGCGCCATCAGCATCGAAGAACGGGAAGCTGAACCCTACGACGAAAGAAAGGTCATGGAAATCATTTCCAGGCAGGGCGAAAATACCATCATTGCTCATCTGAAGCACCTGCAGGAACACGGGGAAACGGGATATTATCACGAAGCACTTCAATATCTGAAAGACCATAATATTAATATAAACCTTGATAAAAAAATGGAACATCATCACTCTCACAGTGGGCATTCCTGTCCTGGCAGTATGGCCATCAGCCTCAACCGGGACCAGCATGAGCCGAACGAAGACAAGGGCGATACACCATCTCAGTTGCGTCAGTGGCCCGTCCAGCTTCATCTTTTGAACCCTTCAGCTTCATATTTCAAAAACGCTGATGTGATGCTGGCGGCAGATTGTGTGGCTTTCGCAGCGGGGAATTTTCATCACGCATACATGAAAGGAAAGACCCTGGCCATTGCCTGTCCCAAGCTGGATTCCAACATGGAAAGTTACGTGGAAAAGATCACGGCTATGATCGATCAGGCGCAGATCAACACCCTTCAGGTGGTCATGATGGAAGTGCCCTGTTGCGGAGGACTTCTTCAGATGGCCAAAATGGCAGTTTCACAGGCCAAACGTAAGGTTCCTGTTAAAGCCACTTATGTCAGCATACAGGGAGAACTGCTGAAAGAAGAGTGGGCTTTATAATGGTCATATCCATGAGCTGGTAAATAAATAAAATATACCTTTAACCAAATAATAATAATTTATGAGCATGTTTTGTTTTCAATGTCAGGAAACCGCCAAAGGTACGGGATGTACCATTAAAGGCGTTTGCGGAAAAACCGATGAAGTGGCACAACTGCAGGATGTCCTGGTTTACGTGTGCAAAGGAATCAGTATTTATTCAAATGCTGCAAGGGTAAAATCGCATGAAGATAAAGAAGTTAATCTTTTTGTAGCAGATGCCCTTTTCACGACCATCACCAATGCGAATTTCGATAAGATGGCCATCGCAGAGAAGATCACAAAAGGTCTTGCTCTGAGAGAGAAAATAGCAGCCTGGGTGAAGGAAAACGGTGCGGTACTGCCCGCAGACCTTCCGGATGCAGCGACGTGGAAAGGTCACACCCTGGGCGATTTTCTGATGAAAGCACCAGAGGCTGGAGTGCTTGTCACCACCGACGAGGATGTACGTTCTCTGAAAGAATTGCTGATCTATGGTATCAAAGGCATCGCTGCTTATGGCGAACATGCGGCCAATTTAGGATTTGAGGATACAGAGATCTGGGCATTCATGCAGAAAGGTCTCGCCGCAACCCTTGATCAGAAAGCCGGAGTTCCTGAACTGCTGAATATGGTGATGGAATGCGGGAGCTACGGTGTAAAAGTAATGGCTCTGTTGGATAAGGCCAATACAAGCAAATACGGCAACCCGGAAGTAACAAAGGTTAATATTGGAGTTGGTGACAAACCGGGTATCCTGATCAGCGGTCACGATCTCACCGATATGGAAGCGCTGCTGGAACAGACCGAGGGCAGTGGGGTGGACGTATATACCCACTCGGAAATGCTTCCGGCCCACTATTATCCTGCATTCAAGAAATACAAGCATTTCGTGGGTAACTATGGAAACGCCTGGTGGAAACAGCGTGAAGAATTTGAATCCTTCCGCGGTCCTGTTCTTTTTACCTCTAATTGCATCGTCCCCCCGCTCAACTCAAATACATACAAAGATCGCATCTACACGACCAATTCTGCGGGCTACGAAGGCTTTAAGCACATCACCATGAAAGACGGGAAAAAAGATTTCTCGGAGATCATTGCCCAGGCCAAAACCTGTCAGCCTCCTCAGCAGATTGAAGAAGGTGAAATTATCGGCGGTTTTGCGCATGCACAGGTGTTTGCTCTGGCAGATAAAGTTGTAGATGCCGTTAAAACCGGCGCGATCAAGAAATTTTTTGTGATGGCCGGTTGCGACGGGCGCATGAAAGATCGCGATTATTATACACAGTTTGCCGAACAACTGCCAAAAGATACGGTTATACTTACGGCAGGTTGCGCCAAATACCGTTATAATAAACTGCCACTCGGGGACATCGGCGGGATTCCCCGCGTACTGGATGCAGGTCAGTGCAACGATTCATATTCCCTTGCAGTAATTGCAATGAAACTGAAGGAGGTCTTTCAACTGAACGATATCAATGAACTTCCCATCGCCTACAACATTGCATGGTATGAACAAAAGGCGGTGATCGTGTTACTGGCTCTGCTTTCTCTGGGTGTGAAAAACATACATCTCGGACCCACCCTGCCGGCATTTCTTTCGCCTAATGTGGCCAAGGTTCTTGTTGAACAGTTTGGTATCAGCGGAATTAAATCGGCAGAAGAAGACCTTAAAATCTTCATGAACTGATAAAATCTGAATGAAGGTTGTCCCGCCCCGGGACAAAAGCCCGTCCATTCACCGTTGAATGAGAGCAGGACAACCTTCATCTATAATATAATCACTATGAACGAACAGGATGAATTGATTTGCGTGTGCGGGGAAGTTTACCTCAGCACTATTGTAGCAGCCATCCGGGAAAAAGGGCTGGAAACCGTTGAAGCCATCGGAGACGAAACCGGTGCCGGAACACACTGCGGCGGATGCCAGGACCGCATCCGCGAAATCATCGCAGAAAATCAGGATCGAAAATAGTATTCACCAAAAAGCGAAATCATATGGAATCAAAATCTTTTGAAACCGCAAAAATCTTCAGTCTTGCCGATGAAGTAGAATACAGCAGCAACGGGATCATCAGCAAGAGGGTCCTGGATAAAACCGTGGGGAACATTACGCTTTTCTCGTTCGACAAAGAACAGCGTCTGAGCGAACATACCGCGCCCTTCGATGCCTTCGTACAGGTCATAGAAGGTCAGGCTGAAATCATAATTGCCGGTCACTCACATCTGCTGAGTGCAGGTCAGAGCATTATCATGCCTGCGAATATCCCGCATGCGGTAAATGCAACAGAACGTTTTAAAATGCTTCTGACGATGATAAAAGCATAAATGCTGCATACATATCCTGATTTACGATCAGCATTGCCGAATTAATGGCCACGTGTTGATTATCTTTTTGTATATATTTGTTTTACTGTGCGTTACCATTCAAAGCGAAAACCAATTTCCGGAGTTTTCGCTTTGCTTTTTCTTTAAAACAAATACAAATTATCAGCCCGGTGAAAAAAACTCAGCATCAGGCTTGCAGCGCTAATATTATGATGATATATTTGCTGCAAGCTTGCACTATCTGTGAAACTTATCCGAAACCTTATCTTGTGGCTCATCCCGCCCGACCGCTGGAAACTTCCGGTTGCGGTTATGCTCGGAATTTTGGCGGGTATGGCAGCCTATATTTTCAAGATTTCAAACGCACCCTCCTACCTGTCGGATGATCCTGCTACCTGTGTAAACTGTCATGTGATGTACCCTCAATATGCATCCTGGTTCCACAGCAGTCACAGGGAAGTGACCAATTGCAATGATTGCCACGTACCGCACAACGGAACGGCCAATAAGTATTTTTTTAAGATGATGGACGGCCTGAGGCATTCCTATATGTTCACTTTCAGGCTCGAACCCCAGGTCATCCGGATCAAGGAAGCCGGTCAGGAGGTGGTGCAGCAGAACTGTATCCGTTGTCACAGCGACCTTGTGAGTATGGTCAGCATTGTTGAGGTGACTTCTGAAAATTCTAAAACCGGTAAAGGGCACCGCTGTTATGATTGTCATCTGGAGACCCCTCATGGCAAGGTTAACGGACTGGCTACGGTGCACTCTGCACTGGTTCCAAGAATTGATAAGAACAATAAAGATTAGAATATAAAGCACATATTTATATGGAGCCAACTACCGAAAAGAAAAAACGCAAAGCCTGGGTGAACTGGGTGTTATTCCTGGTCACTGCGGTCATCGTATTTGTCATCGGCCTTTTTGCATCTTCCATCGTGGAAAGACGCAGCGAAGCGAAGATGTATTTTCAGCAGGTCAGGGAAATTGCCGATTGGGAACCCGACAATGCAGTCTGGGGAGAGAATTATCCCCGGGAATACGAATCCTACATCGCCACATTAGATACAGGGTTTCGCAGCAAATATGCAGGTTCGGGGTGGATCGATTACCTGGCTGATGACCCACGACTGGTGGTTCTCTGGGCTGGTTATGCCTTTGCCAAAGACTATAATCAGGGACGCGGGCATTATTATGCTATTGAGGATATCCGTAACATCCTGCGCACTGGCCAGCCGCAACCGGCAACCTGCTGGACCTGCAAGAGTACTGATGTGCCCAGGATGATCAACAAAATGGGCGCTGAAGCCTTTTACAAAGCCACCTGGGTTGAAATGGGAAAAGAAATCGTCAACCCCATCGGTTGTCAGGACTGTCACGATCCCAAAACCATGAACCTCCGCATAACACGCCCCGCGCTGATCGAAGCATTTGCGCGTATTGGCAAGGACGTGAACAAGGCCACGCATCAGGAAATGCGCTCGCTCGTATGCGCCCAGTGCCATGTCGAATATTATTTCAAAGGTGATGGAAAGTACCTGACCTTCCCCTGGGACAAAGGCTTCAGTGCCGACAGCATGGAGGCATATTATGATGAGATTGCTTTCAAAGATTTCGAACATACGATCAGTAAAACTCCTGTACTGAAATCGCAGCATCCCGATTATGAAGTGTTCATGACCGGTGTTCATGCCGACCGCGGTGTTTCCTGTGCGGATTGCCACATGCCTTACAGAAGGGAAGGCGGAATGAAATTCACTGACCACAAGATCCAGAGTCCGCTGAACAATATTGCCGGTTCATGCCAGATCTGTCACCGCGAAAGCGAACAAAAACTTCTGGAGAATGTATACCAGAGGCAGGATAAAGTCACTCAGATCAAACTTATCGCTGAGGACAACCTGGTGCTTTGTCATGTCGGAGCAAAAGTCGCCCGGGAAGCAGGAGCAACTGAGGAAGAACTGAAACCCGTGCTGGCGCTGATCAGAAGCGCCCAGTGGCGCTGGGATTGGGTAGCCTCCTCAAACGGCTGCGGATTCCATTCGCCTGTCGAAAGTCTTCGTGTTCTGGCCACTTCGATACAACGTGCACAGGAAGCAAGAATACAGCTGGCGCAGGTCCTGATGAAGTATGCGGTGAAACTACCATACATACTCCCGGACATTTCCACCAAGGATAAAGCACAGGCTTGGATAGGGCTGGAAATGGAGAAACTGCGGGCCGAAAAGGCGGAATTTGTTAAGACTGTCGTTCCGGGATGGGATAAAAAGTCCAACTGAAAAAGCTTCGGATTGAAGCCGGTCAGAACAGACCGGCTTTTTTTATAGCGTTCCGAAAGTCAGTTCATCGGGCAGTTCATTGCGCGAATACTTCTGGTGCGGGAAGTGCTTTTTCAATTGTTCACCGGTTATAGTAATGGCTTCGTAAAGTCCGTCTGCGAAACGGGCCTCCCGAAAATGATTGAGCATGACCTGCTTCACCTCATCCCAGAAACCAGGACCTGTTTTTTCATTGATACCGGTATCACTGATGATGGCAAATTTCCGGTTGTCGATCGCGACGTAAAACAACACGGCATTACGCAGTTCGGTATCACTCATGCCCAGTTTCACAAATACTTCCCTCGCCCTCAGGCGTGGATCGCCCTGGCAATGATCTTCGATGTGAACCCTGATCTGACCTGAACTGTCCAGCTCCGCCCAGGAGATGGCTGAGCGTATATCGTCCATTTCCTCTTCGGAAAACATTCTTTTTGCTTTACACATCCCGTTGCTTTCTGTTGGCCCCGGCCGTTAAGCACAGGGCATATAAATATAAGCACTCCTGAGGCCCGATGCAAGGATTTTTAAGAGTTTTTAAGTATTTCTCTGTCAAAGAAAAGCCAAATCCCTTATTTTCCGATCATTCCGAGATTCCTCTCAATAAAATCACTCAACGCCTGTCCCTTCAGCAGATTCTGGGAAAGTAAAGCCAGATCAGCCATCTGACGGATCCTGCTGGTCCTCATTTCAGCATCCTGCTCGTCCAGCAGCCCTGAGATCAGCGGATGATTGCTGTTCACCACCACATTATACTGATCCGGCAGCCCGGCCATATAGGAATTACCTCCGCCCATCTGTGCCATATCTTTCATCCGGCGCATGAATTCCGGCAGCGTGATTTGCATGGGAACATCGCTTTCACTCAGGTTTTCAAACACCACATGAAACTGTTCCTTGTTGAGCTGCTCTTCTATCATCGGCTGCAACTCCTTTTTCTGCTCCTCTGAAAGCTTACCGGGCAGCTCATCATCCTTGCGGATAAGCTTGTCAAGAGTATCGGAATCCACACGAGCAAAATGCGCTTTTTCCATCTTCTGCTCCAGCATATTGATAAAGTGGTTGTCAAGCACTGAATCCATCAGCAACACATCATAACCCCTTTCCCTGGCCGCCCTGATGTGGGTGAACTGCTTATCCGGATCATTGGCATACAGATATACCAGGGTCTTGTCCTTATCTGTCTGCAAAGTCTTCACGTGTCCCTTGTAATCTTCAAGAGTGAAATATTTTCCTTCTGTATTCTTCAGCAGGCAAAACTTCTCCGCCCTTTCATAGAACTTATCTTCACTGATCATCCCATATTGAATGAAGACCTTAATGTCATCCCATTTCTTTTCAAAATCCTCCCTTTCCTTCTTAAACATTTCCTCCAGCTTGTCGGCCACTTTTTTTGTGATATGCTGCGAAATCTTTTTGACATTGGGGTCACTCTGAAGATAGGATCTGGAAACATTCAAGGGGATGTCCGGTGAATCTATCACGCCATGCAGAAGGGTCAGAAAGTCCGGCACAATACCTTCCACACTGTCAGTCACAAAAACCTGATTGCAGTACAACTGAATACGGTCGCGCTGAACCTCAAAGTGCTTTTTTACTTTCGGGAAATACAAAATCCCGGTAAGGTTAAAGGGGTAATCCACGTTCAGATGGATCTGGAAAAGGGGCTCTTCAAAATTCATCGGATACAGCTCCCTGTAGAACGACTGGTAGTCTTCCTCCTTCAGCTCCGAAGGTTTCCGGGTCCAGGCCGGCCTGGTATTGTTAATGATCCTTGGTTTTTCAATCTCAACCCGCTTGTCGTTGCCATCCTTGTCTTTTTCTCCTTCAACAGTTTCCCAATGTTTCTCCATCCCGAACTGTATGGGCACCGGCAGAAAACGGCAGTATTTTCTGAGTAATTCCAGTACACGCTGTTCCTCTAGGAATTCTGCCGACTCCTTGGAAATATGCAGGGTGATCTCAGTACCGCGGTCTTCTTTGTCATCTTCCGTGATGGTATATTCAGGACTACCATCGCACACCCACTTTACGGCTTTGGTCGGTCCGCCTTTCTTGTAAGTCTTGGTGCGGATCTCCACCTTATCGGAAACCATGAATGAACTATAAAAACCCAAACCGAAATGTCCTATCAGAGCGCTTTTGTCTGCATCACTTTTTCCCTTGTACTTTTTAATGAACTCCTCTGCGCTGGAAAAAGCGATCTGGTTGATGTATTTGTCAACCTCTTCAGCGGTCATTCCAATACCGCGGTCACGTACAATCAGCGTCCCCTTCTTTTTGTTCAGTTCAACATGGATTGTCAGATCACCCAGCTCTTCATTGTATTTGCCGGCCTGAGCCAGAATACTGAGCTTGTTGCTGGCATCCACCGCGTTGGAGATCAGTTCACGCAGGAAGATCTCATGATCTGAGTAAAGAAACTTTTTGATGATGGGGAAAATGTTCTCCGTCTGAACGTTGATCTTACCTTTCTGCATATGAATGAATTTTTTTGAATAGGCCGCGCCGCAGTCAAAGGATGTGCCATCAGGGCAAAACTGACATTTTGGCAAACCGGTCAGGCATCCGGTGATTTATCGTAATTTTGGCCGCAACAGAAAGGATCTCATTATGAAAGTATTGGTTTTAGGAGCCGGCCTGGTAGGTGGCCCCATGGCGGCAGACCTGAAAAAAGACTTTGATGTCAGTGTGGCGGACATCAGTGAAAATGCCCTGGCATCCCTTGCATCAAAGGGGATTGCTGTGATCAGACAGGACCTCGGCGATCCGGCCGTTGTCGGGAAACTTGTCGCAGACTTTGATATGGTTCTCAATGCGGTTCCCGGATTCATGGGATACCGCACTCTGGAAGCCATCATTCGCGCCGGAAAGAATGTGGTCGACATTGCATTTTTTCCGGAGGACCCCTTCCCTCTTGATGATTTGGCTCGTGATAACGGGGTCACAGGGGTGATGGATTGCGGAGTGGCGCCTGGTATGAGCAATATCCTGACAGGCTATGCCCAACACCTGCTCGACGACATAGAAACCGCTGTTACCTACGTAGGTGGCTTACCGATACTGCGGGAATGGCCTTACGAGTACAAAGCCGTGTTTTCACCGGTGGATGTTATTGAGGAATATACCCGGCCTGCCCGCTACATAGAAAACGGACAATGGGTGACCCGTCCGGCTCTTACCGATGCTGAACTGATCAGTTTCCCGGGAGTCGGCACACTGGAAGCTTTTAACAGCGATGGTATGAGGAGTCTGGGCTATACTATCAGGGCCAAAAATGTCAAAGAAAAAACCCTGCGCTACCCTGGTCACATCGGGATCATGGCCGTATTGCGTGAAACGGGATTTTTTAGTAAGGAGCCCATTGAAATCCAGGGAGTCAGGATTGCTCCGCTTGATTTCACATCCAGATTGCTTTTCCCCAAATGGAAACTACAGCCGGGAGAAGAGGACCTGACCGTGATGCAGGTGATCGCAGAAGGTACGAAAGAGGGAAAGAAAGTCCGCTATACCTGGGACCTGCTGGATCGTTATGATGCTGAAACCGGTACGCATTCCATGGCCAGAACTACCGGCTATACCGCTACTGTTGCGCTGCGTATGATCGCTGAAGGAAAATACGGGCGACCCGGACTCAGTGTGCCTGAATACATCGGGGAATACCCTGACTGCGTTCGCTACCTGCTTGAAGGACTGAAGCAACGCGGGGTTATATACCATGAGACCATGAGTTTTATATAATCATTAAATCAGCCAATGAAAAAAATCCTGTTTATACTTTTCCTGTGCGCATATGTTTCCGCAACAGCCCAATCGCTGCAGCACTATGCTGATCAGCCGCTGACAAGCATGTTCGATTTACATTTCAAACCGGCAGACTGGCGAAGTCCCATCGGACGGCCCTCGGTCTTTCTAAATGCGGAGGGCCGTGAAGAAAGATTCTTTGCTTATGGTGCAGCCTTTTCGGGCGTAGATCTGAAATGGAAGTCCATTGAAGAAGGACCATATTCAGGCATGGATGATATGGTCAATTTTATGATGTTGCACGATTCCGAATATGCAGCAGATTATTTTATCATCAGTCAGGGCAAAGGAATGCTCTTATGGGCATATATTACAGGTTTGACATCGCACGAAGAAAACCTCGACACCAAAGTCTTTTTTCATGTCTGGGTCTGGCTCCCTGCGTTTCCTGACACAACTGACGCAGTAATCTTCTATCTGGAAGATTTCAGAAGCGGTGGTACAGCAGAAGTTTTCAGTCTTATACCCGGGAAAGATATACAGATTTCTGAAACCTATGGAAGGGTGATGATCAGCTGCTATCTGGCTTATGACCCTCAATTCGGTTCAGAAGTCAAAGAACGGCCGCAGCTTTATCTGTCCGGGGCTTTTGAGTTGCAGAGTTTTGAATGAAATGTCATTCCCCTGGGGTCACGACCGGCGCTTCAATTCCTATGCGGCCTTTTGTATCCGCACATATGGGAGCCGCTTGCAGAAATTGAGTATTGATGCCGGCTTTACCTGTCCCAACCGGGACGGAAAGCAGGGTTTTGGCGGATGTACTTTTTGTTCCAATGAGGCATTCAACCCTTCTTACTGTTCACCGGAGAAAAGTATCGGACAGCAGATTAACGAGGGCATCAGTTTTCACCGCAGCAGGTACAGGCGCGCAGTCAGGTACATTGCCTATTTTCAGGCCTACAGCAACACATATGCTCCTTTAGAAACGCTCAGAAAAAAGTATCATGAAGCCTTATCACACCCCGGTATTTCAGGAATCAGTATCGGTACCCGTCCCGATTGCGTGGACAGGCAGTTGCTGGACATGCTTGAAGAAATGGCGGTGGAGCAATTTGTTGGTCTGGAGTTGGGTCTGGAATCATGCCATGATACAATCCTCAGTCGGGTGAACAGGGGTCACAGCTTTCAGCAATCCGTCGATGCGCTTCGGCTGGCCAGCGGCAGAGGCATTCATCTGGGTGCACATTTCATTCTGGGCCTCCCGGGAGAGAGCCGCCGGAGTATGCTGGACCAGGCGGAAATAATCAATGGTCTCCCGATCGACAGCGTGAAGTTTCATCAGCTGCAGATCATGAAGGGAAGCGCGATGGCCCATGAGTACAAAGAGAATCCCGCAGATTTCCACTTGTTCAGTCTGGAGGAATACATTGAGTTTATCATTGATCTCCTGGAGCGTCTACGTCCCGACTTGCTGATCGAACGTCTGTGCGGCGAGGTGCCGCCCCGTTTTCTGCTTTCTGAGCCCTGGGGAAAACTCCGCAATGATGAAGTGTTGCGGCTCATTGAGAAAAGGATGGAACAAAGGAATACTTACCAGGGAAAGAACCCAATGTTGCAGATAAATAAGGCGACATCATAATCCGGGTGCAAAGTCTGTATCAGCTTCAAAGGCATTTCGGCCTGATCCTGCGCTCATCTTTGATTGTACCCGTCCCCTGAATTCAGTCCGGCTGATGCTACTCATCCCCAGTCGTGAAAATAAATTAACTTTGCAGCAACAACCACTGCCCATATGTCAGTATCAACCGCCATCCCGAAAGGAACACGTGATTTTTCCCCTTCTGAAATGAACCGGCGGAAGTACATTTTCCAGGTCCTGGAGGAAGTATTCAGACGTTACGGTTATCTGCCGATAGAAACCCCGGCCATGGAACTGCTCAGCACACTGACCGGGAAGTACGGAGAAGAAGGCGACCGGCTGATTTTCAAAATCCTGAATTCGGGAAATTTCACTGAAGATCTGGACTCAGATGCCCTGCAGAAACTAAGTCCTCCGGCACTGGCCGCGCGCATTTGCGAGAAGGCTCTGAGGTACGACCTCACCGTTCCTTTTGCCCGCTTTGTTGTTCAGCACAGGGCTGAGCTGGTATTCCCATTCAAGCGTTACCAGATTCAGCCGGTCTGGCGTGCCGATCGTCCCCAAAGGGGCCGTTACCGTGAATTTTTTCAATGCGATGTTGACGTTATCGGAACCCGATCCCTGCTCTGCGAAGTCGAGTTGATGCAGATCATCGATGATATCTTCAGCCGTTTAGGCATCCTGGTAAACATTCATGTCAACAACAGAAAGATACTCACGGGAATCGCTGAGGTTCTCGGACAGGCTGAGCGCTTCACTGACATTACAGTCGCCATGGACAAGCTGGACAAAGCAGGAGAAGATAAGGTCAGGGAAGAGATGTTGCAGAAAGGCATTCCGGAAACAGCTGCAGAACACCTTATGCAGATTCTGCGAACAAGCGGAAACCCGGCCGAGAAGATTAACAACCTGAGGTCACAGCTTCAGTCTTCCGCCACCGGTATGGAAGGCCTCGCTGAGCTCGAATCGATGCTCTCCTACCTTGACGATCTTGGCCTGCGTGCTGCGGTTGATTTTGACCTGAGCCTGGCCAGGGGGCTGAATTATTATACGGGGGCCATTTTCGAGGTTAAGGCCAAAGAAGTACAGATGGGAAGCATCTGCGGGGGCGGGCGCTACGATGATCTCACCGGAATCTTCGGGCTGCCCGGGGTATCAGGTGTTGGTGTATCCTTTGGTGCCGACCGGATCTACGATGTCATGAATGAACTCAAGCTTTTTCCTTCAGCCACAGAAGGAACTTCCCGGGTGCTTTTTGCCAATTTTGGTGGTGAAGAAGAACGCTACAGTCTGAAGATTCTGGACATGATGAGAAGAAACGGTGTCAGCGCAGAGATGTATCCTGATGCGGTGAAAATGAAGAAGCAGTTTGCCTATGCAGATGATAAAAAGATCCCTTACGTGGCAGTCATCGGCAGTGAGGAGCGACAGGCCCATCAACTGAGCCTGAAGAACCTCAATACCGGCGAACAGCTCGCCCTGAGCCCGGAAGAAGCCATTGCAAAACTGAAATCCTGATCCCTGAAGTATTCCTTATGAGGCCATCGTTTTTCCTGATATTTCTGATGATAGCGCTGACATCTCCGGCCCAGTATACTTTCGAAGGCTACCTGGATGCCGGGCATAACAATGTTTCATCGGGAATGTACGGGAAACCGGCTCTGGTTTCGGCCTATCAGTATAAATTCATAACGGCCAGGACAGGCCTGGAATGGACCTTTCCGGTTCGGAACGACCGCGCTTATCCTTCCTGGATCATCAGCACAAAGGCCGACTTCCACATCCGCAAGGCGAAATTCGAAGGCGGGGCCTTCTATCTTCATGTCCCCTTTTCACCCAGGATGAGGGAGCATCAGTGGGGGTTCTGGCTGGGATTCAACAGTAAGCACTTCACGATTCAGGCGGGAAACAATACACGCATCATGAAATTTACCGCCAGGGGACAAAAAGAGTTGGGCCTGAATGAAGACGATGACCTGAAGATCACCGAGCCCCGCAATCTCATGTACCGACTCACGGCATATGTGAAACCCCGCGACCATTACTGGAATGTGTCCATATATCTCACAGATTTTGATGATTTTCTTATTCAACAGGAAACAAACCCCATGGTGGGCTGCCGTTACATACGTGAGCTGAAGAAAGGTGTCAGCCTATACGGTGATTTGCGCTACCAGAGTGCGGGCTGGCTCAACCTTGCAGTCAATTACTTCGGCATCAACTTCAGGAGTGGTGTATTATGGAAGATAAAGTAAAACTAAAGTTTACAGGTGTTTTCCTGTTGAGTATAATGCTGGGAGCTTGCGGGTACGACCTGGATCTCACCGGGATGGTCTATTCTGAAACAGAGGTGAACGGTCGCTTTTCCCAATCCATGGAATACAACGACACTCATCCGGCACGGGTCATCCACGTCGGCAGTGATAACTACACATTGGCCTTCGCAGGCGATTGTCACGTGGGTGAAACCGGGAACCTGCTTGAATTGCTTGACAGCACAAGAGGTCCGAACATCAGTGCGTTGTTTCTGTGTGGCGACAATACCACCGGGCTTCAGGAAGATTATGACCGTCTGAAAAGCTTGATGGACACGGTTTCAGTCACTACCTGGTTCATGACCACGGGCAACCATGATCTGTATCATGCCGGTTGGAACACATACTTTCCTTACTTTGGGCCTTCCGTCTATACTGTGAGCATCGAAGGCCCGTCGGTCCGTGACCTGGTGCTTGTACTTGATAACTGCAGCGGTACGGTTGGGAGCCAGCAACTCGACTGGATAAGGTCGACCCTGGAAGAGAAACGAAATGATTACAGGTATTGCATTGTGGCCTGCCATGTGAATTTCTTCCGCAACCGTTTTACTGTATCAACCAATCCGCTGACAGAGGAGATCTGGGCCCTGGTCGACCTCTTTGCCCTTCACCGGGTCAACCTCCTGGTTTCGGGGCACGACCACAAACGATACGAAGAGGTATTCGGAGCAACGACATACCTGACGATGGATGCGGTTAAAGACGTCGAACCGCAAACCTCCTGGCTAAAACTGAGGGTGTCAGCCGATAGCCTGCATTATGATTTCGTCAGCTTTCACTGAGTCACCGTAATATATCGCTGCGGATAATTGGTGATAATTCCGTTGACGCCCCGGCGTATTAGTTTCTCCGCATGCTTTGGCTGATCATCTGTCCATGCATTGATGCGTTTCCCCATTCTGCCGGCCTTCTTCAGGATACATTTTGTAATGAAAGACTTGTTCAGATTAAACTCTTCGACATACGGATATTGTTTAAAGCCTCTGAGCGTAATAAAACCGTCGAGCCAAAGCGGGACCCAGGGTATTTTTCCCACGTATGAACGGTGCAGGCGGATATCCGGCTCATGGTCATGAAAATTCCTGATGACGCGGTGCTTCAGACTGATCACCACACACCAGCTTCCGGCATTGTGTGAGCGGATGATCTCCGCCACTTTCCTTTCTATTCCCGGTGTATATCCACTGTGATTCTTCACTTCAATCATCAGCAAACATCTCCCGTTAATCAGCTCAAGGGTCTGCTGTAAAGTGGGGACCATAATGCCGTTGCAATCATGACCGAACCAGGATCCGGCATCGAGTGACTGTATCTCTTTCAGGTCATGATTCCTGACTGCGCCTTTCCCGCTGGTTGTCCTGTTCAGCGTGCGGTCATGCATCAGGATCACTTCTCCGTCGCGGGTCATCTGAACATCGATCTCGATGCGATCGACACCGAGTTCAAGTGCTTTTTCAATTGCCGGAAGGGTGTTTTCCGGAGCCACCGACGAAAGTCCCCGGTGTGCAATCAGGGTATATGAAAGGCTTTGAGCCACAGTTAACAATGCAGCTGTCATAAGAATGAGACTGGTTAAAATTCTGATCATAGAATGCTTTCATGAGAACGATTACTGCAACTTTCGAAGGCCTGATTTCGTCTTCGCGGTTTAAATCCTGCTTCAATAATCGCCTGTTGAATGCCTTCGGGATCCATCCTGTGGTGGGCCCCGGCTGTGGATACCACTTTCTCCTCCATCATCACAGATCCGAAATCATCAGCACCGGCATGCAGACAGATCTGTGCTGTCTCCTTACCCACAGTCAGCCAGGAAGCCTGAATGTGCGGTATATTATCGAGAATCAGGCGCGCCAGTGCAATAAGGCGGATATACATGGAAGCCGTCACCCTTTGCTGTATCCCCATTTTCTCTTTCAGGCGGGTATGCTGATCCTGGAAGGGCCATGGGATGAATGAAAGAAAACCGGGGGCTTCAGCAGGCTTTTCATCCTGCAGCTCCCTGAGCATAATCATATGCTCGATTCTTTCACCGGGGGTTTCAGCGTGTCCGAACATCATGGTGGCAGAAGTGACGAGCCCGATCCGATGGGCTTGCCGCATCACTCCGAGCCATTCGTTCGCAGTGCATTTGGCCGGGGAGATGATCTTTCTTACCCGATCGCTGAGTATCTCCGCTCCGGCTCCGGGCAGGCTGTCGAGTCCTGCTTTGCATAAGCGGCTCAGAGTTTCCTCATAACTGCAGTTTTCCTTTTTTGACAGATGGGCGATCTCAGGTGGCCCGAGTGCATGCAGCTTCAGTTGAGGCCAGCTTGTTTTCAGCGCCCTGAAAAGCTCTTCGTAGAAGGCAATCCCCAGGTCGGGATGCATGCCTCCTTGCAGCAGTAACTGTTCCCCTCCCTGCTCAAAAAGCTCTTCAATTCTGCGGTCATAATCCTCCGGTTTCAGAATATATGCATCGGGGTGAGCAGGCGGCCTGCAAAAATTGCAGAAGGAGCACATGGAAGTGCAAACATTGGTGATGTTGACATTGCGGTCGATCATCCATCCTACCTCTCCACCGCAATGAAGTTCCATCCTCCGCTGATGAGCTGCCGACATCAAAAGACCCAGGGGCGCCTTTTCCCAAAGCAACAGCGCTTCCGCGTATGATATCCTCCGGAAAACACCCCCAGGGGCAAGAATATGCTCAAGCTGATGGTCCAAATCTGTCCAAAGGTAAACAGAATTTACGTCCTGCTTCCAGCGGTTCACCGTTTAAATCAGAGCCTTCATCGAAAAACACACATTGGTTCATGAAACATTCGTACTTTTACTGTTGAATTTTAAATCACATACGGATGAAAAAAATCCTGATAAGCGCTTTGATTGCGCTCATTTGCCTGGGCGCGGCAGCACAGAAGAAAGGCAAGAACAGCCTGATGAACTGGTATAACAAAGACCTGAGTACGGATGGTGTTTTCGGTGTGAGTACGGAAAAGGCTTACAAGGAACTTCTGAAGAAGAAAGAAGGCAAACCTGTTGTTGTTGCCATTATTGATGGCGGAACCGATATTCAGCATGAAGATCTGAAAAATGTTTTATGGACCAATCCGGGAGAAATCGCCGGCAACGGTATTGATGATGACAAGAACGGCTACATAGATGATATCCATGGCTGGAATTTCATCGGGAATGCCAAAGGTGAGAATGTGCAATACGACACTTACGAGGCCACGCGTCTGTATAAAAAATACAAGGATAAATTTAAAGAGGGTGGCGACAAGAATGATCCCGT
The DNA here is from genome assembly GCA_937934705.1 of uncultured Bacteroidota bacterium. Lineage (GTDB taxonomy): Bacteria > Bacteroidota > Bacteroidia > Bacteroidales > CAIWKO01 > CALGYY01. The sequence continues at coordinate 24,238 of CALGYY010000129.1, forward strand.
ATACCAGGATTACCTGAAGGCCAAACGTAAGGTGGAAGAAGGGACAGAGGATGCCGGTACACAGAATGAGACTTTCATGGCTATGGTGAAGTCATACCGTGCCGCTGACAGTGTCGTCAGAAAAGCACTGGGTAAAGAAGAATACACGCTGAAAGACCTGGGAAAGATCAAGAGCACAGAGTATGAAGTAACGAAAAGCGTATCCACCGTAAAATACTGGCTGGGACTACAGGTTACTTACAAGGATCTCGCGGGTTACGCCGATATGCTCAGCGCTGATCAGAAATATCATTACAATCTGGATTATGATCCAAGGACCATTATTGGTGATAACTGGGAAGAGAATACCGACCGCTTCTATGGCAATAATGATGTTTGCGGACCTGACGCAGGACACGGAACTTTTGTGGCCGGTTGCGTAGGTGCCCAGCGCAACAACAAGATCGGGGTCGACGGGGTTGCCGGCAATGTTCAGCTGATGATCGTGAGAGTGGTCCCTGACGGGGATGAGCGCGACAAGGATGTGGCCAATGGAATCCGTTACGCAATAGAGAACGGGGCAAAAGTCATCAACATGAGTTTCGGAAAATCTTTCTCTCCGCAGAAGCAGTTCGTGGATGAGGTTCTCCCAATGGCCGACAAACACGATGTGTTATTGGTTCATGCAGCGGGCAATGATGCTGAAAACAATGACGTTGTGACCAATTACCCTGAGAATGCAGATAAAAACGGCAAAAAGATCACCCAGTGCTGGCTGACGGTAGGCGCCAGTTCATCTGCAGCGGGCAAGGAACTGCCGGCTCCATTTTCCAACTATGGTAAAACCAAGGTGGATGTATTCGCACCCGGTGTTGAACTCTGGGGCTGTGAACCCGGAAGCAAATATGGCTCTGCCAGCGGAACGTCTATGGCTTCTCCTGTTGTGGCCGGAATTGCCGCTGTGATCCGTTCCTATTATCCGCAGCTTACCGCATCTGAAGTAAAGGATATCATCATCAAATCAGCCACCCCTTATGATGAAATGGTGAACAGGCCCACGGAGGAAGGAGCCAGTGTACTTGTGAAATTTACCGAACTTTCCGTCAGTGGTGGGGTGGCCAATCTTTACAGCGCCCTGAAACTGGCAGAAGAAATGGCTGCTAAAAAATAGAACGCATGATCAGCATCAGGAAAGTAGGCTCACTGGTTAAAGGGATCCATCTGGCTATACTGGCAAGAGATGCCGCATCTCTTCCAAAATCCTTGCTTTCTGCAGGGGAAATCCGTTATCTGAAGGCGCGTAAGAAAGACAAGCAGTCGCTGGTTGGGATCAACCGCCTGGATCACTGGGTGTGGGTGTATTTCATCTCCGATCAAAAAGAGGCTGGCCTCCGTCTGGAAGACTGCCGTATCAAGGGAGAGATGACATGTAAACGGGTGAATGACCAGGGAGGAGAGCGACTGCTCATAACGGGTCCGGAAAAGGCCGGACCGGAAGCACTGGCGTTTTCCGAAGGCATTATCCTTGGAAATTACCAGTTCCTGAAACACAGGAGTGATGCTGCAGAGAAAGCAAACAGCCTGAAAAACCTGGAGATTCAGGGTGTTCATGTGAGCGACAGAGACCTGCGTGAACTGACCATTGTGTGTGAATCGGTTTACCAGTGCAGGGATCTGGTGAATGAGCCCGTCAACCAACTGAATGCAGAGGAACTTGCCGCCGTATTTATGTCATACGGAAAAGAAAAGAACCTCAATGTTGAGGTGATGAGCAAATCGCGGATCGAGGCATTAAAAATGGGGGGGTTGCTCGCCGTTAATGCCGGCAGTACGGATCCTCCCACCTTTACGGTGATGGAGTATAAACCGGCCAGCGCGGTTAACCGCAAACCATACATTCTTGTCGGCAAAGGGGTGACTTTCGATACGGGAGGAATCAGTCTGAAACCTTCCACTGCAATGAGTGATATGAAGTGCGATATGTCAGGTGCTGCAGCCGTTGGAACGGCCCTCAGGGCTGTGGCTAAGGCAGAACTGCCCCTATGGGTCATCGGGCTGATTCCGGCGACCGACAACCGGCCTTCCGGAAATGCGCGTGTACCAGGTGATATCATCAGGATGTACGACGGCACTTCCGTGGAAGTATTAAATACCGACGCTGAAGGCAGGCTGATACTGGCGGATGCGCTGGCTTATGCAAAAAAATACAAACCTGCCCTGGTGCTTGATATTGCAACCCTCACCGGGGCTGCCAATGCTGCAATAGGCAAATACGGGATTGTGAGTATGGGCAGTCAGTGCCGCAGGGAAATGAATCTGCTGAAGGAATGCGGAGACAAGGTCCACGAAAGGATCGCAGAGTTTCCGTTCTGGGACGACTACAGTGAATTGCTGAAGTCCGAAGTGGCTGACCTGAAGAATATCGGCGGGCCGCTTGCCGGTGCGATCACTGCAGGAAAATTCCTGGAGCACTTTACTGACTATCCCTACATACATCTTGATATTGCAGGTCCTGCCTATGGAGACAAACACGACTCTTACCGCGGAAAAGGAGGCAGCGGTGTCGGCGTTCGTTTGTTCTTCAGTCTGATGAAGGCTTTGTCAGCAAAAAAAAGCGGGGGTTCTAAGTAAGCAGTTTACGGGCTATCTCTGAAATTGTTTTGTTGTCGGCTTTTCCGGCCAGTCTTTTACTGGCCGCGCCCATCACTTTGCCCAGATCCTTCACCTCCTGAGCTCCGGTTTCAGTGATGATCTCCCGTATGATTGATTCAAGTTCCTGTTCACCCATCTGCTGAGGCAGGTATTGCTGAATGACAGAGGCCTGAAAATTCTCCACATCCGCAAGGTCTTTACGGTTCTGCGAAAGGTACACCTCGGCGGCTTCCTTACGCTGTTTGACCAGCCGCTGAAGAAGCTTTATTTCTGCTGCTTCATCGGTTTCCTGCGGAGCGCCCTTTTCTGTGGCGGCCAGCAGAATAGCCGCTTTGACCGCACGAAGCGCTTCCAGCTTCTCCTTTTCTCTGGCCAGCATAGCTGCCTTGATATCGGCATCGATCTTTTCCTGTAAACTCATATGTCCGGTATTGACCTTAGTTTTCTTTGACAATTTTACGGAATATCGTAAATGAGGGATGTTCCAGCCTGATGAAATACAATCCGGGAGCGAGGCTCCCGATGTTGATTTCCTGTGTCCCCCCGCCATGGAGAGTTTGCTCACTCATGGCTTCCTTCCCGTCGATACTGTATACACTCACCTGCGTGCCCTCACATTTTTCCGGCAGCGAAATCCTTAGTGTCCCTGTCGTTGGGTTGGGATACATTCTGATCTGTTCAGCATAATGATCCTCATCCATGCCGATCACAAGGAGGACCGTCACGGTAAAGTCACAGGTGTCTCTGTTTCCGCTGGGATCTTCGGCTACCCACGTATTGGTGGTGATTCCAATGGGGTGCAATCCGCCGCTTCCAACACCGGTGATGCGGTAAGTTGTGTCGATGGCGCAATTATCAGTGGCCGAAAAAGAATATGTATAAATGGCTCCGATTCCTGAAACGATTTCGATTACTGTATCATTAGGACAGGTTATAACTGGCGGGACATCTTCAGCCATAAAGAGTCTGAAAGCTGCATCACTGGCCGTTGCTCCCAGACAGGATTGCATGGGCGTCCATGAGGTGCAGGATGAGATCCCGCCTCCGGGATTGCGGAAAGCGGAGGGGTTTCCGGTCACCGTTGTGGATTGAACCTCCCATTTCAGCGGGCCTGAACCGATGGCCTGACAGCTGAGCCAGTATGTGGTTCCGCCGACACCACCACACAGTGTCATGGGTGTGGGAAAGGTAATCATCACCTCACGGGCAGTGCCGCCGAGATGGGTTCCCCGGTTCACCTTGCTGATGGCGGGGTGAATAAAGACCCCGATCTGGTTTCCGGGAACACCTGTTGCGTCATCGTAGAACCATACATTGACGCTGTCGAGGGTGCTGCCGACCATCATCACTTTGACACCGGTGATGGTCCAGCATTCCCCGTCGGGGATGATGAAATCATCAGCCAGCTGGCAGTTCTGTGCAGGCGCGCTGTTATTGGCGTAGGATTCAAATGCGTTTTCAAAAACGCCCAGAGGCTGGATATAGGACTCAGGGCACATAGTATTCATGTAGAAAGGCCCGATCCATTCACTTTTGTCAGTGGCACCGCAAACAGACCGAACATAAAAATCAAATTCCTCATTCGGAGCAAGGGGTGTGACGGTTCCGGGATTTGTGGTCACGTTAAAATCGGGGTTATAATTCTGGAGAAATCCTGGGACACCTGCTTCAATATCCCAGCTGATCGGGTTTCCGGGCTGCGTCCAGCTGATGGTTGCGCTGGTAGATGTATGTGAAACCTGGAATCCATCCTCAGGCGGTGGGCATGTGCAGGTAATGCGCAGTTCAAAATCACCAGTTGCGCCACCTCCCCCGTTGATGTATATGTAATAATCCGTACCCGCGACTGAGAACCATTCTACTTCCGATTGTGTCGAACAGAAGTTATCATTTGCCGTGAAGCATCCCGGGGTTCCGCAACTGCCCGTATAGATCTGAAGGCGCGTATCGAAGCCGGTATTGGCGCATAAGGACACATTGGTGATCTTACTGCTTCCGGGCAAAACATACCAGACTCCGGCAGCGCCGGCACTCACCCCATTGCAGGCAGGAACGACCTCAGTTGTGGCTCCTGTGGTGGTCCCGGTATACCCGCTCCCGCACTGAACCTGTATTGCATTACTGCAGGCATCATTCTGTATGTTATCTGTATATAACTTCAGGATGTAAAAGTTATTTGTACCGCAGGGATAGCCGTTATAGGTTTCATTGGCCACAAAAACCATATATTCCCCGGGTGCCAGGGTATCGAGCAGATGGGTGGTGTCGCAGGCAGCTCCGTAAACGGCTTTCAGGACAGGGGAACTGGTGCAGTTATCGTATTGCATCAGATAAACTTCGGCAGGAAATTCAGGGATGATGGTAATATCAACCGGAGATGCAACATTCAAATGAAATCGGAACCAGTCTGTATCTCTGTCGTTGTTGTCAGACCAGCTGTCACCGGTAATGGTTTCACCCGGAACGAGGCTCTGAAACCCGGGGGTCGGCATATTGCATCCTCCGTTGATATCAGCCCCGCAGAATTCATTCTCGGCTGTAGCCCAGGAGATGGAAGGTATACAATGCTCGACTGTGGTTACACATATATCAAAAGTGGTTGTCGCAGGAACAGTTGCATAATAATCATATACGCGGATGTAATAAGTCTGACCGATGACCAGATTGCCGATGAGGGTCACCTCAAGATCTCCGGAGTATGTATTATCCATGCATACAATACCATTCAGGTTTCCGCAGTTTCCGGAGAACACTTCAAGCACAGCGTCGAAATCAAGCGATCCCTGAACCATCACTTTTGCTGATGTTTCAGTTGCATTAAACTTGAACCAAACATCGTCGTTAGCCGTTCCGCTGCAACCGGGTCGTGACTGGGTGGCATTGGCCACTGTTCCGTTGGTATAAGTACATGTGGCTCCGTGAGGAATGACAATGGCTCCTGTGCATTCATCATTTAGCGGCGGTCCCAGCAACGGTTCCTGCTGCCTGACTCCCTGCAGCTGCATTTGTTTTATGGCATTTTCTTTTGAAAGCTGACGTTCCCCTGAACGATCGGGAGCGTGCGAACCTGTGTAGGGCTGTACCTGTGAATATGTCAATACGCTGGCACCCATAATAAGGGCCATCAGAACCAGTTTTGCTTTCATATCGGGTAAAATTTAATGGCGGATGAAGGATTTACTGAAACTTGTATGGTAACAAATATAGGGAATAAATTATAAAAATGCGATTCTCCCTTGAAAAGGATGCACGCCGGTTGAAGTCATGACATTAAAAACTGAGTTTGAGTTGCTCCGTAAGGCGAAAGCTTTTTCTGTGATAAGGACTGATGCCGTACTTCAACAACGCATCGCGGTGATTGCGAGTCGGATAGCCGGCATTGTGATCCCATCCATAACAGGGGAATTCATCGTGAAGACCCTGCATATATTCATCCCTGTGGGTTTTGGCCAGAACAGAAGCCGCTGCAATACTCATCCAGCGCGCATCACCGCCAATCATACAAAGGTGCCTGATCCCCTCATAGTCCTTGAAGCGATTGCCATCGACAAGGATGAGTTCCGGCTTCTTTTTCAATCCGCCCAGCGCCCTGTGCATCGCGAGAATAGATGCATTCAGGATATTGATCTGATCGATTTCGGGAGCATCAACCCGGGCGACTGACCAATCGACAGCTGCGGATTCAATCAGATTCCTGAGCCTGTTGCGCTTGCCCACATTCAGTTGTTTGGAATCATTTAATTCTCCGTCATAAAAGTCCAGTGGAAGAACCACTGCTGCAGCGAAGACCGGACCGGCCAGACAACCACGACCGGCCTCATCACATCCCGCTTCCCGTAATACCCCACTGTATGATAATGTCAACATCGGTATCAATGATCAACAAAAATAAAGCTTTCTTCTTATTTTTGTCCGGACCGAAAACGTAAACGATGAACATTAAAATCCCCAACCTGAATAAACTGATCCTGATCGGGGACCGCGTCCTGATCAAGAAAATCAATCCAAGTGAACGTACCAGGAGCGGCCTGCTCCTGCCTCCGGGCGTGGAGGAAAAAGAAGATGTGCAAACGGGTTATGTGATCAAGGTGGGACCCGGTTACCCTATTCCGATGACTGAAGAAGAAGAAAGCTGGAAACAAAGTAAGGATAAGATCCGCTTCCTCCCGCTTCAGGCAAAGGAAGGCGATCTCGCCGTATTTCTTCAGCGTCAGGCGGTTGAGATTGAATTTAATAAGCAGAAATACCAAGTTGTTCCCAATGCAGCTTTATTGATGCTCTATCGTGATGAATCCTGAAACAAGGGGCAGAACGCTTAATTATCAGGCAAATTCACAAAAATCTCTTTCCTAGACAATTACACTCCCGGAGCTGTTAAAGTTTTGTGAATACGTAAAAAAACCTGTTCCATTACTTGCATCCGCTTCCCTTTTACACTATTATTGCAGTGGATATGCCTACATAGGTTAAAGGCGTTCCTGTAATACATCTGACACCCCATATGAAGAATGATCTGATCTCACGCCGGCTTTTCCTTGCCTTCCTTATCGGAACGAATCTGATCATTCTGCTTTATCTGATCCTGATCTTCTTTGATCTGGTGTGACAACACCCCTAATGGCATCATTTCCATCCCTGGTTTTCCCCGAGTGATCTTTTCAGGAAAAAACCGACATCAGTACCTGATGCGACCTGATTTCGCGGAAATGGTCAAGGTGGTAGCGATAATAGTCCAGTATCTTCCCCAACAGAGCGGTGTGGATCTCTTTTGGAACCCGAAGTTCCGAAAGCTGCGAGGGTGTAACCTTCAGAAGCACTGCCATCAGAGCACTGGGTCCGGGTTCGATAAGGTCATTTCGCGGGAACTCCGACGACTGAAAGCGTCCTTCGGGCAGATTGAAGCATGTTTGGCCGGTTTCCGGTTCAGCGGGAAAGAATCCAAGAAATGATGTCATTTGAAGCAAAAACCAATGATGGAACAAAAGCGGGAATGAATCAGCCGTATCATACCACCTCAGACTGTCCCTGACAAAACGGAACATGTCCCGGTTTTCCTCGGTATGCCGGATGGATTGGTGAAGAACTTCAGACAGGAAGAGACACACGCTGCTTTTTCTCACATCTGTATGCATCTGCAAATAGGGCTCCTCTATTCTGATTTCTTTCGGGTGCTGAAGGCTTCCGTAGCATTGATCATCGGCTTCCAGCTCCAGGAGATTGAGTTGAGAAAACAGGGCTGCCGGAAAACGGGATCTTGTTTTGTACACACCCCTGACCATGTACGATTGTAATCCGTGATCTTCTGTCAGTACACTCACAATGGCCGCAGTATCTCCATAACGGACCGAATGGATCACGATACCACGGGTGGTGTACCGCATTTTTCAGATTTTAGTTTTGAATCAGGATCTTGGTCGCTACTTTCTCGCTGCCTTCCTTGCTGATCACAAAGACGATATATACGCCACTGGCGGCTCTTTCCCCGCTGAAGTTCTTACCGTTCCATACAGCCTGTCCCCCTTCCGAGCGTGTTTCATAGATGAGGTTCCCGCTGATATCGGTGATCTTGATCCAACTGTCGCGGGTCAGGCCCTTAATACCGATCATACCGTCAAAATCCGGAGGGACTGGATTGGGATAAGCATAAACGCCCTGAAAGCTTTCCTTGCCGGCCAGGGCATATCCCCTGTAAGAGCAGATACCTTTATCCGTTCCAAAGTAGATCTCCCCCGTTGAAGCATCAATTTCTATGTCTGTAATAGTGTTTGACAGCAGGGGACTGTTCTCTGACGTGAAATGCTGCAATTGTTCCTGTCCGTCTTCAGAAAACTGGAAAACACCTGCCTTTTGCGTCCCCACCCACTTTTTATTCCCGCCATCCACCGCAATGCTTGTCACGGTCTCAAACTCCAGCAAATGCTGCGCTGTGCTGTCCTGCTCTATGGTAATCACCTGTGCATCAAAGCCGGAACCTGTCAGCACATTCCCGGGATTATAAATCACGGCAATCCCCTTGTCTGATCCAATCCAAATCTCTCCATCCAGATCTTCAACCACAGCATATATCATGGTACTCGGAAGGTTGCCGCTACCCAGGCTGGTGGTCAGTTTTTTCATCTTGTCATCATACGGATTCTCCAGGGTACTATTGTCATCATAAACCAGGATGCCGCTGCTGTATAGTATCACCCACTTCTGGCCGTAGCTGTCGATCATGATCTGTGTGGTCTTGGGTTGTGATGCCACTGAGGCCACATTCAGCGAAACCCAGGTCCCGTCGGTTTTCAACACTTTGAAAAGAGCATTACAGTCTGAATTCAACACCCAAAGGTTCCCGTTCTCATCAAAGATCATATCGCTAACAGCCACCCAGTCATAAAAATCATAAGGTTTCTGAAGACCGCTGTTCGTATATGTATAATCGCGCACAAAATAACCGTCAACCAGTTCGATCATGCCGTGTCCCCAGGTCGCCATAAACACTCTTTTGTAGTTTGAAGGATCCACCCTCACGCTGACAATATCCCAGAGGGTGTCAAATGCCGGGTTGTAATCCTTAAGGGCATACCAGGTACCGCCGATCAGAGAGGATGGTCCCTGATTGTTGAAGGTGTTTCCAAGTGCTGAGTTGATGGTTCCCTGGGCAACCCAAAGATCAGAACCCGCCATAGTCATAGCGAAGGTTGAGGTTGAACCAGGACCATTCGGCTTAATGAAAGTATTGTCCCACTGCTTGTTTTTGACGAGCCCCCGGTTGTTATCTGCAATCCATGTCCAGCCTTCGGCATCCTTTATGGCCGCATTGGGTTGCGGGGTTCCGGGGTTGTAATCCCAGACGAACCATTCAGTTGACAGGTCAGGATTGATGATGTCTACCCTGGCATTTCCGCAGATCAGTAATTGATTCTGTGACACTGTCAGGCTGTGATAATCATCATTGGTGAGGGAATCATAGAAATAGCGCCAGCCGCTGCCATCGTTCAGAAAGAGGGTGTCCCTGGCGTAATTTTCGACCACTCTTGATGTAATCAGATATCCATTGAAAGCACAGATATTATTATAAGCGGCGTTCGGAGAGTTCAGACTGGTATCCTGAATCCAATAAGCATAATTGGCCAGGTTGGGGCTGGTAACACTGGCCATAAAAAGGCCTGAAGAAGTTGCGGCATAGAAAAAATCGCCGTCGTAAGCCAGATCCATCACGTCGAGACTGGTTCCCAGCGGACCGATATAATAGGTGTCGTGTATCTCCATCCTTTCCAGATCCAGCACAACAATACCAAATCCACATGCCAGATAGGCATAACGCCCAATAAACAGAATGCGGTTGATGGTTTTGTTTCCAAATATATTTTTTCTTTTTATATCTGATATGTTTACAATACCATTCTCTGTGATCAGGTCCAGGTTCGCATTCTTATAGGCGATGACCAGAGTTTTGTATTCAGATGAATATTTGATGGCGGAGATTTCCACGTCTGAAAGGCCATTCACCTTGCTCAGGAAACTGAGGCTGTTGTCTTGCCTGTCGAGGATAAACAGGGCGTTGGGGGTGGAACAATAGATCAGGCTTCCGGCTTCAGCCACACCTGTGCATTGCCGGTAAGGCAAATGGGAACGCCATTCCCCGATGGCGCTGGTTTGGGCGAGGCTGCAAAAGCTTGATGTCAGGAAGAAAAGGGCAGAAAACAGGAGTGGTCTCATAAGACAATTTTGGGACGCATTATTAACTCGTTTGGGTCGTTTTTATTGTTCGTTTAAAGGCCGGCTTGTTTCAGGATCAGGTCTTTCGCCATTCCCAGTGCACGGTCCAATCCCCCTGCATCTTTACCCCCTGCAGTGGCGTAGAATTTCTGACCGCCGCCCCCACCCTGGATTTCACGGGCAAGGGTTTTAACCATAGCAGACGCATCAAAAGTCTTGCTCAGCGCTTCCGAGAGGGTAACGGTGAGCATGGGTTTGCCATCGTTTAATGAGGCCAGTACACATATCACATCCTCACCGGCCGTTCTGAGCTCAAACGCCAGGTTTTTGACACTGCCTGCATCCAGATTCACGCGACTGATAATTATTCTCATCCCGCCTTCCTGAACAGCAGACCCGAGCAAACGGTCTTTGAGTTCACGGACCTTTTCCATTTGCAGTTCGGCGACCTGTTTCTGCAGAGCGTTCATTTGGTTCTGCAGGTTTTCGGCAGCAAGAACCACATCGGGTCCCGACTTCAGAATTTCCCTGAGTTTATCCAGTGCTTCCGACTGCTGTTGCGCCAGCTGTTCCGCGGCTTCACCCGTGACGGCCTCTATCCTCCTGATTCCAGCGGCAATGGCTGCTTCTGAAACTATCCTGAAGTAGGCAACAGAGCCCGTTGCCGACACATGCGTGCCACCGCACAATTCAACGGAGAATTCAGGATCAAAAGCAATCACGCGGACCTCATCACCGTACTTTTCACCAAAAAGGGCCACTGCACCCATATCCCTTGCAACAGCAATCGGGATACTTCGATATTCCTTCAACGGTATGTTTTCGCGTATCTTCGCATTCACCAATTGCTCCACCTTCAGGATCTCTTCACTGCTCATTTTGCTGAAATGGGCAAAATCGAAGCGCAGCCTGGTGTCATCAACCAGTGAGCCCTTCTGTTCCACATGACTACCCAGCACCTGCCTGAGTGCCGCATGAAGCAGGTGGGTGGCTGAATGGTTGCGGGCAGTGGCCAGGCGAGCTTCCGCATTAACACGGGCCATGAAAACAGCAGAAAGCTTATCAGGCAGTTTTTTAACGATATGAATGATCAGGTTGTTCTCCTTCTGCGTTTGCACAATCTCAGTAACAGATTCCCCTGTGCTTAGCCACCCCTTGTCGCCTGCCTGCCCGCCGGATTCGGCATAAAAAGGAGTCACATCCAGTACAAGCTGATAGAATACCCCTTCCTTGCTGCTGACCATACGGTAACGCTGGATCCGCGACTCACACTCCAGGCTGTCGTACCCGACAAAACGGGTTGTCCCTTCTGCTTTGGCGACTTCCACCCAATCTGCATGATCCACCTCTGCATCCTGCCTTGAGCGGGTTTTCTGGGCCTGCATGCCCTTGTCGAATCCATCCATATCCACCTCAAGGGACTTTTCCCTGGCCATGAGTTGGGTGAGGTCGATAGGAAATCCGTATGTGTCGAACAATTCAAAAGCAAATGCACCATCCACAACGTTGCCGGGTTTCAGATCCTTCACATGCTGCTCAAAGCGTGTGATCCCCGTTGCCAGCGTGCGCAGAAAAGCGGCCTCTTCCTCACGGATCACCTTGGTGATAAGCTCTTGTTGTGTCCGCAATTCCGGGAAATAATCCCCCATTTCGTCCGCCAGAACGCCCACCAGACTGCAGACCATGGGCTCTCTGAAATTCAGGAAAGTGAATCCATAACGGACAGCCCGCCTGAGTATGCGCCGGATCACATAGCCGGCCTTGTTGTTCGAAGGAAGTTGTCCGTCAGCGATAGCAAAAGCAACAGCCCTCAGGTGGTCCGCAATCACCCGCATGGCCACATCAGTTTTGTGGTCCTTTCCGTAAACCTTCTGTGCAAGCGCACCGATCTTTGTGATCACCGGCTGAAAAACATCTGTATCGTAATTGGATGTTTTCCCCTGTAATACCATGCACAGGCGTTCAAAGCCCATTCCCGTATCCACATGGCGGGCAGGCAGGCTCTCCAGGCGTCCATCGGCTTTGCGGTTAAACTCAATGAAAACAAGGTTCCATATCTCGATCACCCTGGAATCGCCACGATTCACCAGGTCACGCCCGGGGATTTTCTTTTTGTCCGCCTCAGGTCGCAGATCAACATGTATCTCCGAGCAGGGTCCGCAGGGACCGGTATCCCCCATTTCCCAGAAATTATCTTTTTTGCTTCCGTATAAAATATGATCTTCACTGATGATCCCTTTCCAGAAATCGAGTGCTTCCTGATCAGACGCCAGTTTCTCTTCTTCATCACCACCGAACACTGTTACATACAAGTTCTTCTCAGGAATCCGGTACACCCTGGTCAGAAGCTCCCAGGCCCATTCGATGGCCTCCTTCTTAAAATAATCACCAAATGACCAGTTGCCAAGCATTTCAAACATGGTGTGGTGATAGGTATCGTGACCCACTTCCTCCAGGTCGTTGTGCTTGCCCGATACCCGCAGACACTTCTGCGTATCAGCCACCCGCTTGTATCGGGGAACCTCATTCCCCAGAAACTGGTCTTTGAACTGGTTCATCCCCGCATTGGTAAACATCAAAGTCGGGTCATTTTTCACCACCATAGGCGCAGAAGTAACAATCTCATGCTGTTTACTTTTGAAAAAGTCAAGAAATGTCTGTCGTACCTGTCTGGAATTCATTTTTGTATACTGGTTGAGTTTATGCAAATGCGGAGGCCCTTTTGCTTAATGACTGCGCGGCAATCAGCCGGTTAACAATTATTTAAGCGCTTCAGGGGCCTGCAAAGTTAATTTATTTTCTTATCTTTGCGGGCGGTATCCTTTGATATCACCGATGTTTCACTACCCGCTGCCAGTCCAAAGCACTCTGTATCATGGGTAAAATGAAAGTAAAGTACCACTTCAACACCAAAACCATGACCTTTGAGGAAATCAGGGTCACGGTCAAGCAAAAATTGTTGAAAGTCTTTTCCATTCTCACTTCCGGGATGGTGATCGCCGCAGTGGTCATGATCATTTTCTACAGTTTTATCGATTCACCGAAAGAAAAGATTCTGAAACGTGAAATTGAAGAGTACAAGCTGCAGTATGAGGTCATGAACAAAAGGCTTGACCAGATTTCTGCAGTGCTTGAGGATCTTCAGAACCGGGATGACAACATTTACCGCATGATTTTCGAAGCAGAACCGGTGGATGACAATATCCGCAAGGCCGGATATGGCGGGGAAGACCGTTATGCACGTTATGCTGGCATGGAAAACGAGGCCCTGCTGAAGTCAACAGCGAAAAAACTGGATGTCATTTCCAGGCAGCTCTACGTGCAGTCCAAATCCTTCGATGAAGTCATCGATCTTGTGAAAAACAAGGAGAAAATGCTGGCCTGCATCCCGGCCATTCAACCTACACCGAAAAACCGTTCGACCATTGTTTCCGGCTTTGGTTATCGTATTCATCCGGTTTATAAAACCCTCCGTATGCATACAGGTATTGACTTTGCGGCTAAAACAGGCACCCCCGTTTATGCCACGGGCGACGGTGTAGTAATCGATCCCAAAGGAAACCAGTCGGGGTACGGAATCGTTTGTGTAATTAATCATGGCTACGGGTATCAGTCACTTTACGGGCATTTGAGCAAAATGATCGTCAGCGAAGGTCAAAGGGTCAAAAGAGGCCAGCTGATCGGTTACGTTGGGAGCACGGGTTTATCCACATCACCTCACTGCCATTATGAAATCATTAAAAACGGCGTGAAGATCGATCCCGTGCACTATTTCTACAATGACCTGACACCGGCCGAATACGAGCAGGTGATCAAAGAGGCTTCCAAGGTTACACAATCCCTGTCATAAGATTCATCCTCCCCGAGATGAGAAGTCTTTTCACTGCAGCCCTCATTCTGTTTATGCTAACCGGATCTTTGGCGCAGGAACGCAAGGATACCATCACTGTTCTGGCAGTGGGTGATATCATGCTGGGAACCAATTTCCCTGACGCATCCTATCTGCCACCGGACAGCGCCCGCACGCTGCTGAAACCATTATCAGCTCTGCTGCAATCAGCCGATCTGAGCTTTGCCAACCTGGAGGGAGTACTCCTGAATCAGGGAGGAACTTCCAAGAAGTGCCAGGATATGAGTAAATGTTATGCATTCAGAATGCCCGAACGTTTCGTATACCGGCTTTCAGAGAACGGATTCGATGTGGTGAGCCTGGCCAACAACCACAGCGGCGATTTTGGCGACTCAGGCAGAATGAATACCATGCGCATGCTGGATCAGGCGGGCATACACTATGCCGGGTTCTCCTCCTGTCCCTCGGTAATATTTGATCACAGTGGCATACGCTGGGGTTTCTGTGCCTTCTCCCCGTTTACCGGCACACAGGATATTCTGCTGATGGATACCGCAGTATTGATTGTTCGGACCCTGGATTCGCTGTGTGATATCGTGATCGTTTCCCAGCACGGAGGCGCCGAAGGGGCAGCCCACAGGCATGTCAGCAGAAACACTGAGATTTTCCTTGAAGAAGACAGAGGTAATGTTTATGAGTTCTCCCACCGCATGGTTGATGCCGGCGCAGACCTGGTTCTTGGTCACGGTCCGCACGTAACAAGGGCAGCAGAACTCTATAAAGACCGGTTGATTGCTTATAGTCTGGGTAACTTTTGTACCTATGCCCGCTTCAACCTGAAAGGAAGCAATGGGGTGGCCCCCATCCTGAAAATCTACACCGACAGAAGCGGACGTTTCATCGAAGCGGAAATCATTCCGATTATTCAGAAAGGTGAAGGTGGTCCGTTACCAGATGTGCTGAAAACAGCCATTCAGGAACTGATCGAACTTACAACGGCTGACTTCCCGGAGACACCGCTGATTATCACCCCTGACGGGAAAATCAAGAGGAAACCCTGAACATTACAGCTTCACGCGACGGACACCCACAAAGCGCGCACGGTAATATTCCATCTGAGGGTAGCGGTCGATCTTGACACCCCTCCGGCATGAATGCATCATCTGTACGCCCAGAGAGTCTTTTCCGATGATGAGCGCTACATGCCCCACCCTTGAAGAGGACGTACTTCTCCCTTTAAAAAGAATCAGGTCTCCTTTGCGGGCGTCTTTATAATCTACCTCTTCTCCCACGGTGGCCATTGCAGATGAAGAAGTCGGGAGTCGATACCCAAAATGCCCGAAAAGGTAGGAAACATAGCCGGAACAATCAAATCCTGCCGGTGTGGTTCCTCCATACCGATAGGCCAGTCCAAGGTACTGTTTCCCGAAGAGTATAAGGCTGTCGATCATCTCCTCCTTGTAGAATGTCCTGTTGCTGTCAGCCCTGATCGAATCTGTTGGAGCATCAGGTCTGAACTGAGCAGGATCTCTGACCTCTGCGCGGCTTAACCATTCTCCGGTTCCAAGACCACCGATCAGAACGAAAAGAAGGAGTACGAATCTGAATGATTGATTGGAAATGTTATGGATCATGTATCTGAACTTGGTTCCTGATCGTCCCCTGAAAAGGGGCAGCAAAGGTACAAAAAATTGTCGGATTGACAATTACCTCACTTCAGGGCGGGTCTGTCGGTTGAGTTTGCTGTGCCTGAAACCATATGTGAAGTAAAGGATAAGACCCACGCCCAGCCAGATCAGGAATCGCAGCCAGTTGCTGATGCCCAGTTCTGTCATCAGATAAAGATTGGTAAGAAGCCCAAGCACAGGGATCAGTGAAAGCTTCCGGACTGTGGCAAATACAGTAAGCAGTGCTGCCCCGGGGATAAAGATTAATAAAGGGATCTGATGGTTGAATGTTCCGTATTTTACTGCATGATTAAAATCAAAGAAAGTTCTCACACCGTCGGCATTTAAGATCCAGAGTACGGTCAGTACCATAACCCAGATCAGGGGAAGGACATAGCGGCTGCTGATGTAGGGTATTCTGAAGCCTTTATGATCGGGGTTGAAGCGTGACTGACCGCGTCCGTCGAGGATCAAAACCCCGCCGGAAACCAGTACGAATGCAAACAGGGTACCGATACTGGTCAGGTCAGTAACCTCTTTCAGGTTCATAAAAAGGCTGGGGATAGCCACCAGTACCCCGGTCAGCAAAGTGGAGAAGGCGGGCGTTCTGTACTTCGGATGCAGACGGGCGAAGCGTTTGGGCAACAGGCCGTCGCGGCTCATGCTCATCCATATCCTGGGCTGACCGACCTGAAAAACCAGCAAGACAGAAGCCATGGCCACAATGGCACTGAAAGCAATAACCCCTGAAAATGCCGTCAGCTCAAGCTTTTCAAAGACGTATGCCAAAGGGTCACCAACCTCAAGCTCATGGTATTTCACCATTCCGGTAAGGACGAGACTGATGACAATGTACAATACTGTAGTGATAATGAGAGAATAAATAATGCCCCTTGGAAGGTCACGGCGGGGATTTTTACACTCCTCAGCGGTTGTGGAAATCGCATCAAATCCTATGTATGCAAAGAAAACCCCGGCCACGCCTTTTAAAACCCCGCCAACTCCGTGCGGGGCAAAAGGACTCCAGTTGTCGGGATCAACATAGAACGCCCCGACTGCAATCACAACCAGTAAGATCAGGACTTTCAAGAGCACCATGATATTGCTGGCCATTTTGGATTCATATATACCTTTATAAACAAGATACGTGATAATTACGACTATAGCGAATGCCGGTATATCTGCAATCAGTCTCATTCCCATCAGTTGCGGGGCGTTGACCCAGGCCAGGTAGGCCTCCTGCAGGCCTCCTGAAATAGCGGTCAGAGAACCTTTTTCAGCGATGGCTGCAACTGCTTCGGTGTACCCACGGGAAGCGCTCAGGTAATCGATACAAAGAAATTCGGGGATCCAGATACCCATTCCATGACAAAAACCGCTGAAATAATCCGACCAGCTGATCGCGACAGCGATATTCCCAACAGCATACTCCATGATCAGATCCCAGCCGATGATCCAGGCGATGAGCTCCCCGAAGCTTGCGTAAGCGTATGTATATGCACTCCCGCTGATCGGGATGGAGGACGCAAACTGGGCATAACACAGGGCTGAGAACCCGCAGGCGATGGCGGTGAAAACAAACAGCAGTGAAACCGCCGGTCCCCCGCTTGCGGCGGCGCCTCCGATGGTGCTGAAGATACCTGCTCCAATGATGGCCGCGATACCAAAGCCGGTCAGATCCCTGACATTCAGGTTTTTCTTCATCCCCGGCTGACCGCTGTGCCATTCACCGGCATGATTCAGGATATCGTCGGCGGATTTCTTCCGGAAAAGTTCTTTCTTGAACATTCTGCCCCAAATGTAAGGATATTTTCAGGCAGGAAAACAGGGTCAGATTATTGGGCTACCTTCTCCAGAATGATGGAACGCACTGCAGCAGCGATGCCCTCAGTATCGTAACCACATTCGCGGTATAGTTCAGCCGGACTGCCCTGCTCAATAAAATGATCAGGGATTCCCAGGCAGGAGATCACTGCATGATACGAATGCCTGGCCATAAAACTGAGTACCTCACTTCCCATCCCGCCTTTTACACACCCGTCTTCCACCGTAATGATATACTTATGGCGGATCAGTGCTTCATGTAAAAGTTCCTCATCCAGCGGCTTCAGGAAACGAAGGTCATAAACAGAGACCTCTGTCCCTTCCGTGGCCAGTTTCTCTGCGGCCTGCAAGGCAAAATGACCCACATGACCCAGACTGAGGATCGCCACCTGTTTGCCTTCACGCAGTTTACGGCCCTTTCCCGGGACGACCTTTTCAAACGGCATTTTCCATTCAGCACTTATGGCGTTTGCCCGAGGATAGCGGATAGCGTAGGGCCCTTCCGCGAACTGAGCACTAAACATGAGATTCCGCAGATCTTTTTCGTCCATGGGGGCTGAAACGGTCATATTCGGGATACTATTCAGGTACGACAGGTCGAAGGCCCCATGGTGTGTGGCTCCGTCCTCTCCGACCAGGCCTCCGCGATCGATGCAAAAGACGACATGCAGGTTTTGCAGGGCCACATCATGTACGACCTGATCATATGCCCGCTGCAGGAAACTCGAATAGATATTACAATAAGGCAGCAAACCTCTGACCGCCATCCCCGCAGAAAAGGTCACGGCATGTTGCTCGGCAATCCCCACATCAAAAGTCCGGTCGGGAAAACGGGACGCCATGATGTTCATCGAACATCCTGTCAGCATCGCCGGTGTTATCCCTACAATAGCGGGGTTATTTTCAGCAAGTTCCACCAGTGTCTTACCGAAAACGACCTGAAGCCTGGGTTGATGACCGCTGCAGTTTGATTCCGCGATTTCCCCGGTCTCCTTGTCAAATACACCCGGTGCATGAAATGTGGTCTGTTCCTTTTCAGCACGCTGAAAACCCTTTCCCTTTACGGTAATGCAGTGCAGGAGTTTAGGGCCGGGAATATCCTTAAGGTCGGCAAAAATCCTGATCAGGCGCTGAACGTCGTGTCCGTCGACCGGGCCGAAATACCGGAAATTGAGTGATTCAAACAGGTTACTCTGCTTGACAATGGCTGTTTTAGTGGAGAACAGCACCTTATTGATGAAACGTCTGAGGTGTTTCCCGCGGATGATATTCCAGACGTTGACCTTCAGACGGTTGTAGAATCTTGACGTTGTGATGTTGGTGAGATACTCCTTTAAGGCTCCCACATTTTTGTCGATGGCTATCCCATTATCATTCAGGACCACCAGAAGATTGGTGTTGCTGACGCCTGCATGGTTCATCGCTTCAAAGGCCATCCCTGCGGTCATGGACCCATCACCGATCACAGCTATATGCTGCCGGCTGTTGTCACCCTGAAGCCTGGATGCGATAGCCATTCCAAGGGCTGCAGAGATCGAGGTTGAACTGTGGCCGGTTCCGAAAGCATCAAATTCACTTTCCGTCATTTTCGGATAACCACTGATACCCTTATATGAACGGTTGGTGTGAAAGCGGGCCTTTCGTCCGGTCAGTATCTTGTGGGTATAGGCCTGGTGCCCCACATCCCAGATCAGTTTATCGACAGGTGTATTGAACACGTAATGCAGGGCCACGGCAAGTTCAACGGTGCCGAGATTCGCGCCGAGGTGACCGGGGCGGTGACTGACTACATCGATAATAAATTCCCTTATTTCTTTGCAAAGCTGAGGTAATTCCGCAGGATTGAGCGACCGCAGGTCGTCAACACTGTTCACTTTCGATAATACCGGTCCTTCTTTGGGTGACATGCGGGTAAGAGGTGGTAGAATAACTTCGGCTCACTAATTTTAGTGTGCAAAGGTAAGAAAAAGAGTAATCGGGTTTTCTCGTTCGCAGTCTTGCATGCCTGCCCCGGCAGAGATGATGCTCAGCGCTTCAGAAGCCTGATCACTTCTTCTCCGTCATTGATGCGGAGCAGATATACACCGGCAGGAAATGACCTCAGGTCGACTCCATTCAGAGAAATTTCCCGCAAATCACGGCGAATGATCAGATTTCCATCCGCATTATAAACCTCTGCATATCCCTTCCTCCCGCCGGTTTCCGCATAGAAGAAGCCGTCAGAAGGGTTAGGGCTGAATCTGAGTTGATTACCAGCTTCCGGGAAGGTTTTCCCCACATACAAAACATGGACACTATCCCTCAGGGTATCGGTGAAACAGGCATTGCTGCTCACCAGTGTTACAAGGTAATCTCCTGTTCCTGCATATGTATGAAGAGGTTGTGCGAGCGAAGAACCCTGACCGTCGCCAAAGTCCCACTCATATGAATTCGCGTTCAGCGAAAGGTTCAGGAATGAGACATCCGCTCCGCTCACCTGGGCTAAAAAACCAGACCATACCGGATCGCCGCTTCCCGCCCACTGCTGAAGGCTGTCATACACTGTTTCAGCAGCCACCTGTTGAAGCAGAAGCGCATCAGCTGCTGCAAGTCCTGCTGTGTAAATACAACCCTCTGTACTTTTGTGAAACAACATGGTATAGAAAACACAGGCAGTAAGATAGCTGCCATAGAGGCTGGGGTGACTTTCATCGGGAGACCACAGATCAAATGCAGGAGCCATTTGTCGTACAGCTGCCCATGCCATGCCTACGGGTGCAACACTGCCATAATTGTCGTTACCCATCTGTAAATAACTCTTTCTCAGCCGTTCCTGCATTCCTTCGAAAGTGCATACAGGAGGCCACACCGCACAATTGCTCGCATCGCCGTTCTTGCGGCCCCAGGTCATGAAGAACATGGTTTCAGTGCAGCTGTCATGCAGTGTGATCAGACTGTCCAATTGTCTCGCAAAAGGGAGGCACAAGCTGTCCACCTCAGCATCTGAAAAGGAAGGGATCTGGCTCTGCTCCTGAAGGATTACATAATCCCAGGGCCCG
>CALGYY010000130.1 GCA_937934705.1 uncultured Bacteroidota bacterium
ATCATTTTCCGCCATTCTTTGATGGACTTTTACCTGAAGGGCACCAGTTGGAAGGCTTGTTAAAACAGGGAAAAGTTGACTCGAATGATCTTTTTTCGCAATTAATGATGGTTGGGAATGATACGGTAGGGTCCGTTACAGTGAAGGAGGCATCTGCATGAAACCTTGCCCCATCACTTACGAGGCCTGCGGGAAGTCTTTATACAGCGAAAAGGGATTAAAACTCTTATCGCAAAATCTTGAAAGGCTGGAATTGCTTGAATACACGGCTGCCGAACAAAGATCGGAGGCCATGACCAGGGCAACCAAATTATCGATACAGGGTGTTCAACCAAAACTCAGTGCGATCTTAAATATTAAAGATTCCAGGTTTGAACTGGTTGATACCGGCGGAAAATATATCCTTAAACCGCAGCATCATATCTATCCTCAGCTTCCGGAAAACGAAGATGTGACCATGCGGATGGCAAGATCAGCCGGAATTAACGTTCCGTTGCATGGCATGATCTGGTCCAAAGATATGACACTGACATATTTTATAAAACGGTTTGACAGGGCAGGGCATAAGGACAAAATTCCGCTTGAAGATTTTGCGCAATTAGCGGGACTGTCAAGAGATACGAAGTACAATTATACGATGGAGAAACTGATTTTGCTCATTGACGAGTATTGTACTTTCCCGGTAGTTGAGAAGTCAAAATTGTTCCGGCTTGTGCTTTTTAATTTTCTTACCGGTAATGAAGATATGCACCTCAAAAATTTTTCCGTGATCAGGAAAGGAGAAAAAATTGAGCTGTCTCCGGCCTATGACCTGGTAAATTCAACCATTGTTTTAAAAGGCGGTGCTGAAGAAATCGCATTATCTATTGCCGGAAAAAAGAGAAAACTCACCCGAAAAGTGCTTGTTGATTATTTTGGGAAGGAACGTTGTGGACTAACTGACAAGGTTATCGATGGTACACTTCAAGAGATTGATGCTGCGAAACCTTCATTTTTCGAGTTATTGGATCAGTGTTTTCTATCTGATGAATTAAAGAATAAATATCAGAGGCTACTGGAAAAGCGGATAAAAATAATTGAAGAATAACTGAATACTTATTAAATGGTGCAGCTGAGTTGTACAAGATAATATCTGAGTACTTAGGTTGAAGCTCTTCGGTCATATGGCTCAAGGTAAGATAATGATTTTAACAGGCCGGGTGTGAACAGAAGCTGCTTTTAAATAATACAGTCCGCCAGAGTATTCTTTATAAAAAACGCGTTTAATACCGGAACGCAGATCGCATCATTTCAATCTCAGCACTTCCAATTCTGATTTTTTTTGCGGTTTTCTCCCAATTACGAACAACTTCCCGTACATTTGAAAGAATTGATTCAGCTTCCTTTCGTTGAAGTCTGAAATATTCTATAACACTCAAAGCAAGATCGAACTCCAGTGCTCCGCTATTTTCGTCGATGTTTAATGCTAACTCTTCCTTGTCAATTGAAGGATTGATATCAAAAGCAGGACTTAACCTCCATGCACCATTATGAATAACGAACCCATGGTTTCGCAGGTGATCATCAGTGTTGGAAACAGCAATACTAAAAACAATTCTTCTCCATAGTTCTGTGAGGTCCTCTTTAAAATTGCCGGAGTGATCCTGAATGAACAAAGCCAGGTCAAGATAGCTGGCACGGTCCTCCCTGATGGTGTCTTCATTGTTTCCGGTCATGGTCATAGCAGATGTAAAATGCACACGTTCTCCATTCTGCCTGTCAAATCGTCTTGTGAAAAAAGTGTGATAATTACCGCTTACTTTCTTAATCTTTGATTCTGAAAAGTTTATGCCTGCAGACTTGGCTAATGTATAAGCCAGGAATTCCCATTTAGCCTTATCTGTTGTATCATTTCTCGATGGAAATTTTGCGATCCATAGATCACCCTTTTTATCAGCAATGTTTGCTTTTGGTCGTGCACCGCCTAAGGATGAGCCCGGAGCCATGAGCATGATCAGCCATTTATTTAGTTCTTTAGTTTCCTTATCCGATTCTACCAGATCAGCAATATGCTGCAATTCACCAACCGATGTCCAGGGTGGAACAGGGGAGTGGCTGTCATCATCCAGAAATGGTCCATCTGGTTCAAGTTTAAAGCGCAGAGCGCCCATCCTGCAGGTATCTGCAACCCCCAGCAGAAAATCTATGTCATACAATGTGGGTGTTGTCTTCCCTTCGGCTTTTGCAACCAGCGCAGCCCGCCTTTTCATCAATGTCCGTCCCCATGTATCAGGCATTGAATCCAGAAAAACTCCGAAATTCTCTTTGTTGATTGGGTATTGTGGACCAGAATATAATTTTATGTCCGGGTCAAGAAGAAATACACTTTTCCCTTGAAGCCATTTTTCATCATATTCAAAACTGAATGATTTCCTGCCCTTCCCCTGGTGAGCAGATAGTACACCAATGATGACCGGCTCTGACATTCCCACCCAATGGGCGTAAACATATATGTCCGTTTTTGCACTTGACATGATTACCTTTTTCCCAGAAGTTCAATATCCTGAAGCTTTTTTCCAAATTCATCGTCTGCTGCCAGTTTTAGAAAATCTTCCTGCAGCCCAAGTACACGCAATACATTAAAGGCGGCACCCAGAGAAACCCCCGGGCTGCCTTTTTCTAAAAGGTAAAGGGTATTTCTGGCAATGCCAGCACGTTCTGCAACTTGAATAGCTGTGAGCTTACGACGTTTTCTGGCCAGCTTTACATTCTCCCCGAAGATCTCCATTATCTTCTTGTGTTTGGGAAACACTATTTGCTTCTTTGAGTTCATTGTGTACTATATTATGTGCAAAAGTAATAAAAATGTTTGTAATATAGTACAAGACATTCAATTTATTTTACTATTATTAACAGCAATCAGATCCGGAATATCTGCGAATTTCATCATTCCTTTTACGGTGTCCGACCTTCAAATGATGAACAAGGAACATCGAACACCGAATTTCGAAGTAAGCGATGTGGGATGCGTTGGGCATTACTTCCCGATACAGGATATTTTTCTTTTACAGAATCTACTGATTATCTTGATTTTACAACGACAATAAATGACGAGGAGTACAAAAAAAGGTACAAGAATCTAATCTGTGTCAAGGGCGCGGACAAAGTGTCAGGAATGTCCACACTATTCAATTATTGGGATCCTTTTTTTAATTTCTTGATATCCTCTTCAATTTCCTTTAAACTGTCTTCTTTTGACTGAAGCCTTAGCGCTGCTTTGAATTTTTCATACTCGGCATCTGATCTGTCCAAAGCCATTTGGTGGCTTATTTTACCGGCGTGATCGAGCAACTCCCGACCATTCATTTTGAGTATGACATCAAGGCGTTCAATCCAATCTTTCATATACATCGGGGTTTGCTGTTGCGCCATGGTTTCAGCAAAAGCTAGGTATTGTTCAACTAAAAGCCCCAACAGTTTGATCTCTTTTTCGTTCAGGTAATTCTTGGCAATGCTGACATCGGCTTTCTTTATGGCAGCTTCCGTTTTCTTATCGAACGATTGCATACCCAGTAAAGGCAAGCTTGCATCCACACGGCGGTAAATCAGTTCGGCTGCCGTTTGCTGGCTTATAGCCCAAAGCAGTTTGTTTTGCACCACTTTAAAGAACAAAATGGTACGCTCATCGTTGGCGTCGTAGTCGATACTGGTTTTGTAGATGTCTTTGATCTTCTGGTAAAAGAAGCGTTCAGAAATCCGGATTTCTCGAATGCGTTCCTGGAGTTCAGAAAAATAGTTCATGGAACTACCCGACTTGAAACGCTCGTCATTCAATGCAAAGCCCTTTACAATGTATTCTTTAAGGCGTTGGGTTGCCCATATGCGAAACTGTGTACCCTGTTGCGATTTCACACGATAGCCAACCGAAATGATTACATCAAGGTTGTAGTGGTTTACATCGTAGGTTTTACCGTCGTTTGCAGTTGTCCGGAAATTCCGGACAACTGAGTTTTCATACAGCTCGCCTTCTTTAAAAATATTGCTGATATGCTCGGATATAGTACGTTTGTCCTTATTAAAAAGCATTCCCATTTGAGCTTGTGAAAGCCAAACGGTTTCTTCTTCGAGGCGCACATCAATTTTGGTGTTGCCTTCCTGATTTTGATAGATGAGGATTTCTCCGGTATTCATATTTGGTGATTACAAAGATTGTTGGAAAATTGGGGCGAAGCAGCTTGTTTGCCAAATAGGGCAGGGGAGCACTTCAGGCGTTCATCATCCATAACAAATCCTTTGATGATAAATTCCCGCAACGTCTTGGTAGCCCATATACGAAACTGCGTAGCCTGAAAGGAGTTCACCCTATAGCCTACTGCAATGATCGCGTCAAGGTTATAAAAATCAATATTTCGTGGAATACTTCGATTACCTTCCTTTTGAACTATTCGAATTTTTCGAATAGTTGGAACCTCCTGAAGTTCACCGCTCTTAAATATTTCCTTCAGGTGATAATTGATCCTATTCACCTCCACCCCGAATAGCTCTGCCATACGCTTCTGGCTCAGCCAAAAGGTTTCTTCAATGTAAAAAACCTCAATGTTAACGCTTCCTTGGGGAGAAGTGTAAAAGATGACATCTGAGTACTTCAGTTGGGGTTCTTCGGTCATATGGCTCAAGGTAAGATAATGATTTTAACAGGCCGCGTATCAACAGAAGCTGCTTTTAAATAATACAGTCCGCCAGCGTATTCTTTCATGTCAATTACTGTCACATTGCTTCTGCAACAGAAAGTCTGGAGAAGTTGCCCCATATTATTGAATAGATTGATAAAGAATGGAGGTTGCTGGTTTCCTATTCGAACATATAATTCCTCCTTGCAGGGATTTGGGAAGACCTCAAAGTCATTGATATTGTATTCTGAAGTGGATTCCGCGGAATCAGTGCCAACATAAACATCATCAATATAATAATAAGCCGCTTGCCAACTCCCACTAGAATTGGCAGTAATTATTTGTGTGTTGAGATTGTCAAAAAAGTTCCCAATATTGATATACTCGTATGCTTCAAGTGCAGTAAATGAGCCTTTGATTTCAACCCAATTAATAGTGTCTGTAATAATATCATTAGTAAAAATTTGAGGAGAATTGTTTGGGAATAAAGTATCAAAACTTGTACAACTGTATGGATAGATTTCATAAGAACTCATTGAAAACCATGCGCCAATGTGATTGATGGCAAATACAGATTTATCAGCTAGGGATACTTTGAACCGCACATAGTATCTACTGGCCGCCTTAAGGGGTTCTGTTAATTCTATTCCAATATAATCTCGGCACCAGAATGGTCCATTAAGTGAAGCTAGTCCAGCATAAGCTACCCCGGTTGCGGCATTTTGAAATCCAGCAATGTTATTTGGAACCGACCAAAGTCCTGTATTACAAGAATTATAATAATCTGGCGTAAACCCGACAGGGAACCACCCATCAGCTTTGTATATCTGACATTCATTATTTGGGCATGAAGTCATATCTTCAAAACTCGGATTCGGTACGAGATTCTGACCGATACTGATATTATTCAGGATGGTATAAACTAATATCAGCAGCGTTTGTAAAATGGATTTCATGCGAACAAATATAAGAACAATAACCGTTTTCGTTTATTTATGTACTGAAAATAAAACTGTTAAATTATATCCGGTTCAAATATCTTATGCCGGAGTTTTTTTTACTTATTCATTCCTTCTCCAAAATTCATTATTCCTTGTTCGACATTCGACATTTGAATGATGAACAAGGAATGTCGAATGATGAATTTTGAAGTAAACGATGCGGGGTAAGAGACGGTGTTATTTCCCGATACAAAACTTTCCGAAAATATTCGACAGCATTTCTTCAGTCGTGATTTCGCCGCTGATGAGTCCCAGGTGATACAATGCCTGGTTGATCTCAACGCTGAGCAGATCGCCGCTGAGTCCCTGCTGCAGTCCCTGCCGGGCTTTCTCCACCGCTTCACGGGTTCTGAGGAGGGCTTCATGATGCCGGGCGTTGGAGACCAGGGTGCGGTCACTGATGTCCCCGGTGCCGACGGCTCTCAGCAGACTTTCGGTGATCAGTTGGATATTCTCTTTGCGCCGCGCGGATACAAAAATCACTTCGTGCTGCATCAGCTCTGCAAAACGTGGCGGGGTTTCCGTTAGCAGATCGGTTTTATTGGCGATCACAATGAAGGTTTTTTGCTGCCCAGCATCCGCCGGCCGCAATTCATTCAGGCGGGCATTGATCTCATCCACACTGGTTTGGGAAATATCCACAACATAAAGCACAATGCGGGCTTCGGCAATTTTTTCAATGGCCCTCAGCATGCCGATCTGCTCCAGTGCATCACCGGCTGTCCTGAGTCCCGCGGTGTCAATGAACCGGAAAGCCAGTCCGTTCACCACAATGGTGTCTTCTATGCTGTCGCGTGTGGTCCCGGGAATTTCTGATACAATGGCGCGCTCCTCATTCAGTATGGCATTCAGCAGGGTTGATTTCCCGACATTGGGTTTTCCGGTAATGGCCACAGGGATGCCGCTTCTGATCACACGTCCTGTCGAAAATGAAGCGATCAGGCGACTGGCATGGCTGTGTATCCCGTCCAGAAGCTCAAGTAATTTGCTGCGATCGGCAAATTCCACATCCTCTTCGCTGAAATCCAGTTCCAGGGTGATCAGAGAGGCGAAGTCCAGCAATTGGGTCCTCATCTGCCGGATCTCCTCTGAATAACCGCCTCTCATCTGTTTCAGGGCCAGGGCATGGGAACCGGGCGACCTTGCGGCAATCAGGTCAGCGACGGCTTCGGCCTGACTCAGGTCAAATTTCCCGTTCAGAAAAGCCCGCAGGGTAAACTCTCCGGCATCGGCCATACGGGCGCCGGCTTCGGTAAGCACCTCACAAAGCCGCTGAACGATATACGGATTACCGTGACATGAAATTTCCACCAGGTTCTGACCCGTGTAGGAGCGGGGAGCGCGGAAGATGGTGAGTACGACCTCATCCAGAAGATCATCCCCGTGAAAGAGAGAGCCAAAATGGGCGGTCTGACTGGCGGCTTTCATCCATTCTGAATGTTCACCGGCCGACCGGAAAAAGCGGGAGGCAACTTCAATGGCCTCCGGTCCGCTGATCCTGACTATGGCCAGTGCCGACAGCCCTGGAGGCGTTGCCGGAGCAAAAATGGTATCATTCAAAGAATGCATATATCATTGTTTAATAGTGTTTATATTAGGATCCGGCGCTTACCCACTACCCAATGTCTAAGTGATGGAGTGATCAAGTGATGCGCCACGCCGACACTCCGATACACCCTTACCCCGATACTCTGTCCCAATATGACGAACGTTGTTAAAAATATCTGATATCCAATTGACATCCTCTCTGCAAAGTAACGCATTTTCTCTGATCACTTTTTACTACCTTTCTCCTATAAATCCTTTTCCAAGTTATAAACGCCTTTGGTATGCGAGTTTCTCCTGCGAGTTTGTTTCCGATGCTCAGGAACATTAACTCATGTCTGTGTTCTTAAAGTCCTTTTCAGGACAAGTTGCATTGGCCAATTTGAATACGGGGTTGTTAACCACCACAAAGGTAGCCGGCCTTTACGCTGTTCTTATTAATTTCTCTAATCGTGAGTATTCTCTCTGATGATAGTTCAATTTTGCCTGAAGCTTTTCTGGTGCATAAATAATCGGTTTTTCAGTGTTGTATGGTTGTTTATAGTACAGCACATTCCAAATCAATACACCTAATTTTCTGGCAATGGCTACAAGTGCTTTTTTCCGGTTCTTTCTCATGGCTAATCTAGTAAACTTCTCTTTGAAGTATGACCCTTTTGTGCGGGAAGCAGCCCATGCGACTTGAACCAGAATGCATTTCAGATATCGATTGCCTTTGGTTGTCGCGGTACTTTTGTATTTTCCGGCACTCTCATCATTTCTTGGACGCAGTCCCGTCCATCCGGAAAACCGACCACTGTTTTCAAAAACCCTCATATCTGCTCCAGTTTCGGCTATGATTATCATGGCTGATATAAGGCTTATCCCAGGAATCGTTTGCAGCAACTTCATCTCCTCATGATAATGAGCCTTGCAAAGTTCTTCCATTAATTGCAAACATTCCTCGCTTTGTCGGATAAGCATTTCATACTCTTCTTTTGTTTGCTTCAGCATGATTCGATGGTGCGGGGTGATGTGCCCGGTTAAAGCATCACGGATCTTTTCTTTTGTATGTTTGTTGACGATTCGATTATGAATCATTGAGACTAAAGCGTCCGGGTTCGTTTCCCCCTGAATTATGTGAGAAACTACTTTCATTACGCTTTTACTTGAGTTGTTGCTTACAAAACTTGTTATGCGAATGCTGCATAATTCTAATGTTCGCTCTAACTCATTTAACACTGACGTCTGGCGATGTAGCAACCGATAATACTTCCGGCTATAGGTGCGCAGTTCCCGAATATTTTCGCATGGAATTAAACTCCCGCGAAGCAGACCTTTATGCAAAAGCGTGGCTATCCATTGCGCATCTTTTACATCGCTCTTGCGGCCGGGCATTTGCTTTATTAAATATGGGTTCACCAAGATCAGATCAAAACCCATATCTTCAAGTATGTTCCATATTGGAACCCAATAAATACCGGTACTTTCCATCGCTATTTGCTGAACTCCTTCACTTTGCAAGGTGGCTCCCATCTCTTTGATGGCGGGGGTCAGTGTTGAGTACTCAACTACCTGCCCGTGCCTTTTTCCATCGTATGTCGCACAAAAAACTGTATCTTTGTGTACATCCAGTCCGCAAGCTCGTATCATAAACGTTAAGTTTAATTTATTGCGCTAATATAAGATTGTGCTTCGAGCACGGAAAGCGCTTTGAGACACGGACTGGATTTTTATTCGTCTGTGTGTAAATGCAGATTTTCATGTAAATTTGAAGCACATAATTATCCTATGCTGTCAGGCAAAAAGATTACTGTGGTCATGCCCGCCTATAATGCGGAGAAAACCCTGGAAACGACCTACCGGGAAATTCCCCGGGATCTGGTCGACGAGGTGATACTGGTGGATGATGCCAGCACCGACAGCACCACCGATGAAGCCCGGCGACTGGGCATAAAACATGTCATCCGCCATGAGGAAAACAAAGGCTATGGCGGTAATCAGAAGAGCTGTTATGATAAGGCGCTGGAACTGGGCAGCGATATAGTGATCATGGTCCATCCGGATTATCAGTACACACCACGCCTGATTCCGGTGATGGCCCATATGATTTCCGGGGGACTTTACCATGTGGTTCTGGGTTCCCGCATTCTCGGGATGGGAGCCATCAGGGGAGGCATGCCGAAGTATAAGTACTTTTTTAACCGCGTTCTGACCTTTTCCCAGAACCTTCTGATGCGGCAGAAGTTGTCGGAATACCATACAGGCTACCGGGCATTTTCGCGGGAGGTGCTTGAAAAGATCAATTATCACGCGAACAGCAACGATTTTGTCTTCGATAATCAGATGCTCGCACAGATCTTTTATGCAGGTTATGAAATCGCTGAAGTGACCTGTCCGACCCGTTATTTCACAGAGGCATCTTCCATCAGCTTCAGGCGGAGTGTGAAGTACGGACTGGGCGTACTTACCACCTCATTCAAATACAGGTTCCAGAAGTGGGGATGGGCAAAATATGCAATATTCACTACTCAATAAGGCATGCCGGTAAAAGGGAACTGTCCCATGTGTGGTCATACGGAAGCGCTTCCCCGCTGCCGTTCAGTTTCATTGCGGGGGGAAATCTGGGATTTTGTAAGCTGCTGTCGCTGCCGCAGTGTTTACCTCTGGCCGCCTCCCGATACTGCCAGCCTTGCAAGGGCTTATGATGAGTCGTACTATGGAGAGCAGGAACACAAATTCAGTTTTCCCTTTCTGGAAGTTCTGCTGGATACTTTCAGAAGAAAAAGAGCTTTAATGATCAGGCGCTGTGCAGGAGGCCGGGGAAAGGTTCTCGATATCGGCTGCGGCAATGGCCGTATGTTGCACTTTCTTCACGGAATGGGAACCTATGAGATATTTGGAACAGAGTTGCCCGGAAGTTCAGCCCGGAGAGCAGCCGGGATTCCGGAATTGAAGCTGTATACGGGCTCATTCGCGGAGGCGGACTACCCTCCGGAAAGTTTCGATGCCATCAGTCTTTTTCACGTATTCGAACATCTTGAACATGCAGGTGAAGTGCTGAAGCGTATCAACACACTTCTGAAGCCCGGAGGATGCCTCCTGATCAGTTTCCCTAATGCTGACAGCATACAGGCGAAGCTGGCAGGAGGGAACTGGCTTCATTACGATCCGCCCCGTCATTTGTGTCTGCCTGATCATAAAGCATTGGTAAAATTTATGGAAGGGCGTTCTTACCGCCTGCTCAGAAGAACATTCCTGAGTCCGGAGCAAAACCCCTTCGGGGCGATACAGAGCCTGCTGAACCTTATGTGCAAACGCAGGGACCTGCTCCTGGAAATGCTGAAAGGCAACAAAACGTACAGCGGACCGGCAAACAGGATCAGGTTTATTTTTCACCTCATTTTTCTGCTGCTTCATCTGCCCCTGGCCATGCTCGCGGATCTTACGGAGAGCGCCTGGGGTAAAGGAGCGACTGTATTCATGATATTCAAAAAAAACTAAGCTATGGCTTTCGTCAGCAACCCGCTTACTTTAACACTGGTTGGCATTACCGTGGCCACCAGCCTGATCGCTTTCAGCCGCAGGGATATCTTTGACCGCTGGAAATTCAATCCCTACATGGTGAAGCACCACCGCCAGTTCTGGCGTTTCTTTACCTACGCCCTTCTGCATGCCGATTTCATCCACCTCTTCATTAACATGATGGTGCTATGGTCATTCGGTGATGTGGTGGAGCAGGTGTACGGGGTCATTTTCGGTCCGCGATGGATACTCATGTACCTCTTGTTATACATCGGCGGCGTGATGCTGTCGGTCATGTTCTCCTTCGGCAAACACAAGAACCATCCTGAATACAATGCGGTAGGAGCCTCAGGGGCAGTATCGGCAGTGGTTTTTGCAAGTATTTTATTTGCTCCCACTGGTAAGATCTATCTTTTCTTTATCCCGATCGGCATCCCGGCCTTTATTTTCGGTGTGCTGTACCTTGTTTACTCATGGTTTGCCGGCCGCCGGGGGAGGAGCAATATCGGTCACGATGCCCACTTCTGGGGTGCCATTTACGGCATGGCGTTTACCCTGGCTGCATGGCCGAAAACGGCTCTGCATTTCTGGCGGGAGATCAGTCTGTTTTTCGGAATCTGATGCCGGATAAAAAAAAACGCCGGGATTGAAGTCCCGGCGCTCTTTTATCATAAAGATCCTTACTGAATCACGATCCGTTTGGTCACCTGCAAATCATTACCCGTGGTGCGTAAGAGGTAAACACCTGTTGGCAATGATGAAAGATCGAGTTGCTGCAGGGTATTGCCGTTGCATTCAAACATCCGTGAGATCAGCAAATTCCCCTGAAGGCTGCTGACCGTCACTTCAACTTCGCCCTGGTACTGATCCAGTGCAATATTCAGTATCCCGTCTGAAGGGTTAGGATAAATACTCAGGTGATCATTTCCGCTTTCTTCACTGATACCCGTGCAATCCTCAACGCTGACCGTGACCTGGGAGCGGCCGCTGGTGCATGTAGAACCAACCGTGTAATAAACACTACCGTTAAATGTTCTGGGAGTGAATATTTCGTCGAAAGGATAGATGTTGCCTGTCCCTGATTCAAAAGTAATGTAGGCATCTGTTACACTAGTGTCAATACTTGTATAACGAATATTGTTATCAACTGATGTAACATAGAATCCGTAGGTCGTACCTGCCGGTATCATCAGACCTGACAT
The DNA here is from genome assembly GCA_937934705.1 of uncultured Bacteroidota bacterium. Lineage (GTDB taxonomy): Bacteria > Bacteroidota > Bacteroidia > Bacteroidales > CAIWKO01 > CALGYY01. The sequence continues at coordinate 11,902 of CALGYY010000130.1, forward strand.
TGGGAGGACAAGTCTGTTTTCCCCGTTAACCATGGGGAACAGGTAACGTTTATAGAGAGTCCAGGCTGCAGGATCATTTTCATATCCTGCATATCCTCCCTCTCTGTAGTAAACCTCGATAAAATACCTTGCATCATCTCTTGGAACACAACCCAGGCTGTCGATCATTACATCTTCGGCAAGAGCAGTGATATTGAACATACTTCCATCCTGTGAATTACCGGCAGCAAAAGTGCTTGCCAGTGTATCACCGGTAACGACACCTACTTCCTCAACAAAGAAGTCGTGAGTACCGACTGCAGGATAGTTTGGAGTTGTGTATGTATTGCCCGAAGCCAGAAGGCTGCCTCCAATCGGTGCATCCCACCAGAAATAATTACCTGCAGGACCCGGTACGGTGAGAACGGCGCTGTCGCCCATACAAATGGTTTCATCCGGAACGTTCGGATAGGGAAGGTCCGGAACCATGACGGTGACTTCTCCGTTTTCAGAACAGTCTGAGACTTCACGATAATGAACGCGTGTATTCAAATTACGATTGTTCCAGTATGTTGCAGAGAATGGATAGTCGATAGCCGTGCCTCTGATGATCCGCAGTTGTTTATTTTCGAATTGCATATTGCTGCCGGTGTTATAGTAGAATGTTGATCCGTGTACGGTCAGATACAGACTGTACGTTTCGCCGGCGGGAATGATCAGTTCGTTTTGCAGATTATATCTGATGATACTGCCGGAGGTTGGATTAAAAGCTGCGACAGAATCAAAACGAAGCCATGCTGAAGGATCATTTTCGAAACCTGCATAATCACCTTCTTTGACGAACAATGCCAGACCAATATTGGCTCCGAGGTCCAGATGCAGATCAAAGCCTTCAATTGCGATTGCCTTAACAGCTTCTACCTGCATCATGAATCCTGTACGGCTTGCATCAACCGTGAATTGCGAAGTCAGAGACCGGGTGTGATAATAAAGGCGGCCGTTAAACATGCGGTTGGAAACTGTTGTACCGAAAGGATAGGCTTTGCCGACTCCGCTGGTGATTGTCATATTGGTATCTGAGAAATTGGTGCTGCCATTGGTATAATTCACCAGATAAGCAACATCTGTTGTTGTCAGATAAAAAGCCAGGGTGTCTGTGGCATTCAGGGTTATTGCATTTATATTGAGCCTCACCGGTACATTATCACCTGCAGAGGTCAATGTGTCGCGCGAATGCAGATACCAGAGTGAAGGGTTGGTTTCACTTCCGATATATGATTTGCTTCTGACATACAAATCAACAGGAATAATGGTTCCTGCCGGCTCATCAAATGAAATATCCAAACTGTCAATGGTGATTGTATTCTTTGCAACAACATTGAACATGACTCCCTGATGCCCATTCCCTCCTGCAAAAGTTGTTTTGAGTGAATCAAGACTTGATCCGGCAAGCTTTTCGACGTAATAAGTGGTGGTTCCGCTCAGGACAGGAGTTGTATATGTCTCTCCGATTGTCAAAAGAGTTCCTCCCGGTGCAGTGTACCATTTATAGCTGGCATCAGACTGATCCATGTCAATGGTAACACTAGTGCCCGGACAGGTTCTTGAAGGATTGATGCTCATGGGTGAAAAGGCACAGAGTTCGTCTTTAATACTCAACTGATCAACAGCCATATCGGACCAGAAACCCCAACTGATTACGCCTCTGATGCGCAATCTGAAAACGTTGTCTTTATATGGCGTCAGGTCTATGACTTGTTTTATCCATTGATAACCCTGGTTGCCATTGATCACCCACACCGGAGTCCATATATTCGAACCTGGAATATGTTCAATGTCGACATACATGCTGCCCATTGCATCATCAGCATTTCCGCAGTACATATGGAAGAAAAATTCCAGAACGGGTGCGTCATAGCTGCTCAGGTCAAGACAAGGCGAAATAAGAGATGAGGTATTGTTCAGATTACCCGTTGCTTCAGTGTAAATATAATAAGTACTTCCGTTGAATCCCTGATCAGGACCTGTATTGGTTGATGGTGTCGGACCAGAGAGAATGGTCCAGTCGAAATCATCCAGGCCATCCTGATACCAGTTGCTGAGATACCCGCTTTCAAAGCTATCATAGAGATCGATCTCGGTCGATGCACAGTTATAAATACCAGTCAATTCAAAATCGTCAACATTCCAACCTCCTCTGTTTACTACTGTGCTTGTTCCGCCGATGCTGAACCTAATCCTGACGTCAGCCTGCCCGTCAGCGATAGCTGAGATGTCGTAATCCATGGGTGTCCATGCCAGATCCTCAACAGCAGCACCGCTCGGGTTCATATACAAGGGCGACCATGATGCACCACCATCATTGGAGACTTCAATACGGGCCGTATCCCAGTCACACTGAAAAATATTCAACCATCTCTGGAACTTCAGGTGCACACCCGTGTAATTTCTGCAATCAATAGGAGGGGAGGTTGCCTGGCATTGCCTGCTGGTAAGGCTTGGCTCATGATTACCGGGGTCGGTACCCAGACCTGACAAATCAGAGCCGAGAACCCGTGAACCACTGAAAGGGGTAATGGGGTCAGTTTGTCCGAGACCCAGACAGGTATCAATTTCGAACTCATCCTGCAGATCCCAGCCTCTCCATTTTTCGAAATCGTCGAAGTAAAATCTCACCTGCGCACTGACGGAAGTGCTCAGGAGGAAAAGAAGTAAGATCAATGTAATACTCTTAATTGTTCTCATAGGGTTGGTTTTAATGATAATAAGACTGCAATATACGAATTTTTCCTTACTTTGTTGCATAAAACAATCGAAGTATGCGATTCATGATCACTAAAATTATCGCACTGACGCTTTCTTTCATTCTTGGCATTGCCGAAGAGGTGGCAGCCCAGTATGGCGTCATTACTTGTCGCTACCAGTTCCGCGGACAGGTTGAAGAGGGCTTTTGCTCAAGAGGTATAGAGGGCATTGAAGTTAAGGTAAGCTGTGGTCAGGAAAATGAGTCATTGACCCGTACCAACAAAGATGGGCGTTTTGAGCTGTGGATTGAAACAAGCGTGTCAGTTCCGGACTCCTCGGGATTTTTGATTGAATGCAGAGATACAGATGCGGATTTGAACGGGGGTGTTTTTTTACCGCAGCAAATGAGAATTCCGGCTTCCCCTGACAATATGGCCCAAAAAAGCAAGAGTTCGTGGGATAGAGAATACCGCGCGCTGACTGAGGTTCGTTTTCTGCTTCGCAGGAAAGATGCTGTACCCTGTGAATCAAATGAATAACAGAGATTTACACAGTTTTTGTGCCTCCAAAGAATAAGTTCAGCCTGTCCAATAGCTCCTGATGCACAGCAGGAGCGGAGGCGATAATCTCACGACCGAACAAATAGTTCTCCCCTCCGGAGAAATCACTGACTGTTCCGCCTGCATTTTTCACGAGGATAGCCCCGGCTGCCACATCCCATGGACTGAGATAATACTCGTAAAAGGCTTCGAACCGGCCGCAGGCAACGTAGGCCAGGTCTACCGCGGCTGATCCGAGTCTCCGTATGCCGTGACAGGAAAACATCAGGTCATTCAATAATTCCATATATTCCTTCATGCGCGAGTAATCACGGTTTGGGAAACCTGTTGCGATAAGGCTTCCGGAAAGTTCAGCACATTCGCTGACCCTGATGATCTGCTTGTTCAGGAAGGAAGGGGCACCTTCCCAGGTATAAAAGCATTCATCCTGCCAGGGTTCATAAATAACGCCCATAATAATATCTTCCTGTCTCCTCAGTGCGATACTGATGCAGTATAAGGGTACGCCATGAATAAAATTCGTGGTACCATCGAGCGGATCGATGATCCATTCATATTCACGACCACTCAATTCCAGCGTCTTCTCTTCGGTGATGAAGCCCGCCTCCGGCATAAGTTTTTGAAGCGCCTTGACCAGTTTCTGTTCCGACTGCCTGTCGACTTCAGTCACAAAATCATTGTGGGCCTTCAGAAAAACATCCCTGCGGCTTAGTTTGCCTGAACGTTCTTTTAAGAAAGTCCCTGTTTCACGGCATATTCCGCATACTTTTTGACATAATTCATCCGTTTGCATACCCGTCATTTTGTCGTAAATTTACACAGCATTTACCGGTCAACAATTATTATTTTTGCAAAGATCAAAAAAGCATGATTATGATGAAAGTCAACAGATGGTTCCTGTTCATCGCCATGATGACGCTTGCCATGACAATGCAGGCAGCAGGTTACAGCATCAAAGTTAAGATCAATGGGTTGAATGAGGGCGATACCGTGTTACTGGGGAATTATTACGGCCAGCACCAGTACGTGAAGGATACGATGGTGGCTGATGCTTCGGGAACGGTCACATTCAAAGGCAAGGAAGATCTGCCGGGTGGAATTTATTTCATTGTGACCCCAGATAAAAAGTTCTTTGAGTTCATTGTAAATAAAGAACAGGTCATGAGTTTTGAATCTGATCTGGCCGACCTGACCGATCGCATGAAAGTCAAGGGTTCCGGGGAAAACGAGGATTTCTATGATTATCTGAGGTTTATCAACAAGCAACAGAAGTTGTATGCATTTTACAAGGAAAAGCACACGGGGACAGGAGAGGTGAAAGACAGTGCTGAGTATTATAAAAAAATGATGGAAAGCGTGGATGATTCAGTCAAAAGATATAAGATACGGTTTATTGAGATGCATCCGGATTACCTGATTTCCAAAGTATTTAAAGCTTCAAAGGATCCGGATATTCCGGAAGAGCCGGTTTTACCGAACGGAAGAAAAGACAGCACTTTCAAATACCGCTACTTCAAGAAGCATTATTTTGACGAGATGGACTTCGGCGATGATCGTCTGCTCCGCACACCGGTTTTCTACAACCGTTTGAGTTTCTATATGGATAAAATCGTGGTTCAGATTCCGGATTCAATTATTAAGGAAGCGGATATTCTGATCGAAAAGGGTCGTGGAAATAAAGAGGTCTTCAAATACCTTGTGTGGTATTTCACTTATACATATGAAACCTCAAAAATCATGGGCTTCGACGCGATCTTTGTTCATATGGTGAAAACCTATTACATGACCAATCAATGTTTCTGGGTTTCTGAGAAGATCCTGGATAACCTCACAAAAAGGGCCAACAAACTGGAGCCTATCCTCCTGGGGAAAACGGCGCCCAATATGATCATGCAGGATACGCTGCTGAATCTTCAATCCTTGCACGCCATTCAGGCCAAATACACAGTGATCCTGTTCTGGGATCCCGAATGTGGTCATTGTAAAACGGAAGTACCTCACGTTCATGAGTTCTATCTGAAGAACAGGGACGAGCTAGGACTTGAAGTATTTGCAGTTTGTGCTGATACCAATATGGCTAAAATGAAGGAATTCATCCATATGAATAATCTTCACACCTGGATCAATGTAAATGGCCCCAGGGCCTTAACGCCGCCCTATGCTGACCTTTATGACATATACAGCACGCCGGTCATTTATATTCTTGATGAAAAGAAGACCATTATTGCCAAGCGGATAGGTTACGACCAGATCGGTGATTTTATCAGAAACGACAGGAAACGGAAAATCAAAACGGGTCAGTAAACCCGCTGCCTATCCTGCGATTTTATTTTCTTTTTGTTCCTCGCTTAACCTGGGAGAAAGGATATTGATCAGGGGCTTGAATTCTGACCTGATCAGGCTCCAACGATCTGGATATAAGCCCAGAAGGCTGATGATCTTATTGCGGTGTTTTCTGAGTGCATCGGTGATAGCCGGGGCTGAAATGGCCTTTTGACAGGCATTTCCGACATTGCTTCCGGTAAGAGGCAGATCCCGGGCCAGTACACTGCGTGAGGCTTTTTCCAGCTTATCCAAAAGACTGATGGTTCTCGAATAACGGTTTGATGTCATCTCAGACTGGCTCTCACGCCGCTGCTCATCAGTGGGGGTGAGTTCGAGGTGAAGATGAAAATCATCGATCCTTATTTCATCCTTCAGGTTCCCGAAATCCAGCGCGGAGGCAAAGTCCGCCGCCTGCCTGAGTATAGCTTTAAGCGTTGGAATATCACCGCGGAAACCTTTAAGTTTTTCTGCAGCAGCCTGACTGAGTTCATAATGCAAACCATTCCCGGAGCTAATCTCATCCAGGAGGTGTTTGCAAATGTCGCTGATGTTTCGCTGCGCCCCCTGGGTCAGTTTTTTAACCTCTTCCCGTGTCTCCTTGTACTTTTCGATAATGGAACGCGTATTCCCGTTGATCTGCCTGAGTACCTTCCTGTCTTCCCGGTTCATCGAGCTAATGGTCAAAACAGCATGATGGAGGGTGGTCCCCAGAATCGCCTTATGGTCCGGCAATAGTCCCTTAGCGGGCTTTCCCAGAAAAAAATGGGTGTAATGGTCGGGGAAATAAAAATACAGCAAATCCTTTTTACCGTCGAAGTCATTCTCAACTGGTAGCAGGAGCACCCGCGTCTCCATCTCATGGAATACCGTCATCTGAACATCCTGAGTGCTGCAGTCCTCAAAAGGCAGATCTTCCTCGTGAAGCCACAGCGGCCCTGAAGCCTTTGCACGCTCTGTTTCAATCCGGGCGGCCATGTCTTCAGCCAAAGACAGGGTTTCAGCAGGAAGATTTTCCCGGACCGGCTCCCGAACCCTGGCCGTTAATGCCGATGAAGCAGGGTCATATGCAATCGCCACCACCTTGCGTATACCCGGCAACAAACTATGGCTTAACTCCATAATCTTCAGCGAAGTAATTTCTGTGAATGAATAAGGCATGACGGAGAGCTTGAATGTGCAAATATACTTTAAGTCAAACGAATTAAGCAATAAATTAAGTATCAATTAAGCATTATTTATCAACAATTAAGTTTTCACTTTAGTTAAGAATTAAGTGAAAATATGTAAAATTAAACTTAATTAATTTTATTTCAATATTATAGCAATTTATTTTTGCGTTCAGAACAAGAGGAAGTCGCGGAATTAATAAGTCAGCAAAAACTTAATAATATGGAAATCTACAGTCCGAAAAAATTCCGGCCCAACGATGGCCAGCGCAATGAATACCGTCCAACTGTGTACCGTGAGGCCAGAAGGGATGAAAGCAAGGAAATCCGGTCCGGCGAAAAGGATAAAACACAGGAAAGCCTGGCTGAGCGGATGAAGAGGATCTTTTATGAAAGACTCAGGGCTTTTTTCGAATATGAGGAGGTCTCCTGATCACCGAAGCTGATGGAGACTGCGAACTCTGATCCTGGTATCGGGCGAAAGCACTGCACCCCGGAGGGGGCGCACTTCAACAATGGTTTCCCTGCCGGGCAGAAGATCGAAGAAATTGTCAGAAAAGTGAACATCCTCATCAGCCTGAAGAAAAGCACCAACGACCGGAACCTTGCTCCTGAGGGTGACAGTCATCAGGGAACTGTCTGCCCTTTTCACCGACATGCTGATACCGGCCTCAGGATGTTTGAAATCAACCGGTCTGCAAAGTAGTTTCAGACAGGAGGCGATCAGTGAATCGCCATCCATCAGGTCCGCACTAAAAACTGATGTGGTGGTGTCCAGAAAACCAATGCGGTCAAACTTCATGGAAAATAATTCCCGGGCGGTATTCCCCTGAATTCCGGCAGGAATACTTTTCTGCCAGATCAGGAGTCCACCCGTATCCATTACCCTGATTTTTAATTCTCCTTCAATGTTCTGCTCCAGGTCGTTGATCCCGTAGACGTGGATTTCCTGATTTTCGGTCTGTGCTGAGAGTATGACTGGGAGATAGGCCCTCTTAACCGCGTACTGACCCGCTTTCCACCTCCCTTCGTAGTCCAGGGTTGACCATGAAATCACCGGCCAGCAATCGTTGAACTGCCAGTAAAGACTTCCCATGCACCACGGTCTTGAGCGCCTTTGCGCCTCGATTCCCGTTTGCAACGCCCTGGCCTGCACAAACTGGCTCATGATCAAATAATCCTCAAACTTTTCAGGTACCCAAAAGTCTCTGAGCATGGCATTTCTGATCAGTTCAAATCCGCGCGGATGCTTTTGATGACAGAGCAATTCAGGTGATTCCAACCGAAGGCTTTCATCAGGGATGACATCGCTCAGGGTCTGAAACTGAGGCAGGGCCTGAAAGCCAAATTCACTCATGAAACGCGGGACTTTACTGTTCAGCACTTCGAACTCCCTGTCGCCCCACCATACGCCCCAGTAATGGGCATCGCCACTGTTCATACTCTCTTCTCTTCCCCAGCCATGCAGAGGGGAGGAGGGATGATAGTCCCGGCTTGTATCAAGTTGGCGGAGCAGCTCCGGAACATCTTCATGAAAGATCCGCAGATAATCATTCCATATTCTGGCAGAGTCTTCAGGTCCATAAGCAAACTGTTTCTGCATGCCCCAGTTTTTCCAACCCTCGTCAATTTCATTGTTTCCGCACCAGAGCGCAATGCAGGGATGCTTGCGCAAACGAATCACCTGGGCTTTTACCTCCTCCCTGACATTTTGCCTGAATTGTTCATCCCCCGGAGGCATGGCACAGGCGAACATGAAATCCTGCCAGACCAGTATGCCTTTTTCATCACAAAGCGAATAAAAAGCCTCGTCTTCATAAACCCCGCCACCCCATATCCTCAGCATATTCATATGGCATTCTGCGGCTGCATCCACGAGTTGTGAGGTCGTCGCCTGATTGTAACGCGATGGGAAAACATCCCGGGGAATGTAATTGGCGCCTTTGATAAACAAGGGCTTGCCGTTGATCCTGAACAAGAATGACTGCCCGGCACTGTCTTTTTCCCGGACCAGTTCTATACGACGTATACCTACCATTAAACTTGCCGAGTCAAGCGCTGCATGCTTCTTATCACTGATCACGATCTCTGCGCGGTAAAGGTGCGCTTTCCCCATTCCGAGTGGCCACCACAGTTCAGGCTTCTTTATGCTGATTGAGCCTCTGATCTCGTGCATGCCGGGTTCGGGAGCGATCTTCTGTTGACCGGCCTCTTGTCCGTCAATGTAACAAGTGGCCATCAGGCCTTTAATACCGCTGGTCTTCACGCAAGCTTCAAAGACAAGCTCTGCTTCCTTTTCATTCCATGTTAGGGGAACGACATAAAAGTCTTCGATCAGAACATCGTCCCATGCGAGTAAGCTGCAATCGCGCCATATGCCGCATCCGGTCATCCGGGGGGCCCAGTCCCATCCGAATTGATAAGGTGCCTTGCGGACCATCAGTCTTTCATCATATGGGAGGGGAAGCGGAAGAGAATCGTAAGCCTGTCTGGCCATGCGTGAGGCCGATCGGAAAAGCACGAAGATTTCATTCTCTCCTTCAATAATCCAGGGCTTGATATCGAACTTCAGGGGCACAAACATATTGGACGAATGGCCCATAAGGTGCCCGTTCAGAAATACTTCTGAATAGGTATCCAGACCATCGAATACCAACTCCAGGTGATCAGCTTCTTTTGTCTTCGGATCCAGCCTGAAAACGCAGCGGTATTCCCAATCGGCAGAATCTACCCAGCGGACTTCATCCTCACCACAAGCATAGAAAGGATCGGGGATCAGGCCATGAGTGAGAAGATCATCATGAACACATCCGGGAACCTTTGCTGTAAGCCATTTTTCAGTACCCGACTGCCTGAAATTCCAGTCTGCCTGAGAAAGTGACAACACGGTCTTCTGCGCATACAGGGACAATGTATGCATGAATACAAGAAACAGAATGACGGAGGGCTTTTTCATCTCTTCAACCCGGTGAGTAATTGTCTTACCCTGCGCACCTTGTCAACGGAAACCTCCATATAAGCGGTGTGGGTTCCCAGGTTTTCGAGGGCAAAGTTCTGCTCCTGTTTTACTCTCAGCGACATATGGAACTCACGGGCCCTGGTTTTCAGGGCCAGCTCGCGGATATTTTCCTCATTGATCCCCGCACCCGGCATCACACTTATCCGATCACCGGCCTGATCAACCAAAGCGGCAAGAAGATCACTTCCGGCATCAGCGCTGATGGTTTGTCCCGATGTCAGAATGCGCCTGAAGCCCATCGAACATATCTCCTCCAGCGCAAGGGCTGCATTGGGAGTTAAATCAAATGCACGGTGAAAGGTTGAGTCAAGGTCCCCGATACAGTCTATGATGGCCTTGCAGGTGGTCTGATCCACATGACCCCTGTCATCCAGCGCCCCGCAAACGATACCATTCACACCTGCCTTCTTCAGAAAAGCGATATCCCTGAGCATGGATTTCACTTCCTGTTCATCGTAGTTAAAGTTCCCTGGCCTGGGCCTCACAAGGACATTTACAGGCAATCGGACGGTGTTCAGCACAGCCATCACACTGGCAATGGAAGGTGTTACGCCACCCTCAGCAAGGCCGGCACAGAGCTCAATTCTGTCGGCACCGCCTTCTTCTGCAGCCACAGCCGATCGCAGGGAATCACAGCATATCTCAAGCCTGAGCTGGGATGCGGCAACGAGTTCCCGAACAGTTTCTGCCAGTGCACTCATGTGGGTAATCACACGATTCGCAGCAGGAAAGAAGCCTTTCTCATTCTTCTCATTGAAGAAAATAGTCCGCATTCCTGCAGCAGCCGCACCCACAACATCCTTTTCATATACATTTCCAATATGTATACATTCTTCAGGTTTAACGCCAAGGATGGAAGCAATTTTCAGAAAAAACAGGGGATCCGGTTTTTCAGAATGAAGGTCACGGGAGGAGGTGAAGAACTGAAAAAACCGATCAGCCCCGACACGTTCCAGGGCCTTACGCATCAGTTTTGTGTCGCTTACACCGGCATTGGTGGCAATTGCACAAAAGAAAGATCCGGACAGATCCTGAAGGGCCTGTTCTGCACCGGGGATATATTCCACTGTGTCCCACTCAGCCATGGGA
>CALGYY010000131.1 GCA_937934705.1 uncultured Bacteroidota bacterium
CTTTTCGGTAATTTTCAATCTGCCTTTTGTCTGAAAGGAAATAAAAAGCTATACTTGTATAACATTATTCATACTGAACAAAAAACACGAAGTACATGAATTACATAATGTTTGATGATGCCACCCGCATGGATCTCCTGCCCCTGACCTTCATGAGACCTCTGGCAGATATCCGTGTCGGAATAATCACCATCAGGGAAAAATGGGAAAAAATGCTTGGAGTTGAAACATCAACCCTGACCGAGCGCTACCTGAATGCCAGATTCCCTCTGGTCAAACAAAAAGACAATATCCTGATCAACGGATCAGTATGTCCGACCCGTGAACTCATTAAACAGATCAAGGCCCTGAAGCCTGATCAGTCGCTGGTCAGCGGTGATTATATTATTGCACTTTACGTGGCCGAGAAGGAACTCGAAGGCCTGGTGAGCGATGAGGGGATAAATGAGGAAGATGTTGAAAAACTCGAAATGGAGCACATGACAGAGATCGTTTGCAATGCTCCCCATATGAAGATTTCAAATCCCTGGGATATCTTCTCCTATAATGACGAAGCCATCAGGAGCGATTTTGAACTTCTGACGGCCAAAAAGAAATGCAAAAAAATCAGCGAAACCAACCGCCTTATTGCACCTGAAAATATCTATGTTGAAGAAGGTGTTAAAATGGAATATGCGACGATTAATGCATCTGACGGCCCTGTGTATATCGGAAAAGATGCAGAAATCATGGAGGGTGCCATGCTTCGCGGTCCGCTCGCCATTTGTGATGGCGCAGTGATAAAAATGGGCGCCAAGATTTATGGACCAACTACCATCGGACCTGCGTGCAAAATAGGCGGAGAGCTGAATAACGTGGTTTTCTTCGGCAACAGCAATAAGGCCCATGATGGCTTCATCGGTCATTCCGTCATCGGTGAATGGTGTAATCTGGGCGCCGATACGAATAACTCCAACCTGAAGAATACATACAATGAGGTCAGGATATGGTCTTATCCCCAGGAAAAATTCATTCCCACAGGAAAACAATTCTGCGGTTTGATCATGGGCGATCACAGCAAATGCGGAATCAACACCATGTTCAACACAGGGACAGTGGTCGGCGTATTCGCCAATATTTTCGGGCATGGATTCCAGAGAAATTTTATCCCTTCCTTTTCATGGGGTAGCAGTGTTGCAGGTTATACCACCTACGATATAAAAAAAGCTATCGAAGTGGCTGAATTTGTATACAAAAGACGCAACAGGGAACTCGACGATCTGGACAAGGATATTCTGAAAAGCGTATACCAGATGACTTTCACTTACCGGAAGAAGAGGGTTTAAGCAGCCTTTTTGTCAGGTTTTGCTGGTCTGTCCGGCAATCCAACCCTTGTTTTTCAGTCACATAGTGCACACCTGCCGCATGGCATATGGATTGACTATCCATGGTCCATCATGAATCTTTATACATTAATTCATCTAATGTCTTGCAAATCATTAAATTGATATTTCTTCGGCGAAGTGAGATCGATTGAGTGACTGACATTTTGACACCTGAAAAGATGCCTGAAAATAAAAAAAACAAATCCTTCGGCTTCATTAGTCTGATCGATAACGACACTGAATTTATTCCCCTGATCACCCCTGAAGAAGGTGAACAGATGGATGCAGAACCCCTCCCCGAAATTCTGCCGATATTACCCCTCCGTAATACCGTTCTTTTCCCGGGGGTGGTTATACCCATTACAGTGGGCAGGGACAAGTCTATCCGATTGATTCGCGAGGCCTACAAGTCAGATCGCATCATTGGTGTGGTCGGACAGCGTGACCCGGAAATGGAAGATCCTTCATTCGATGACCTGCACAAAGTGGGAACTGTGGCGGTGATCATGAAAACGCTTCAGATGCCTGACGGCAGTACAACGGTTATTATTCAGGGTAAGAAACGTTTCGAACTCACCGAAATGATCAGCAATGAACCGTATTTCAGGGCAGCGGTACGTTCCTTTGCCAGTGAAATGAAAGGTTCTGACGATCCCAGACTTGTGGCGGTGATCACTTCCATGAAGGAAATGGCGGTCAGGATCATAAAACAATCTCCGCACATACCTTCGGAAGCGACTTTTGCCATTCACAATATTGAAAGTCCCGGTTTCCTGGTCAATTTTATTTCGTCCAACCTGAGTATTGAGCTGGATGAAAAGCAGAAGTTACTGGAGGTGATTGATCTGCATGAACGTGCCAGCCAGGTATTGTCGCTGATGGTTCGTGAATTACAGATGCTGGAGGTCAAGAACCAGATACAGGACAAGGTAAAAACGGATCTGGACAAGCAGCAGAGGGATTATTTCCTGCATCAGCAAATGAAACAGATACAGCAGGAACTGGGTGATAATCCGGCGGAGCAGGAGATTGCCGAATTGAAGCAAAAGGCCACCGACAAAAAGTGGTCAGAAGCTATTGCGGAGACCTTTAATAAGGAGCTGTCAAAACTTCAGCGGATGAATCCTTCGGCTGCCGAGTATTCTATTCAGATGAATTACCTCGACACCCTTGTGGAGCTTCCCTGGAACGAGTATACAAGCGATAATTTCGACCTCAATAATGCCCAGAAAGTTCTGGATGAAGACCATTACGGTCTTGAGAAAATCAAGGACCGGATTATCGAATACCTGGCGGTTTTAAAGCTGAAGGGTGACATGAAATCACCCATCCTTTGCCTGGTCGGACCTCCGGGAGTGGGAAAAACCTCCTTGGGGAAGTCCATTGCCCGTGCACTGGAGAGAAAATACATCAGGATGTCGCTCGGTGGCCTGCGGGATGAAGCGGAGCTGAGAGGACACCGCAAAACATACATCGGTGCCATGCCAGGCCGTATCATTCAAAGCATTCGCAAAGCAAAGTCATCAAGCCCCGTTTTTGTGCTTGATGAGATCGATAAGGTGAGCGGGAATACCTTTCATGGTGACCCGCAGGCAGCGCTGTTGGAGGTACTGGATCCGGAACAGAATACAACCTTCTATGATAACTTCCTGGAGGTGGAGTATGATCTCTCCCATGTCATGTTTATTGCTACGGCCAACACCCTGAGCACAGTTCACCCTGCACTGCGCGACCGCATGGAAGTGATTGACCTGAGCGGTTACCTGCTGGAAGAGAAAGTGGAGAAGATCGGAAGAGCACACGTCTGAACTCCAGTCACATTCCTTTATC
>CALGYY010000132.1 GCA_937934705.1 uncultured Bacteroidota bacterium
AAAGAACTTGAATATAATCAGCTAAAATTGTTTTAATTTTAATGGTACGCTAGTGGGTTGAATTATTTAAAAAAAAATAGTTACATGTACCAATTAGGGACACATCGGAAGGATGCGTACCAAAATACGCTAAATTGGTACACATTGAGCCAATATAAGACCTTTTGGTACACACTGTGTCCAGGTTTACTAGAGTTTTAAGAGAGATTTACGAGAGTTCTAAGAGAGTTTTAAGAGAGGAAATTGTGCAAGAGACAGAATATCAGCTATTAAAGCTCTCGTAAATCGGATTTAATTTACGAGAGTTTACGAGTTTAGGATACCAAAATAATTCGCGCTATTTGAAACAATCGTTCCTATTGACAAAAAAACCACCTGGACATGCCCATACCAGACTATCAATCGTTAATGTTACCGGTTTTGCAGGAAGTTGCTGACCAGAAAGAACATCGCTTCCGGGACGTGACGGAATCCATTGCGAAAAAACTCGAATTGACCGAAGCAGAACTTCGGGAATTGCTGCCAAGCGGTCTGCAACCCATTTTTCATAACAGGGTGGCCTGGGCGAAGACTTATCTCAAGAAAGCGGGTTTAATAGATTCGCCCCGTCGAGGGGTGATCGTGATCACCGCTGCGGGTATAAAGGTTCTTGAGCAAAGGCCTGAGCAGATTAATGTTAAGTTCCTGCGCAATTTCCCGGAATTTCTGGACTTTTATAAGCTCAAATCTGAGGATAAGCCCCTTGAAGGTGATATCGAAATTGGGAATGACGTTGAAACTCCGGAGGAGCAGATTGAGAAAAACCATATCCGGTTGCGGGAAGAACTGTCGGAGGAATTGTTGAAGAACATCATGAATTCCGATCCTGCATTTTTTGAACGGCTGGTGGTAGAGCTTTTGGTTAAAATGGGGTACGGTGGCTCCCTGAAGGAAGCTGCCGGTCAGGTTGTCGGGAAGTCAGGTGACGAAGGTATTGACGGAATCATTAAGGAAGACAAGCTTGGGCTCGATGTGATCTATATTCAAGCAAAGCGGTGGGATCTGGACAAGCGCATCGGGCGTCAGGAAATCCAAAAGTTTGTTGGTGCACTCGCGGGGCAGGGGGCCCGAAAAGGTGTCTTTATTACAACTGCCGGCTATACAAAGGAGGCACGGGATTACGCACCAAAGAACGAAACCAAAATAGTGCTCATTGATGGAATACAGTTGGCCGAACTTATGATTGAGCACAATCTCGGTGTGTATATCCAGCATACGTATGAGATAAAAAAGCTTGACCTGGATTACTTTGGTTTTGGGGAGGAATCGGGTGAAGGGGTTTGATTCTGAAAAAAAACATGGATATTAAAGCGTAATCATTTTTTCATATGATTGGAAACATTGTCAATAAATACCGTTTTGAGAGGTTAATTGGTAGCGGAGGAATGGGCACTGTATACCTTGCTCAGAACATCGAAACACGAGAAAAAGTTGCAATTAAAATGCTCGGCCGGGAGTTTAACAATAACGAACAATTAAAGCAGAGATTTATTAACGAGGCCCGAACGCTCCGATTACTTCATCATCAAAACATTATAGTGTTGAAAGAATTTTATGAGAATGAGGACTTCTCATTGTTAATAATGGAATATGTTGAAGGAAGAAATCTGGAAGAGATTTTATTGGAATACAAGAGCGGAGTTCCAATTGAAAGACTTAAAAACATATTCCTTCAAGTTCTTTGCGGTTTAAACTACGCACATTCAAAGGGAATTGCTCACAGAGACATCAAACCATCTAATATAATTGTAACAAAGGAGAACGGAATAAAGATATGTGATTTCGGCATTTCGAAAGCAATTCAGGATTGCACGACGAATCTAACAGCAACTGGATCCAGATTGGGGACAATTCGTTATATGAGCCCAGAACACATTATCGCGAAAAAGGATAATCCTGTCGATTTTCAGAGTGATATCTATTCACTAGGCGTAACAATGCACCAATTGATAACCGGGTTATTGCCATATGATGGAGTTAATAACGAGTTTGAAATAGCAAAACATATTCTTGAGAAAGATTTATCCGATATTCACCTCCTCAAACCTGAAATTCCATTGTTATATTCACAGATTGTTGCCAAGATGGTTGCCAAGGATAAGTATAAGCGTTATAAGACCTGCAGCGACATTATAAATTTTTTAAATGACGACCATACTAAGAAGGAGATTCAAGCTCCTCAGATGAAGATGAAGTGCGGTGCTGAGGATATTCAGGAGACTACAGAAAATTTTGCCAAAAAAAGAAGAATTAAACACTTAATTATTGGGCTTTCATCATTTGTAATCACATTCTTGATAATATTTATCATTGTAGTTTCGGTGTGGAATAAGGACTGGTTCAATAAGAAGACCGAAAAGAAAGGCAACAACTCTGAGAAAAAACATGAGATCATGTCAGACAAAAAAGCTCAAGAACCTGTTTATACGGTCGTTGAAGAAATGCCAACTTTTCCTGGTGGTGATGAAGCCAGAATCAAATTTCTTTGTGACAATATCAAATATCCATTGATGGCAAAACAAGCAGGAATACAAGGAAATGTATATTTAACTTTCATAATTGACGAAAAAGGTCGTGTTACTGACGTTAAAGTGCTTCGAGGAATTGGTGGGGGTTGTGATGAAGAAGCAGTAAGGGTTGTAAAAATGTCACCTCCGTGGAACGCAGGTAGAATAGACGGAAAACCTGTTCGTGTTCAGTTCAATATGCCAATTAAATTCACATTAAATTGATATGGGTGAATTTCACAAGAGAGATTTCAGTGCCATATTTCCAATATATAACCTGAGACCAAACAAAACTTATCTCAGTCACGCAGATATAGCTAAGGATGACATCGTCGACTTTGGAAATGGCTTTTTTATTTCGGCTGATGGCTTAATCGCAACAATTGGGCATGTTGTAGAATCCCAAAATGGAAGCAGAAACTATGCTTCGATTGATGGTCTTTTATTTGAAATAGAAGTACTTAAAGTACGCATTACAGATAAGGATGAAAACCATGTTGACGCGGCAATTGGAAAGATTAACAGGCAAAATTGTTCATTTTATAATAACTCAGATTTTGAAAGTGTAGCCAGAAATTCAAAACTAATTGTGTGCGGATTTTCAAGAAAACTAACCGTGGTAGGAAACAAAGATCATTTCAAGTTCTCGGATGGATATGGTTGTAACTTCTTCATTTTTAGTGCTACATGTACAAATACTGATGATGTTCAAATTGGTAGAAATGAAGACTTTATAATAAGAAAAAACTTCTTTAAAGTCAATCACGTTGTGTTGTATGGGTGCTTATGTGGATTAAGTGGAAGCCCGGTTATAAATGAATTAGGTAATGTTATCGGAATTTTCAAGGGAGGTCATCCATTGGATGGGAATCGAAACAATATAGGAAACGTCCTTAAAATTGGGGTTATTGGGGATTTGGATGTTGATCTAAGAAAAAATGTGCTCGAAATGGATTAAAAAAAAAGGCCATGTTTAAACCATGTTAAAACCGACCTTTTGTAAAACCTTCTGAACTCTCAGAGCGGAAAACGGGACTCCCTTCGACCCGCTGCGCACGCTCAGGGTAAACTTCTCGTCCTGCAACATTTTCACACTTTTCAACAAAAAGAAAGAGGCCGACATTTCTGTCAGCCTCTGCGAGCGGAAAACGGGACTCGAACCCGCGACCCTCAGCTTGGGAAGCTAATGCTCTACCGACTGAGCTATTTCCGCATTTCCTTTTCGCGACCCTCAGCCTGGTCTCGCCTCAGGCGAGATACCGACTGAGCTATTTCCGCGTTGGGTGCAAAATTAGTGAATTTTTAAAACTCAAAGCTGATCCAGGTATTTTTGTTTCAGCGCCTGGTACTCCTCGATGCTCAGGATCTGCTTATCGCGCAGGCGGTCGAGTTTTTCGAGCTTGACAATGTTCAGGTCGATCTCGCCGAGCTTGCGGTAGAACTCTTCGTCGTGGGCCGAACGCTGCCGGAAATCTTCCAGTTTCAGATCCCGGTCGGCAAGCTGCTGCTGCAGTTCCAGCGCCTCCGCGCGCAGATGTTCTATCTGGTGATCTTTTTCCCTCACGGTCTCCTCAAAGTTGTCGATTACATCCTTCAGATCGTGAATGGTGGCCTTCATCTGCTCTGCCTGCTGCTTGTATTCTGCCACAGTCTGTTCCGCAGCAATGCTGGCTTCCGGAAGCTTTGCTTCGGATTCGCTGAGCTGCAACTGGAGCGCTTCCTTTTCCCTGATCAGCTTTTTGATCATCGTATCTTTATCCATCAGTTTGCTCTCGTATACCGACAGTTCTTCTTTTATCCTTTCTTCATCGGCTTGCCGGATCAATACAGCGGATTCACTTTCGGCACGCAGGGCTTTAAGGGCCCTGACCGATGACATCCTCAGGATCAGCAGCACAATACAAAGCACAAAAAAGAGCAGGGCAGCACCCCCGCCGATCAGTATCCACATCATATCCTGATCCTTTGCCGACATGGTCGCCTTCACCTCGCTCTGACTCATTGCAAGCGCCGCCTGAAGCTTTTCCAGCCGGGCATCCCTGGCCGCAAGCGTATCCAGCACTCTGTTATCAAGCAGCACGAGCTCTTCCAGCAAAAGGCTCAGGCTCTCGTACTCCTTTGCGGTGAACTTCTCGGTGTTGTTGCGAAGGTCAAGGTAGCGGTAATAAAGGTCTTCCCGCTGAATCATCAGGCTGTCTGCATCTTTTGCATGGAGAGCGTATCCTGTTAAAGTAAGAAGGAGAAGGAGCAGAATTCTTTTCATATCAGGGTAATTTGAAGGCAAAATTAGTGAAATGAGCTGAATCCGCCCCTCCGAAAAAGCGTATCTTTGCAGCCGCTTTTAAAAATGGACCTTTCGCTTAAATACCGTGAGATATGGAGGCTTACCTGGCCGGTGATGCTGGGGATGCTGGCTCATAATTTCATCAACCTGACCGATACAGTTTTTTTAGGCTGGGTTGGTGAGACCGAACTGGGCGCTGCAGCCATCGGCGGCTTGTTCTTTTACGGCATTTTCGTGATCGGCTTCGGCTTCAGTATCGGAACGCAGATCCTGATCTCCCGGAGAAACGGTGAGGGGCGGCCTGCCGAGATCGGCCGCATCTTCAATCACTCCATGGGCTTTCTTCTGCTGCTGGGGGTGGTTTTCATTGCCCTCACCCTGGTCATCGCTCCCCTGATCCTGAAACCTGCACTGGCTTCGGACCAGGTTTACCAGGCCACATGGGAATATCTTAAATACAGGATTTTCGGGATCATTTTCTCTTTTGCCATTGCCGCTTTCAGGGCATTTTATATCGGCACCCTGCGGCCCGCCCTGGTCAGCTGGTCGGCCGGACTCATGGCCGTTCTGAATATCCTGCTTTCATGGATACTGATCTTTGGCGAACTTGGCTTCCCGGCCATGGGTATTGCAGGAGCCGCGATCGCATCCGTGATCTCCGAAGCGGCAGGCTTGCTGTTTCTTTGGTTATTGTCGCTGAAAGCAGGCTTTTCGAGGAATTACGGCATCCTCAAAGCCGGGGGTTTTGACTTCGCACTTATCCGTCACACCCTGGAAGTATCGGTGTTTACGATGATCCAAAACTTCATGGCCATGGGAGCATGGCTGATCTTCTTCATCATCATTGAGCAATCAGGAGAAAGACCGCTGGCCATCAGCAACATCATCCGGAGTATTTACATCATGCTGATGATCCCGCTCTGGGCCTTCGGAACCACGGCGAACACCCTGGTCAGCAACCTGATGGGTGCGGGTCGTCAGGACATCGTCCTCAAAGCACTCCGGAGAATCACCCTGATGAGCCTCTGGTCAACAGCCTTCGTGGTGGGTATCGCCACCCTCCTGCCCGGACCCATCTTCAGCATTTATAATGCATCCCCTGATCTTTACAGGGAAGCTCTACCCGTATTCTACATGGTCATGGCCGCCCTGATCATGTTTTCCATCGTTATACCTGTTTACAGCGCTGTGAGCGGAACCGGCGACACCAGGGCCGGAATGATCATTGAAGCCATTACGATCTTCACTTACCTGGCCTTTGTATTCACTGTGGTCATCATCCTGCAACAGGGAGTGGTCGTTGCCTGGTATTCAGAATTCGTCTACTTCATCGTCATGGGGAGCCTTTCATGGGCCTACCTGCGTTTCGGAAAATGGCGCAGCATCCGCATTTAAGGCGGTGGCAGTCATCATCTGTAACAGCCCGCAGCTTTTTTTGTCATATTCAGGAAAATAGCTTTTCTTTGTGCTGAACAAGTACGATTAAATCCATATAATTTTATGAAGAGGACCTTTTTCTTTCTGGCTTGCCTGGTAATGGCCCTGGGCATGCAGGCACAGGTATTCCGTAATACGGATGCCGGGCTGACGAAAATCGCCACCATTGATCACCCCTCAGGATGGATCACCTTTAAAAGTGACACACCTGTGCAGGCTGATGCCGTATTCACGCAGCACAAGAGCGCATTCGGCCTCGGCCAGTCCGACGAGATGCAGATCAGTCGCAGCGAGAACGACCGCATCGGTTTGCGTCACGATCGTTATCAGCAGTATTTCCAGGGCGTACCCGTAATGGGTGCTGAGTTCCTGGTTCACTCCCGGGCAGGGGTAGCAATCAATGCCAACGGGAAGATCGTTCGCGGTCTGAATGTGAACACCACACCCGCCATCAGCGGACAGGAAGCCATCGAAAAAGCCGTGGCGTTCACTGCGGCCTCGCGCTATATGTGGGAAGATGAAGCCAATAACAACATGCTCCGCCACATCACCGGAGATCAGTCTGCTACATATTACCCTGAGGCTGAACTCATGCTGATGGATCGCGGCTTCGGAACAGACGCCAAAGCCTATCGCCTGGTTTGGAAAGTGAACGTTTATGCGGAAGTCCCCATCAGTTACCGAGATATCTTCATTGATGCGCAGAGCGGGGCAGTTTATCATACCCTCAACCGCCTCTTATCGGATGATGTCCCCGGAACAGCAGTCACCAAATACAGCGGCACTCAAACTATAGTCACCGACAGTGTGGCTCCGGGTCAGTACCGTCTTCGTGAAAGCGGACGCGGCAGCGGTATTGAGACCTATGACATGAATACGGGTACCAGTTACACTGCAGCGGTGGATTTTACCGATGCCGATAATAACTGGAACAATGTGAATGCTGATCAGGATGAAGTGGCCACAGATGCACATTTCGGTGCAGAGATGACCTATGACTATTACAAACTCGTTCACGGCCGTTTGAGTTACAATAATCTTGACGCCAAGCTGGTGAGTTTTGTGCACTATGATGTGGATTATGCCAATGCTTTCTGGGACGGCACCCGTATGACCTACGGTGACGGCGACAATTCCTATTCTCCCTTTACCTCACTGGATGTATGTGCGCACGAGGTAACGCACGGCGTGACGCAATATTCGGCCAATCTCGTGTATCAGAATGAGCCGGGTGCCATTAATGAGGCTTTCAGCGATATCTTCGGAACGGCCGTTGAATTCTACGCATTGGACAGTCTGGGCGACTGGTTCATCGGTGAAGACTTCGATATTGCAGGGGATGGCTTCCGCAATATGGCCGACCCGAATTCTGATCAGTTGCCCGACACTTACCTCGGTCAGTACTGGTACAGCGGCACCTTTGATTACGGCGGGGTTCACACCAACTGCGGGGTTGGCGCATACTGGTTCTACCTTCTTTCAGAGGGAGGAAACGGCACCAATGACCTGGGCAATTTTTACCAGGTGAACGGTATCGGGATTGACAGTGCTGGCCATATCGCATATCGTGCACTGACGGTATATCTGACTTCAACATCAAATTATTCGGACTTCCGCATCGCTGCCCTGCAATCCGCAGCCGATTTATACGGCCATTGCTCCGATGCATATATCCAGTGTGCCAATGCCATGTATGCGGTAGGTATCGGAATGGCAGTAGCAGATTACGATTTCGCCCTGAGCGCTATCACTGCTCCAACGACCGCCTGCGGTATGACCACAGAAACCGTGAGCCTGATGCTGATCTACAACGGATGTAATGTTCAGGTTCCTGCAGGGGATTCCATCTATTTCTATTACAGTCTCGACGGTGGACCGGAAGTGGAAGAACTGTTTGTGACCACCATAGCGTATGATGGGGGCGATACCCTGCTGTTCAGCTTTGCCACTCCCGCCGACGTTACTGTACTGGGGAACCACACAATCGACGCCCGCTTTGTGTATGACAACGACACCATGAATTATAATGATGAGATCACGGGCTACACCTTCGAAAACCGCCTGTACCAGAATATCGATCTTGGTATCGCCAGGATCACAGCACCGGTGTCTTCCTGTGACCTCTCCTCCGCTGAAACCATTGAGGCTGAGCTTGTTTTTTACGGATGTGATTTTCTTCCTTCCGGTACCGATGTCCGCGTTGCATATAGTGTAAACGGCGGCACCACGGTGTTTGACACGGTAACGCTGGCGGCCGATCTTATGCCTGAAACACCCCTGGCTTTCAGCTTTAACCCGACGGCTGATCTGTCTGCTTCGGGAAACTATTCACTTCTGGCCTGGACTGCCTACAGTCCCGATACCCTGACGTCTAATGATGCCTGTGATCCCCTTGTGATCAAAAAGCCTTTGGTGCTGAATGACACCATCGTGACCTTTGAGGAAACCAACATCAATGATTTCATCCTGGTACATACCACACCGTACAGCAAAGCTGTGGTCTCAACAGCTGCGGAATATACGGGTGCCAGAGGTTTCCTGATGACAGGGGGCAATCCCATGGCCTATCTGGACATGATCGAACTGCCTGACGGGAACAACACCTGGACCACCAATGAGTTCTTATCCGCCATGGTTGACTTCTGCATTGATGCGACCGCATGGTCTTCAGCCTATGCTTCATTTGACCTGAAACAGACCTTTGGGGAAATGGCCTACAGTACTTACCTGGGACCCGGTGATTATTCCATCGCGAGTAATCTCAGGGTATTGGTTAATCACAGTGATCAGATCGGCAGTACTTATAATCCGACCACTGCCAGTTCAGATCCTTTCACAAAGAAAACCGTGAACCTCTCTTCCTATGCCGGTGATTTCTTCACTTTCAGTCTGGAAACCCGTAACCTTTCGAAAGACACGCTGATTTTCGTCATGGATAATGCTTACATTGACAATGTCAGGTTCAGTGAGGATGATCAGAGCGGGCTTGAGGGCTCTGAAGTTTCTGGCCAACTGGCGCTCTATCCGAATCCTACAACTTCAGTATTTCAGTTTGTTTATTATGCAGAGACGAACAGTGAACTCACGCTGGAACTGCTCGATGTAACAGGAAAAAGCGTTTACACTGCCATATACCACGTGTATACCGGTGAGAATATGATCAGGGTCAACCCCGGTCAGATCAGTCCCGGCCTTTACCTCCTGCAGGTGAATGACGGGCAGCGCAGGAGCAGCGGAAAGCTGATAATAGAATAAGCATTCAGACAGAGAAAAGCTGCAGGCTCTGACCCTGAAAAAACGACAGCGCTCAAACCAATCCTCAGGGAGGGTGTTTGAGCGCTGTCCTTAATATCTGTGCTTACTCAGGAAGGGTTAGAGCAAATTTCTGCCCGTTCCACCTTAGTTCATAAAGTTTATGGTCGGTATTCGACTCCATGGCCACAATAGAGTTGCCGTTCTGAGGCAGCTGGTATTCCGGAACCACTTCCCTGCCCTGCTTGTCACCAACACTCAGCAGAAAAGAATTGATATCTTCCCAAGGGACTTTATCGGCTACTGACTCCCATTCCCCGTCGCGGTTGTACACCCGGAAATCGAACACATTGCACATGCATGACTTGCCGCAGTTCAGGTATATGGCCAGAACATCAGATTTTGATCCTTTGTCCCTGAATAGTGCCATACAAAGAATGCCTGCTGAGGTTTGGGCCTCAATATAGCCATTGCGTTTGTCGCAGATGCGGATCAGGTTTCTGCGGGCTGATCTGGAATCCTCATAAGCAGAAGCATCGCACATAAAATAATCGCTTGAGATCACGTAATAATAATCCTCAATATTCATCGATGAAGCAGTCTGCCCCTTCGCCCCCGGGCAGAACAATGCTGCACATGAAAGGATCAGGATAAGCTTTTTCATAGGGTATGATTTGGTTCGTAATCTTATTAACTAATTGATATCCTGTAGCTTGAAGAAGTTTTTACTGAAACCTGAAGGTATTTTTACGGCCTTCTCCGCTGGTTAAACGAGAGAAAACAGCAAAGGTTTCGTTTACAGGATATTAATCAGAAAACGCAGAAGCATACAAAGCAGCTGAGGTGCTGAGTCGTCACGGGGACAAGCAAGGCAAGTTGACTAATAAAGCACCATCTGAAACTTCTGTCCGCTCCACTTCAGATCGAACAATGGTGAATCATCGGCAGCATCGCGTGCCTTAATGGTTGTGCCGTATTGAGGGAGAGTATAAATCGGAAAGGTTTCGGTGCTGTATTTTTGGTCACGCATGACCAGGTATTTTTCAATCTCTTCCCAGGGCATGATACCTGACGCAGGCGTCCAGCCGGATTCGGCATTATAGTTCAAAAAATCAAAAACATTGCACATACAGCCGAGTCCGCAGTTCAGATAAAGGGCGATATGATCCACTTTTGCGGTTTTGTCTTTGAACATC
>CALGYY010000133.1 GCA_937934705.1 uncultured Bacteroidota bacterium
CGCCCCCTTTGGTTATTCCTGGTCAGAAATTATATCGTGCTCCTGTTTCTGTTTCTGGAAAGCCTGGCCATCATCCTCTTTGTTAACAACAGCTATTACCAGCGGGCCATCGTGGTCAGGGCCACCAACGGGATCACCGGTTTTTTCTTCGGACTGCGCAGCGGGGTCACCCAATACTTTTCGCTGAACACCATCAACGAACAGCTGGCGGAGGAAAACGCACGACTGTTAAGCCAGCAGGATGCTTCCTTCATCAAGACGGACCACCAGGTCTTCATCCGCAAGGACACCCTCTACCGCCTGCAGTACCAGTACCTTACCGCAAGGGTGATCAATAATTCGACAAACAAAAGCGCCAATTTCATTACCCTGAACAAGGGCAGCCGCCACGGCATCAAAAAGGACATGGCCGTGGTGAGCCCTACCGGTGTGGCAGGCGTGGTCTACGAGGTCTCGGAGAATTTCAGCACCGTGATGTCACTGCTTCACCCGCTCAGCAAGATCTCCGCGAAGCTGAAAAAGCACGATTATGTCGGAACCGCTGTCTGGGAAGGCGGATCACCGGCCATCGGGAACCTGAAAGATATTCCCATCCATGTGAAGGTGGCTGCAGGCGATACCGTAATCACAAGCGGTTATTCCCTCATCTTCCCTGAAGGCGTAATGATTGGCGTGGTCCGGTCTTTCGATGTGGGAATGGGAAACGATTTTTACAATATCCGTATGCAATTGAGTACAGATTTCAATAATCTGAAACATGTGTATGTTATAAATAATCTAATGAAGGAAGAACTGCAGGAACTTGAAAGCCGTTCGGAGAAGCCATGACGAATGAGATGCTGAAAAATCTGGGCCGTTTTATCCTGCTGGTGCTCCTGCAGGTGTTGGTGTTGAATAACATCCAGATCCGCGCTTTTTTAGTACCTCACCTTTACGTGCTTTTTATTTTGCTGCTCCCGTTTGAGACCCCGCGCTGGCTGCTGCTGCTTTCCGCCTTTTTCCTGGGATTATTCGTTGATTTGTTTTCGTACACGATCGGCCTGCATGCTGCGGCATGCACGCTCATCGCCTTTATCCGCCCGCTGGTGGTGAGGGTGATTGCCTCGAGGCAGACCTACGAACCCGGCATGAAACCGGGCATCAGTGGTCTGGGTTTCCGTTGGTTCCTGAATTATACGGCGCTTATGGTGATCGTTCACCACCTGTTCCTCTACATGATGGAGGAGTTCCGTTTCTCCGGAATCCTGGATACCCTCTGGAAAACCCTGCTGAATACCGTGATCACTGTGGTGGTGATCACACTGACCCAATTGCTGGTATCAAGCACCTCTGCGCGATCATCCTCCTGATCCGCCGATAATTTCGTCGTCGAGCCGGTCGTCGAACTTCAGGTTCTGGATCTGCCACTTATCGTGCGGGCGGTAGAGGATAAAAGTGAAACGGATCGGCTGGCGGTCGTACCGCAGCATGTAATCCAGCAATACGAAGCTTTCGCCCAGGGTCCGCTTTTCGATCAGCTCATAACCGTAATACTGACCGATCATGGCCATGCCCTTTTTCAACTGCGCCTTGATGGCATCGATGGTTGTTTTTTCGCCGTTGAGCCATTTATTGGTGGAAAAAACATAATCCACCGCCTCATCAGAACCTTTGCTCTCAAAAAGTTCGAAGAAGCGGGTGGTGACGTCTTCCGCTTTTTCCTGAGCCTGCAAACTGAGGGGGAAGAGACTGATAAACAGGATAAATAAGGCGATCCATTGCTGAGCTTTCATAATTGCGGTTTTGATTACACAAAGATACCCAAAAAAATCATGTTAAAAAATTAGGTATAAACAGCCCGTTTTTCTACATTTGCGTGCTTTTCTCCCTAAAATAAATTGAACATGCGGATTTTCAAAGGATTTACCCTCTTATCATGTGTAGTGTTCCTGGCGGCAGCCGGTCTGACGTTCAGCGTGAATGCACAATCAGCATCATCTTCACTGAGTGGCAGCAGCCGGGTGACCATCCCCGGAAGTGAAGTGACGATGGAACTGCCCAATGTCTATCAGTATGACGAAGGACAGGGGGCCTGGGTTTATGCCGGGGCCTCATCGGGGATTTCGGTGCAGGTGCTGAAAACCACTGGCTTTGAAACCCTTTCGCGTGCGGTGACCAAAGAGAAGCTTGAAAAGCAGCAAATGAAGTTTTTATCCTCAGAAGAGCTGAGCACGGGCAGCGGACTGAAAGCCCGCCTGTTTCAGATGAGTATGACGGTTCAGTCCCCATCGGAAGAAAAAGCCGTGGATTTTATCCGAATGGTTTTCATCTGCGGAAACGATCAGATGAGTACCATGGTCACAGCCAACTTCCCGAAGGTCACCGAATCCCTGCTTCAGGAACCCCTCCGTACCTCACTGCTGAGCATCAACTTTTAATCAAGGCATCAACTACCCCCCGGCTTTATGAAAAGAATCTTACTTGCATGTATCGTCCTCTTTGTTATTGGCAACAGTCAGCTCAGGGCGCAGACCCATACTGTATCCTACTTTGTGGATTGGGAGACTGAAAACCAGTTCATGTGGGGGCCCAATGGCAGCCTGTTTTCCATGGATACATCCATCAACCTTTTTGATGTGGATGAGGATGATGTGGTGACCGCAGGCTTTTTTGAAAACATCTTCGGTGGTGATTTCGGCGCAGGCCTCACTATCGACTACTGGCTGAAGCTCGGATCGAACTTCACCATACAGGGCTTTCACACCGGTTATGTGGATGTGGACTATCCCACGAAGATCGACCTGACCTTTCCCGACGATTACACCTGGAACCCCGGACAGACCATCACCATTGAGTCGGAGTACTCCGTAGAACCGGGCTGGGATCTGACCAGCCACTTCCCCTCATCAGGCTCCATTTCATTCGACCTCTACTTTGGCTTCAACATCGATGTGGATGCCACCATCTGTATCTGGAGCTGCACCTCTTTCGACGTCTTCGAGGTGGGCGTACCGCTGGATACCACCATACTTTTCTCCATCAGCGATTCCAACGGGGTTGCCTCGGTGACCTATCCCTGGTATGACCCCAATATCGGTTTCTACTTCGAGCACGACACCATCCTCCCGCTGGTTTTCAATAACCTTGGGGGTATCGGTCTCAGCGGGACCATCACCCTGCCCTATGTGGAAACACAGGACTATATGCTGTCCGGCGACAAATGCCTTTATGCCAAGGGCGACAGCGCTTACCTGACCCTCGACCTTGACATCCTTCAGTTCCTGTCGGCCTTTGATCCCGACCTGGCTGCCATCATCTCCATGCTCAACGGAACCATCGACATCGGCGGAGGCATCACTGTGGATTACAGCCTGCTGACCATGAACCTGCTGGCACAGGACTTCATGGTCCAGGATTTTTCTTTCTGCCCCACCCTCTGGGCCCACCTCTCATTCCCCATGAACCTGCCCTATACCATCACCGACCCGGCCAACGGAAACGCCCAGGTGGGAGCGGGTTTCAACGATACCATGGTGTTCCAGGTAGACCACCACCTCAATGTGACCTTTCCGTGCAACGGACCGCCGACCTATCCCATAGGGGTTTATTTCTCGATGGATAACGAGTTCAGGAACCATACCTGGGACAGTATCGCCTTTACCTTTGTGCTGACGGCTTTCACCTTCACGCTCAACCTGCCGTCATTCCCCGTGCTTCCGGATGTATGCCTTCCGGCCTATTGCGTTGTGACCGAAGTTCCCTGTGGAGAAAAAGCCCCGGTATGCTATGATACGGTCTGCTTCCCTGAGATGTGCTTTGGTCCGCTGAACATCCCGCTGTCGGATCCGAGTTATACGATAGGACCGCTGATCGACCTGTCGATCCCGCTGGGCTATATCCCGCTGACCTGGTTTGATGAAACCTGGGAGCTGCAGGGCTTCCATCCCAACCTGACGGGTTCTTTCGATACCATTGTACCGGGGACGTCCATCACACCTACCTTACCGATGTCGACCGAAATCGACGGGCCCAATGTGATCTGCTTCGGGGATACAACAGCGGTAATCACCGTCATCGTCACCGGAGGTACCCCGCCCTACACCTATGAATGGTCCACAGGAACCACCAACACCACCAACTCCCCGACCGACAGCATCGTGGCCGGCGTGGGTTCGTACAGCTGCACCATCACAGATGTGAACGGCTGTACCCAGACCGAACAACTGACAATCTATTACATCAACCCGGAAATCTTATCGTCGATCATCAAGGAAGATATCAACTGCGCGGGCGACAGCACCGGCTGGGCCATTGTCCTGGCATCGGGCGGTACCCCCGGTTACACTTATGAGTGGGCGCCCTATGGCGGCACCAATGATACGGCAGCCGGACTATGCCAGGGAACCTATACGGTGACCATCACCGATTCGGTGAACTGTACCCTGGAAGATACGGTCACCCTGATCGATCTGCACCCCCTGCCCCCGGTGAATTTCGTGGGCGACCCGCTGGAAGGCTGTCAGCCCCTGGTGGTGCAGTTTGAAGAACTGAGCGCCCCGGAGGGACAAACCTACGACTGGCATTTCGGTGACGGTTTCACCGATACCATCAGCAACCCGATTCATATCTATGATACATTCGGATATTTCGATGTATGGCTGACCGTGGTTTCCGTGTGGGGCTGCGACAGCACTTTGTCGTTTAACGATTATGTTTGGGTTCACCCCAAACCGGAAGCGGAATACATCTACGACCCGCATACCGTGCTGGCCACCATTGATCCTTCCTGGACGGTGAGTTTCATCGATCAGTCGAGCTGGGCCTGGTCGTGGCTCTGGAATTTCGATGATGAAGGCAGCGGAAGCGCCAACACATCCACTAACCCCAATGTGATCCATTCATTCAGCGAGGAGGGGATTTTCACGGTGACCCTGTATGTGACGAGCGAGTATGGCTGCATGGATACGGTATCGCATGAGGTGGAGATCATCGATGATATTCTGGAGATCCCGAATATCTTCACCCCGAATAATGACGGGGTCAACGACCTTTACGAGATCAAAAACATTGAAAAATACCCCAACAACAAGCTGGTGATCTTCAACCGCTGGGGGGTTAAGGTTTTCGAGCAGCACCACTACCGCAACACCTGGAATGGAGAGGGGTTGGCTGACGGAACCTATTATTTCATCTTTGAATCAGGCAAGGAGGGTGATGAGGTTGTGGAAGGCACCATTACGATCCTGAGATAAGTGAGCGCATTAATTTTTCATAAATATATCAGAATTATGGAACTGAAAAGATCCCTGCTTAAGTGTGCCCTGGGCATCCTGGTGTCAGGAGCGATGGCTGTGATGCCCTTTCAGGCGTCAGCGACGAATATCAGCGTGAGCGGAGTCATCTCCGCACCTGTTACATGGTCGGCCGATACGGTTTTTGTAGATGGTGATGTGAGTGTGAACAACGGGGTGAGCCTGACGGTGAATCCCGGCGTGAAGGTGATCTTTACAGGGCATTACCACATCAATGTCCAGGGGAGCATGCGGGTGAACGGAACAGAGGGGGCGCCTGTACTGTTTACCGTCAGTGATACGACCGGCTTTACCAATATGACTATTCCGAATGGCGGCTGGCAGGGCATCCGGCTCGACAGTCTTCAGGCAGGCAATGATTCCTCTGTGTTCAGGTATTGCCATTTCGAATATGGCAAAGCCAACGGCAGCGGTAAGGATGCGCACGGCGGGGCCTTATTCATCAATGCTTTCAGCAAGGTAAAAATCGTGAACTGCAGTTTCGATCATTGCTGGGCCACCAGCGACGGGGGTGCGGTATACGTAAAAGCCGCTACAGCTTATATCAGCGGGAATACCTTTACGAACGGGAAATCAGGACGTGGAGCGGGTATCTGCTGCGATAATTCCTGGCCGCTGATCCGCCTCAATACCTTTTCAAAGAATTACGCTACCAGTATGGGCGGTGCCATCGCCTGCGTCAGCAGTGCGGCCCCTGAAATGATTAATAACCTGATGTATGATAACCTCGCATATCTGGGAGGCGGGATGGCATTTTTCAATGCAGGCAACCTCAGCAGGGTGGTCAACAGCACCATTACCAATAACAGGGCGAATTACGGGGGCGGTGTTTCCAGCATTGCAACGGATGCCACGTTCACCAACACCATCCTGTTTTCAAATATTGCCGCTGCCGGTCACGAAGTGACCCTGCTGGATACGGATTCAGATCCGAATTTCTATTATTGTGATATACAAGGCGGTTTGACCGACTTCGGAGGTTCCGGATCCGGTGCCGCCTACAGCGGGATCTATCAGGATAATATGAATGCATATCCTGAATTTAATG
Source organism: uncultured Bacteroidota bacterium (assembly GCA_937934705.1). GTDB lineage: Bacteria > Bacteroidota > Bacteroidia > Bacteroidales > CAIWKO01 > CALGYY01. The sequence continues at coordinate 6,340 of CALGYY010000133.1, forward strand.
ATACGGCATCCACTGATTATTCGATCAGGACCATTTCGCCCTGTATGGATGCGGGCACGCCCGACACAACGGGATTGCACCTGGCTGCAACGGATATTGCCGGCAACGGGCGCATCAATATGGCGCGCATTGATATCGGCGCCTATGAGCGGCAGCAGGTCGTGAATGTATGCGGGAATATCACGCAGAACACGATCTGGAATGCGGATACGGTCAAGGTCGAATGTGATATCACCATCGCGGACGGCGCCACACTGAGCATCGTCCCGGGCGTATATGTGGAGATGCAGGGGTGGTATGGTTTCACCGTGCGTGGCAGTCTGCAGGCCACAGGAACAGCAGGGGAGGAGATCATGTTCACCCCAAAGAATATCGTGAGCGGATGGAAAGGGATACTGTTTGATACCATCAATCCGGCCAACGACAGCACATTGCTGGAATACTGCACCTTTCAGTTCACCAACGACCCTGCGGGTCCGGGCACCTTGTGTTTCCTGAGCACTTCCAGGGCCAGGGTTTCGGATTGCGAATTCCTGCAGAATGTCCAGTTTGTCAGCGGAGGGATCACGCTCTGGTTTTCTGGTCCCCGCATCATGAATTGCTCATTCTTATATAACAATGGCTCAGGTGTAGGAGGTAAGGCCGGGGCTCTTTACGTGGCTTATGATTCGGAAGCCATCGTGGAAGGATGCGTGATCTCGATGAACACAGCCGGGAAGTCTGGCGGTGTCTGCTGCGAAGCCGCTGAACTGACCCTTGTGAATTGCCTGCTGACCAATAATTACGGACAGCTCACAGGAGCCGGGGCGGTGTATGCGGATTCAGCGGATGTGGAGATGATCAACTGCATCCTGGCCAATAATTATTCGCAGGATCACGGCGGGGCCGCGATTTTCCGCAAGGCAGAAGGCGAGCTTGTCAACTGCAATGTAGTCAACAACCAGTCTGCCGGTAACGGAGCAGGAATCTACAGCGATGAATCCCTCCTTGACATTATCAACAGTATCCTCTATGGAAACGAGCTGTTTTCGGGTGATTCCAACCAGATCTATATTGAAGATTCACTGACCATCATTGATATTGCCTTCTCGAACATCCGCGACGACAGCAGCGGCATTGCCCTGGGGACCTATGCCGACTGGTCTCAGATTGCATATGAAGACAACATCAGCACCGATCCGTTGTTCGTCGATCCCACGGCCTGTCCGGGAATGAGCTGCGACGGACTGCTGGCTGACTGGTCACTGGATCCCTGCTCACCGATGTACAATATGGGAGAGCCCGATACAGTGGGGATGGGATTGCCCCTGCTGGATTTTGGCGGTTCACAGCGAATCTTTGCTGACACTATTGATATCGGGGCCTATGAGCTGGTGAAGCCTTACATCACCCAGCAGCCGGTTGATTATTCGGTTTGCCAGGGGGGCGATGCCTGGTTCGGCGTGGAAGTGGAAAGCAACATCCCGCTGAGCTTCGAGTGGCAGCTGAAACCTTTTGGCGCCGGCAGCTTCAATACTGCGCCGGGGATTTCGGACCAGCCGGAGTATAATCTCGCTGGCGTCAGCGGAGCCCAGGACGGGGATCAGTACCGTTGCATTATCACGGCAGCCTGCAGTCAGACCCTGACGAGCAGTACCGTGACTCTCCACGTCCAGACCAATCCCCAGATCGGGACTGAACCTGTTCCCGTTTCGGTCTGCCAGGGAGCACAGGCGGATTTCAATATTACGGCAAGCGGCTCGGTGCTGACATATCAGTGGCAGCAGCGTCCCTTCGGCAGTTCGGTATGGAGCAACTGCATCGGGGCATCAGCCACCACGGCTCATTACATCATTCCTTCAGTTCCTCTGGCGCTGAACAATTATTCATACCGCTGCATCGTGGGTGGAGCCTGTCCCCCTGCGGATACCAGCCTTGTGGTGAACCTCACCGTGCTAGGTCTTCCCTCGATTGTTACCAATCCGACGAATGTGAGTGTTTGTGAAGGGGGCAATGCCAGCTTTACCGTCAGCGCCAGCGGTTCGGGCATTACATACCAGTGGCAGGAAAGCACAAATGGCGGTGGCAGCTATTCGGATCTCAGCGGGCAGAACGGGACCACGTTGAACATGACCGCGGTCACGGCCGCGATGAGCGGATACCGTTACCGCTGTGTGGTATCCGGCGACTGCACCCCGCCGGCCAATTCAAATGGCGCCATACTTACGGTCAATACACCGCCAGTGGTTAATACCGAACCCGTAGATCAGGATGTCTGCGTTTACAGCACTGTGACTATCTCGGTGGTGGCCAGCGGCGGGAACCTGGCCTATCAGTGGGAGCAGAAAGCACCCGCGGACCTTGTATGGTCGAATGCACCGGGATTAAGTGCCCTGAGCGCCAATTACCAGATCATGAACGTGAGCATGATGAACAGTGGCTATAAATACCGCTGCCAGATCAGCGGAAGCTGCAATCCGCCCACCACGAGCGACAGCATGGTGCTGACGGTGCACAACCTTCCTCCTTTCTACCTGGGACAGGATACCAGCCTGCTGCTGAGTGAAAGTATCATGCTGGATGCCGGCGGCGGTTTCAGCTCCTATGAGTGGTCTACAACGGAGACTACCCAAACCATCGTGGTGACGGGGAGTGTGATCGGCGTGGGGATACACCCGTATTCATGCACTATAACCGACAGTTACGGATGCGAGAATAATGACGGGATACTGGTAACCGTTTATGATGATACCGGACTGGAAGAAGCAGGCAGTGACGACGGATTTACGGTGGCCTCAGCGGATGCCGGAGATCATTGTATTATCAGCTACGCTGGCGAACATTCAGGTGATTACAGGCTGAGCGTCCACAACATCCACGGAAGCGTGGTGTACGAAGGCTTGCATTATTTCAGCAAAGGTGTTTCTGTTCGTTTGGATGGTGCCCGGTGGCCGGCCGGGTGCTATTTCATCAACATCCGGGGAACAGAAATTCAGCGCATGATCTGGTGGGTGAAATTCTGAAAAACGGGTAAAAAAACCTATTGTATGATCTGCGCAGAGTGCTGAAATTAGCACCTTGATAAGTTGATACATTTGTGATTGACAGGCATTTAAGTATAAATCATTTAATTATAATTATATGATGAGAAGATCATTATTCATTACATTTGTATGCCTGTTTTCGGGCTTTTTGCTGACAACAAAGGGATTTGCGCAGGAAAGCATAGGGGGAACCCCACCCAGTTTCCTGAATCAGAACCTGACATCTGAATATCAGACGGTCGTTCTGAGCACACCGTCATTGGATCTGATTCGTCTGGAAGACAGTCTCCGTGACAAGCAGGGATTTTTTCACCGCGTGGGAGTGGGGGTTCAGGCCGGATACGACATGAACAATTCCGGAACCTGGACGATTTTGCCTGACGGGAGCCGGATCTGGCGGTTGAAGATCCGTTGTACGGGTGCCCT
>CALGYY010000134.1 GCA_937934705.1 uncultured Bacteroidota bacterium
GTGATAAAGTAATGATCTCCGGCCCTTACGGAGAATTCCACATCAAGAAGACTCAGAAGGAAATGATCTACATCGGCGGTGGCGCCGGAATGGCACCACTCCGTTCACACATCTTCCACCTCTTCCATACACAGAAAACCAACAGGAAAGTCAGCTACTGGTATGGTGCCCGCTCTCTGCGTGAGGTTTTCTACGAGGAAGATTTCAGGGCCATAGAGAAGGACTTTCCCAACTTCACTTTTAACCTGGCACTCTCTGAACCCCTGCCGGAAGATAACTGGAAAGGCTACGTGGGATTCATCCACCAGGTGGTTCTCGAACATTACCTGAGCAAACACGAAGAACCCGAGGAAATTGAATTCTACCTTTGCGGCCCGCCCATGATGAATGCTGCCGTCTTTAAAATGCTCGATGAACTGGGTGTACCGAAAGAGAATATTGCCTACGACGATTTCGGCGGCTGAGAGCCGTGATGCTCGTTATAGTATTCGCACTGTGTCTCATCCTCCTTACCTTTGCCACCGCACATGCAGTCGCTTCTTTTCCCGTCAGGGTCGAATGAAGTGCTGCAGCTTTTATTGAAGCGGCCGTTCCTGACCAGAATGATACGGATGGCCAGTCCCAGCAGTGCGAGACCCAGAATTACGGTGGCGATCAGAAACAGCTTCATTCTGCAGAATCTTTCTGCAAAGATACGACAGCCGGCCCGGGATTGCAAGCCGCTTAACATGAAACCAGAAGTTCACGACCGCTCCATTTCAGGCATGATCGCCCTGATTACGCATCCTTCAGCCTGAAGACAAGGATATTTCTGCCATTTACTTGATCAAAGGAAATCGGTTCGGCCATGCCTCTCACCAGGAGGAGCCCTCTTCCGCCGGGATCCCCTTCCCTCTTCTGAAGCGCTGAATTGTAACTCTCATCAAAGGGATTAAAAGGTGCTGCCGTATCAGTAATGCTGAATTCGGGGCCGCTCTCATTAAGAATTACACGGATACTGATCGTTTGCCCCTCCGCATTACCGTAAGCATACGTAATCGTATTGATCAGGATTTCTTCAAGTACGAGTTCTGCCCTGAAAACGATCATAGGATGCACTTTCCCCTCCAGAAAGGCTTTCACCTTTTCATGCACTTCCTCAATTGCCTCCCGGGTAGCCGCAATCCCGAGATTCATCACCTTTGCCTCCTCCGTATGTATTCCATGGAAGGCAATCGCGAGTGCGGCCATATCATCATCCTGTTCGTGACCCCTGGCAAAAGCATGCACATCCCTGATCAGGTCTTCAAGAAGTGAACGGGGATCTTTACCTGCCGAGGCTGAAAGTGCTGAAGCCAGCTTGCTCTCTGCAAAGAAGCGCCCCTCCATGTCACCGGCTTCTGTTATTCCATCGGTATACAAAACGAGAGTGTCGCCCGGCTGTAATTGTAATTCAAAAGGTTCCATCACCGCGGTTTTCCGGATCCCCAGGGGGAGACCGCTGATCGGCTCAATCCTCACCGCCTGTCCAGATTTCTTCAGAACATAGGGAGGATTATGCCCGAAATTCATGAACTGCACCTTCCCCGTCTTCACTTCCATGACTCCGGCAAAAAGGGTCACAAAAAAACTTCCCGGATTATGCGTGAAAAGGTGTTCCGAGACCGGGGCCATCACCGCCCCCAGGCGGTTTCCTTCGAGACGTGCAGCCGTTCTCATTGCAGTTACCGTTACAGCCATAAACATAGCTGCCGGGATACCCTTTCCGGAGACATCACCGATCACAAAAAACATATGTTCCGGATCCGGAAAGAAATAATCAAACAGATCGCCGCCCACGGTTCGTGCAGGCTCCAGCAAACCGAAGACTTCCGGATCATGACTCGTCGAAACCTGGCCCCCCAGCGGAACCAATCCCATCTGTATCTCCCGCGCTATCTTCAGCTCGCTTTCCACCTTTTCGCGCTCAGCAGTGGCTTTTTTCAGGTCGGTGATAAAAGTCCGGAGTTCCATCTGCATACGGATGAATGAATCCTGCAGTTGACCCACTTCATCCCTGCTTCTGAGCGGGGTAATTTCGAGGTCGAGCTTTCCATGCCCGATCTCACGGGCTGCAGCCACCAGTTTCCTGACCGGTTGTGTGACCCTTCTGGCAATCAGGACAATGAGCGCGAGCAGAACCAGCAAACCGCCGATAGCCATCACAATCAGCCTTCTGTTCAGTTCTCTGAGGTCAGCATAAAGTTCCGACTCCGGGAAAACAAAAGCGATGGACCAGTTGTTATTGTCGAGACTGTTATAATAGATCCAGCTTCTTTCCCTGAAAAAGCCGGCTTCCACAGATACAAAATCCTCTCCCCCGGCCACCATATTCTCACCGATTCGCCTTAATTCTTCATCTTTCAGTGAATCAGCCAGGCTGAAAATGCTTTCTCTGAGCACCAGTTCTTCCTCCGGATGGGTGATAATCACTCCTTCACGGGAGATCAGAAAAGCATAGCCGGTTTTAAATATCCGGATCTCAGACACGACTTCCTGCAGCCATTTGAGTGAGACATCAGCGGTAACAACCCCGGCAGGGCCAGACGTATCATTCTCCTCTGAAAAGAAAGGCACCGAATAAGTGGCCATCAGGGCATCCCCTCCCCCTTCATCGAAATATGGTTCACTCCAAACCGGCCTGCCCAGGCGCACGGGTGCCCGGTACCATTCCCATTCCGGATAGCGGTAACCGAGATTCCCAAGGTTACGGTAAATCAGACTGTCGCCCGATTTGCAGAAATACGGTGCATAATACAGTGTGTCTTTACCCCTGGGCTCCGGTCTCCAGGCCACGCAACTGCCAAAGATCTCCTCATTCTTACCCACGATATCCTTCAGCAGGCGCAGGGTAGCGGCTGTGTCAGCCGGCTCATCCATGACCACATAACTGAAATTGAGCGCCACTTTTTCGATGGAACGGAAAAAACCCTCACTTTTATTGATAGCCGAAGAGGTCAGATTACGTGTATTCTCCTCCACATTCCGCAGGATCAGTTCCCGTGAAACCCGGTAATTATAAATGAATACCGACAAAAACACAAGTGCCGTCACAGAAAGAATGGCCAGGTTCAGTTTAAAAGCGAGGTTACGGTTTTTCATATCCCGGGTTAAAACTTTGAGTGAAAAGGCTAAAATAAATTATTTTTGTACAACCCGCGGGCAATATTTCACGTCCCTATCATTCCTGACCAATAATAAATCTTACTGAATATGAAAAAATCTCTTATTTCTTTATTGGCGCTACTCTTTGTCAGCATGGGAAGCCAGGCACAACTGGTAGTGGTTCCTGATTCCAACATTGTTCCTCTCGTCAATAATTTTGTCCTGAGCGGGGTTACGGTGAGCAATATCCAGTATACCGGAGGGGGAATGTCTGTCGGATCGTTCAGTAACGGCCAGGTGACCAATCTGGGCATGACAGATGGCATTGTGATGAGCACCGGAACGCTTTTTCTTTCGCCTTTTATCGGCAGTCCGGCCTCCAACTTTGCCTCCACAAGCATGGGTGAACCCGGTGATCCTCTTTTAAACACCCTCGTTCCCGGATATATCACATACGACGCAACCATCATTGAATTCGATCTGATACCCGTGGGGAATATGCTGGATTTTCAATATGTCTTCGCTTCTGAAGAATACCCCGAATACGTTTTTTCCTCATTTAATGACGTATTCGGCTTCTTCATTTCGGGACCCAGTCCTTACGGCGGCAATTACACGAATGAAAATATCGCCATTATACCGGGGACCAGCCTGCCCGTTGCCATTAATAATGTTAATGCAAGTCTGAACTCGGCGTATTTTGTAGACAACCAGGCCATACCGGGAATGACCATTGTTTACGATGGGTTCACTACTCCGCTCATGGCCGGCATCCATGTGATTCCAGGAAGCTCCTATCACCTGAAAATGGCCATTGCAGATGTTGGAGATGCCGTATTTGATTCAGGCATTTTCCTGAAAGCCCAGAGCATGAAAAGCTACATGATCACAGGATGTGAAGAAAACAATGCTGATGGAGCCAGGGTCTATCCCAATCCGCTGAATGCATCATCAGTGGCAGAGTTCAGTGATTCTGACGGAAGTCCGTTGATCGTCACCATCAGGGATTGCTCCGGAAAAGTAGTCGCGCAGCAGGAATACAGCAGGGAAAGCGGTATGTGCAGGGTCGCGCTGGGTGATCTGAGTAACTCCCTGAAACAGGGAATCTACTTTATGAATCTCCGCACCTCCTCATGGAATGAAACCCTGAGGATTGTCAGGTAGATCATCGTACAACATCAAGCATCACAACCCGCTTTGCTGAGCCGCCATCGTTCAGCCTGATCCAGTACAATCCGTTTTTCAGTGTACGGATATCAATCCTCTGATGCTTCATAGTCAGTGGCTCCGGACCGGCCACTATCCTTCCGGTGACATCACTGATCATCCAGCTCAGTTCCTTTAAATCATCCGTACCGGCATCAAGAACGACATAATCCGCAGCGGGATTGGGGTACAGAGAAAACCCCGGATCATCTCCCTGCCATTCCGCGGTACCGCTTGCCTGATAATTGACCCTGAAAGTAATATCATAGATAATTTCATCGTACATATCATCCGGGATATCCACTTCAAGATGGAGGATCTGCTTACCGTCGAATCGTTCCAGCGCATGGAATGCCAGATCGTAAGGGCCTGATGAATCTATGACATAAACACTGTTAACGGTTCCGCAGTAATCCGGAAGAGTCACCGGGATATAGATCCGGGTTTCCCCGTGATGGAATTTATCCCAGCAGGGAAAGTAAGCCGTGTACACATCAGGCTTGTGATAATCCACCAGAACATCCAGTGTTGTATTATTCACCGAATCAATGGAAGCCTTGGTGATATTGAGTGAATCGGAATGATTGGGTTCAAAGGGATTGAAGAGGGGGTCGCCGAAATAGATACGGTTGGCTTTCCCGCCGAGCATATAGCAGGCGCCGGACCAGTCGTCAGGGTCGAAGGTTCCTGAGATTCCGACATCACAGCCCGAGCCGAAATCACCTTCTGTATAAAGTTCAAGTACAGGTCTGTTGCCCAGGAATCCCATTACGACGCCGTCGTTGGAGCGCTTATGAATATCACCTAAAGGTTCGTTGTAGAGAAAAGTGTTGTACACATCTTCGCCCTGATCGTTGGCATTATTGGCACCGCAGGGTGCAAAATAGCCGGTAATTCCGGTTTTCAGAATGGTGAGCGCAAAGCTGAAGGTATCGCTCATGGTATAGAAACGTGTATACCATTCCGTATCGCCGAAGGTAGCGGCGATATCGCCTTCCACCATCACTTTTTTAGTCTCACCCGAATGACAGGCCCCGTTGAAAGCCACTGCCGGGTAAAGATTAAGTCCTGCAAATTCATAGCTTGAAAGTCCTGCCCGGGCATACGCAGGATCCTCGATCTTTGTTGAATCGTAGAGCCATACCGGCGGATCCGGTGTCATATTTCCGCCCTCGAAGAGCCAGATCATGTGGGGGTCGCCATTGTGTCCGATATCCAGAAGTTTGTTGGCCAGCATCAGGTTCTGGTTGGCCACGAAATAATCACGACCTGTCGCGCTGTCGTTGGTTTCCATATAAATCTCCGCGTAGGAAACGGGATTCAGGTAGGTTTTATAATCATTGGCAACGGTATACACAAAATTGAGGGATGAAGCCACGCAGCCGCCGATCTTGAAGGGATAGTTTTCTATACCTGCATTCTCTGCCGCGATGATCCGGTTCAGAAAATCAACGGCATCCTGTGCTGTAGCCCCTGTGATATATCCGTAAGAAAAATCGCTGAAAGCATCGCTGTCGATCTGGGTGCTCAGCATCAGGAACTGGCGGACAAAATTGATGTGCAGGTCGATAGGGCGTATTACGACAGCGACATAGCGGGGTTGCGCAGTGAAAAGAAAAGGCAAAACCGCGTTAATATTGGAGGGGTCATAAACGATGACCTGGGCTGAGCGGTAATCCGCAATGATCTCCACCGGCTCAAACCAGGGATCGGTGGTATCACTTACGGGTGAAAGCACGACATAATTCTGGGCACCAAGTCCCAGGGTATTCAGAACGCACAGAAGAAAGAGAATCTTTTTCATGATGGTAATGTATTGGTTCTCAAAAATAAGAAAAATAGCATGAAGTCAACAAGACTGCTCAGAAAAGCTGCTCATGATGAAATTCCGGGCCTGTCGCCCGGCCTTTTGTTATCTTTGCATGAAGATGAAAGCCTCGTTTCACCATAAGATTCTGCTGTTTGCCGTGCTGATGCTGCCGGCTCACCTGATGTCAGCCCAAAAGCATACGCAAACGATACGCGGAAAGGTCTTCGATAAGGTGAGCCAGACTCCTTTGCCGGGTGCGAGCGTAGTTCTTTTGGATAGTGAGCCGCTGCGCGGGGTGGTAACGGATACCAACGGACAATTCAGGATAGAGCAGGTTCCTGTCGGCCGGGCCGGAATCAGGATCAGTTTCCTGGGCTATCATGAGGTCACACTCAGCAACCTGGAGCTGAATACATCCAAAGAATTGGTCCTGGATATAGGGCTGGATGAGCGGGTTTTTATGGGGACGGAAGTGGTTATACGTGCGGATGCCGATAAGTCAGGGGCAATAAACAAGATGAGCACGGTCAGCACACGCGTTTTCAGCATCGAAGAAACCGAAAAGTATGCCGGTGCGCGAAGCGATATTGCCCGTATGGCGTCGAACTTCGCGGGTGTCACAGGGGCTGATGACTCGCGCAACGACATCGTGATTCGTGGGAATACGCCCTCAGGTGTTCTCTGGAGGCTGGACGATATGGACATCCCGAACCCCAATCATTTCGCGGCTTTTGGCACATCGGGAGGACCGATCTGTATTTTGAGGAACAATCTTTTGTCAAACAGCGACTTCCTGACTGCTGCCTTTCCCGCTGCTTACGGAAATGCGCTTTCCGGTGTTTTTGATGTAAAGATGATCAACGGGAACAACGAGAAGCATGAGTTTCTGGCCCAGGTGGCCTTTAATGGTATAGAGGCGGGTGCAGAGGGGCCTGTTTCCCGCAAGCAGCAGTCTTCTTATATTTTGAATTATCGTTATTCCACCCTTGACGTTTTTTCGAAGATGGGCATTCAAATGGGGACCGGACAAGGGGTGCCGAAATATCAGGATGTGCTCTTCAAACTCAATTTTCCAAAGACAAAAGCAGGTAGTTTCAGTCTGTTCGGTATCGGCGGACTGAGTAATATTTCTTTTCTCGACAGTCAGAAAGACACCACTAAAGAAAAGATCGACTTCTACGGAAGCCAGGGATGGGACATTGTGAATCACTCCAACCAGGGATTGATCGGTTTGACGCACAATTATCTCATCAACAAGAAAGCATGGATCAGGAACATTCTTGGTTTCACCTACCACAACTTTTACACAACTCATGATTCCGTATCTCCGGTTAATCTTCAGCCTCTGCCCTACCAGGGTACTAACAATGAGGAGATGCGTTTGTTTGTTTCGAGTGTATTCCAGCAGAAATTCAATGCCCGTCACAACCTGAGGGCGGGGTTGATTTTTACGGCTTATCATTACTGGCTGATTGACAGCATTTACAAGGCGGAAGAAAATGGATTCCGTTTCCTGAATGACCATGCCGGGTATGCTTTCTTATTGCAGCCTTTTGCTGAATGGCAATACAGGATAGGAGAAAACCTGGTAATGAACACAGGGCTTCATCTCCAATACTACAACATCAGCCGCAGTTATGCTGTTGAACCACGCTGGGGGCTGAAGTGGAATTTTGCGCCGACCCAGACTCTGGGTCTGGGTTACGGTTTGCACAGCCAGAGTATTCCCGTCACCATCGCCTTCAGACAGGCACCGGATGCAGACAGTACTTATCAATTGACGAATTCCGGCCTCGGCTTCATGCGCAGTCACCATGTGGCTTTGAGTTACGACTGGAGGATCAGTGAGAACACCAGGCTAAAGGCAGAGCTTTACTACCAGTATTTGTTCGACATCCCGGTGAACCGCGGCAGGGCCGACAGTTACTCACTGCTCAATGAAGGCGCCAACTTCGAATTTGAGTCGCCGGACTCGTTGTTCAACGGGGGCAAGGGGCAAAACTTCGGGCTTGAACTGACTGTTGAGCGCTTCATCTCGCGGGGTTTCTATTTTCTTGCAACAGGCTCACTCTACGATTCGAAATACTGCGGTTCAGATCAGATATGGCGGAACAGTGCCTTCAACGGGCGTTACACGGTGAATCTGCTGGCAGGCAAAGAGTTCAATATCAAACTACGAAAGAAGAAGGAAGAAAAGCGGAAAAAAACGCTGATCATCAACCTGAAAACGACCCGTTCGGGCGGGCAGAGATATACCCCGATTGATGAGGCGGCATCCCTGGCTGCCAACCGGAACATTTATTATGATGAACAAGCCTTCTCACAAAGATTCCCTGACTACTGGCGCACTGACTTCAAGCTGGGTTATAAGATGAATGGGAAACGTATTACGGTGGAATGGAGCCTGGAGATCACAAACATCTTCAATCAGAAAAATGTTTTCAGCCAGACCTTCAACCGAAAAAGCGGGGCAAGTTATTTTACCTATCAGTTAGGACGGGTTATCATACCCCAGTACAGGATCACATTCTGATCTGCGATAATCTGCAGCGACAGGAATCACACGGGACCTAAACTTCATCAGTATTTCTTTTTATTTGAGTTATCAGATTATTATTATTTCCTCAATACTTTTCACCTCTGGACGTTACTCCGATTAAAATAAAGTGTTATAATAAAGCAACTTAAATAAAATTCAAAACTCGTAAGGCCAAAAGCACCCTGCCGATATCAAGAAGAAGGCGGTCAACATACCCTGATTCGCGTGAGAACAGATGTTGTGATATTTAATGATTTGTTTCGAATCTTATTTTTGATATATGTATCCTTATTGAACACTATATCCGCTTTATTCATGCCTGATCATCCCGGCATCAGGCTGATCAAAAACTAAACGATACGTTAAAACGCCCTTACTAATTTAAAACAATCGTTAATAATTTCGGGGGTTCTCTCCATTTAAATCTTCATAATTCGCTGATTGGTATTTCTGTACAAAAAAAAAACAAAAAAACTATTGCAAAAAGAGCAGGATTTCCATAAGTTTGGGTATGCTTTCGCCCCATGACAGGTATTTTTCCGCAGTGCGAAGAAATACGGATTGACGGGGTATAATTTGTTGAACATATTCTCCTGCTGATGAAAGATTACTACCCCCTTTCACATATTCACCTGCACTACACATTAAAATTTTCAATAAATCTTTAGTTTATGAAAAAACTGTTTCTGCTTCTGTGGGTTGCTACGATTACGCTTGCCGGCAACCTGGATCTGATGGCTCAACCGAGCAAAGGGGGAATGCCCCCGAGCATTGCTCTTGCGAATGAAATTACGCCTGGAATTGACGAACTGGTATTACCATCAATCAATATCTATCAGGCGCTGATGGAAGATTCCATAAATGGCCGGGAGCCATTGCGTGTTGGAAAATCCATACCTGTTGGCTACAACATGACCAATGCAGGTTCCTGGACAGATCTTCCGGATGGCCGGAGGATATGGCGCCTGAAACTGCGCTCAGCCGGAGCTGTTGCACTCGCCGTTGTGTATGATGAGTTCTACATCCCCGAGGGCGGACAGTTGTTTCTATATAATGAAAGCCGCACACAGATTATCGGTGCATTCGATTCGGAGAACAATCCGGAGAACGGGAATTTCTCGACAGAAATAATCCAGGGAGAATCAGTGATTCTGGAATATATTGAGCCCAGATGGGAAGGTGAGAGACCTGGTCGCCCGATCAGGGTGAACGGGAAAGTCCTGGGAGAGGTGTCAGACGGCAGCGACTTTGCAAAGAAACAGTCTACTGTCCCTGTGCTGAGCATTGCTGAAATTGTGTACATCTACAAAGACGTTCCCCAGGTCATGATGTTTGACCAGAGCAGGGCGCCCCAGTTCGGGGCTTCGGAAGCTTGCGAGGTGAACGTCCGTTGCAGTCCTGCCGGTGATGC
>CALGYY010000135.1 GCA_937934705.1 uncultured Bacteroidota bacterium
TTGGTACGGCTCCACTGTATGTTGATCGTACTGCATCCCGTCAGCACCGGACCCAAATCAGGATAATCCACCGTTACCGGAGCCTTGATCGTGAACACCGCATTGGAAGTGTCCACTATTGTGGGTACCGTATTATTCGTGATTCGAACCAGTGCCTGGGTGCTCGTTACAATGTTAGGAATGGTCCAGGGATAAGAGCCCGAATTGGTGGTGCTGGGTGTAATCTGCGTCCAGCTGGCTCCGCCATTTACGGAGTACTCCAGCTTAACTGCTGAAGCAATTGCCGTTTGGTCCCATGTAATGTTGTACTGATTGCCCGATCTCCAGACTTCGCCACCGTTCGGTGAAGTCAGAAAATCATCCGGGTATGAAATTGTAAAATCGCCATTGCTGATGTCATAAACGGTGGAGCCTGAAGCATTGCTCGCACGCACCCGGGCCTGTGTGGTCGGGGTATTCGGAATACTCCAGGTATAGCTTCCGGTATTGGCTGTTGAAGCCGTGATCAGGTTGTACGTGGCGCCGCCGTCAGTGGAATATTCAAGCTTCACGTTGGTATGGAAAGTCGTGGTATTCCAGGTAATGGTGCGGTTTGAGGTGATGGTCCAGTTCTCCCCGCCATTGGGGGCTGTCAGTATGGGCTGGGCTGCCGATATTTCAAAAACGGAATCGGAGATGTCCAACTGGCAACTTGTAGTGGCATCCTGAACCCGGATCAAGGCCTGTGTTGAAGGGTTATTGGGTAAAGTCCACATATAATTGTTCGCAGCAATATTGCTCACGATGGAGGTCCAGGTACTCCCGTTATTAACGGAGTAAAACAGGTTGAAGAATCCTGAAGTACCCGCCGGAGTCCATGTAATATTGTGCGATGATAGTCCCTGCCATACCTCTCCTCCGTTGGGGCTGCTGATCATGATAGGGAGCCTGATGGTGAAAACAGCATTGCTGCTATCGCGTTTCGATGGGGCATTATGATCCATTACTCTCACCAGAACGGTGGTTGAGTTCACCATAGGCACCGTCCAGTCGTACTGATTGTTAGTGATGTACAGATTATTCACCACGGATGACCAAATGATCCCGCCATCCAGAGAGTAATGGATATCATAATAATTGGACACTCCTGATGAATTCCATTTGATCTGATAGGTCTGGCAACCATACATAAGTTCGCCCCCGTTGGGTTGCGTAATGGTGATGGGTTGTGCAAACCCGCAGAGTGCACTTAGTCCCAGTGCCAGCAGTAATACGATTCTTTTCATAAAATCAGAATTCTGTTAAAGGATTTAGGATAGAAAGAAAATCAAAGAAGCAGCAAACTTAGGGAAGTTCACCTTAACTATCAAAGGATTTAACAGTAAAAACAGACTGTTTCAAAAAAACAGTCATAAATACTTATTAACTTCAAATACGAGGTTTCCTCAGCCGGTAAAAAAAACGGATAAAAAAAATCAAAGAACATTTGCTTATCCCGCTGACACTTTCTACATTTGGAGTGGTTTTTCGATTCTAAGCAAAAATTCCAATGCTGTATCGTTCTGTTTTTCAGAACAACAGATAATTATTAATCACAAATCTCCTGACCTGGTGCAAGTAAGTTTTAGAATTTCACAACAGAAAACATCTTAAAAAGTTTCAATATGAAAAAGATCAGCCTCTTTGTATTCATGTTCATGTGCATGTTTGTCCGACTTGTTGCCCAGGAATACACCGGGCGCGAGGCCCATGCGCTCATTACCGGTGCAGAAAAGCTTATTCTAAAGGATTACTCTGAAATACCTGCATTCGTCGTTTTCGGAAACCAGGGTAGTTTCAGCCACCGTGAATTTGAGAACTGGGTCAACACGTATTACAGGATGGATCCCGCTTACGGCCTGCAGTTAGTCAGAGAAGAAAGTGATTACCTGGGGTTTACGCATTACCGGTATCAGCAGACCTTTCACGGGTATCCCGTTTTCGCCAATGTTTATTTGCTTCACGAGAAGAACGGGCTGGTTTCCAGCATGAACGGAAGACTTTTCAATCGTGCCAGACCTGTGAATGTGATGCCCATGACTGAAGAGGCAGCTCTGGCCTCCGCACTGGGATATGTCAATGCCCTGGTGTACAAATGGGATTTACCGGAAGAAGAGCGTGCTCTGCAATACGCTATGGGTAAAACGGATGCCACCTATTACCCCAAAGGGGAATTAATGTGGGTTCCTTCAGATGTACAGATGAACGGGAGTGATCTGAAACTTGCGTGGCGTTTTGACATATACGCGCATGAACCGATGAGCCGCCAGTACATTTTTGTGGATGCCGCCAATGGCAACATCCTGAATACGATCGACCGCATCCATACCGAGACTGGGGACGTCCAGGTCAATGCTACGGGGACGGCCGTTACCCGCTATAGCGGGACACGCACCATCACGACCGATTATACCGGTTCAACATATCGTCTGCGTGAAACCGGTCGCGGACTGGGAGTTGAGACCTATGATATGAACAAAGGCACCAATTACGGAGCTGCCGTCGATTTCACGGATGCCAACAACAACTGGAACAATGTAAATGCTGACCAGGACGAGGTGGCAACGGATGCCCACTGGGCTTCGGAAATGACCTACGATTATTATAACCTGAGGCACGCAAGAAACAGTATCGACAATGCAGGTCTCAAACTGCTCAGTTATGTGCATTACAGCACCAATTATGTCAATGCATTCTGGGATGGAACGCGCATGACCTACGGCGACGGTGACGGAACCTACAGCCCCCTGACTACCGTTGACATCTGTGCACACGAGATCACCCACGGGGTAACAGAGTACACAGCTAACCTAACCTACTCTTACGAATCCGGTGCATTGAACGAGGCATTCAGTGATATTTTCGGAACCAGTGTGGAGTTTTATGCCAAACCTCCATTAACTCCCAACTGGCTGATCGGAGAGGATATCGGAGGCGCATTCCGCAGTATGTCGAACCCCAATGCCGGAAGCCAGCCTGATACCTACCAGGGCACTTACTGGTACACGGGAACAGCTGATAACGGCGGAGTTCACACGAATTCAGGTGTCGGAAACTTCTGGTATTATCTGCTTTGTCAGGGCGGTTCAGGCACCAATGACATCGGCAATACTTATAATGTTACGGGGATTACGATGGCGAAGGCCGAACAGATTGCTTACCGCATGCTCACGGTTTACCTGACAGCTTCCTCCAATCACGCAGATGCAAGGGCTGCAGCCATTCAGGCCAGTTCTGACCTTTTTGGCGGTTGCTCCCAGGAAACCATCTCAACCACCAACGCCTGGTATGCAGTGGGTGTGGGAGCTGCGTATTCGGCAGCACCGACCAATGCCGATTTCACTGCCTGCCCGACCACGCAGTGCACCAATGCTCCTTTCACCGTGCAGTTTCAGAACCTGAGCACAAGTGGTAATACGTATACCTGGTATTTTGGCGACGGAACCACAAGTACAGCCGTTAACCCTTCACACACTTATACCGCCAACGGCTCATATGATGTGAAGCTCGTAGCCAATGGTGCAAGCTGCGGAATTGATTCCCTCACGAAAGCAGCTTTCATCACTGTTGGACCTTCTT
This sequence comes from uncultured Bacteroidota bacterium, assembly GCA_937934705.1. Taxonomy (GTDB): domain Bacteria; phylum Bacteroidota; class Bacteroidia; order Bacteroidales; family CAIWKO01; genus CALGYY01. The sequence continues at coordinate 3,598 of CALGYY010000135.1, forward strand.
ACCCCTGCGTGGCCTATGTGCCGGCAACAGGGACGGGTACGGTACAGACCAGTTGCACGGGCAATCTTTACGACAGCGGAATATGCAGCGATTATGGAGACAACACCAACGGGAATATTACCATTTCTCCGGCTGGTGCTACCTCAGTAACACTGACATTTTCTTCCTTTAATTATGAATCAGGATATGATTACCTTTACGTATATGACGGACCCAGCACCGCCTCACCGCAGGTAACGGGCAGTCCTTTCTCGGGGACCAGCCTTCCGGGGCCCATAACTTCATCCGGAGGATCCATCACACTGCGACAGACCAGTGACGGTTATGTGGTCGGTTCAGGTTTTGCACTCACCTGGACTTGCGTCAGTTCCACCCAGCCCCCGCTTGCTAATTTCTCGGCCAACACCACCACGAGTTGCAGCGGAACCATCAACTTCACCGATCTGTCCACCAACGGGCCTACTTCGTGGTTGTGGAATTTTGGTGACGGTCAGACTTCCACCCTGCAAAACCCTTCACACACATATGCCGCAAATGGTAACTTTACGGTAACCCTGCAGGCCACCAATGCCTATGGAAATGACACAGAGATCAAGACGAATTACGTGACCATCAACATGCCCGTGGCACCGGTCACTACCGGGGCCTCAAGGTGCGGATCCGGCACTCTCACGCTAACAGCAGCAGGGTCGGGAACGCTCAGATGGTTCGATGCGCCGACAGGAGGAACTCAGGTAAGCACCGGGACTTCTTATACCACTCCTGTGCTGACCTCAACCACAAATTATTATGTTCAGGACAGCATCAACGGGGCATCTTACAATTGCGGCAGGGCCAACAATTCCGGCAGTGGCGGTTATACTGCAACGGGTGATCGCTATGAGGTTTTCCACTGTTATACCCCGGTCACCCTGGTTTCTGTTGATATTTATGGAAACCCTTCCATTGCACCTGGCATCCGAACGATAGAACTCAGAAACAGCGCCGGCACAGTATTACAATCCGTAACGACACCAGCGCTTACTTCGGGACTGAATACGGTGACCCTGAATTTCAACATACCGGCTGACACCGGCCTGCGCCTGGCCATCACGAGCGTTGCCAATATTTTCCGCAACAACGGCGACCTCACCTACCCCTATACCACTCCCGGAATTCTGTCGGTGGTAAGATCAGATGTGGGCACAGGATATTATTATGCATTCTACAACTGGGTGGTCAGAGAACCCGGCTGCAACAGCGCCCGTTCTGTGGTCACAGCCACCATCAACCCCAACCCGGTGGCTCCGGTCAGCGTCAGTGCTTCACCCGCATCTGTCTGTTCAGGAAATGCCACAATCTTAACAGCTTCGGGAGGTTCCGGAACCACTCTGAGATGGCTCACAGGCGGATGCGGAGGCACATCCATCGGAACGGGAAATAATCTGAGTGTTTCACCATCGGCAAACACAACCTATTATGCACGCTGGGAAAACAGCTGCGGCAATTCGACCTGCCAGAGTGTAAGTGTCAGCATTACCCCTTCACCGGCCGGAGGCACAGCTCAGGCTGCATCACCCTCACTTTGTACAGGAAACAGCACCACCATCAACCTTAGCGGATATACCGGAACCATACAGTGGCAGAGTAATGCCGGCGGAACATGGGCCAATATCGGGGGTGCTACTTCTCCCTCCTATAACACACCAGTGCTCACAGCAAGCACATCTTACAGGGCTATACTCACCAGTGGCAGTTGCGGAAGCGACACTTCAGATGTGGCCACGGTTACTATCATCCCGGGTGCCCTTGCCGGAACTGCTTCAACTTCTCAGAATGCCGTATGCTCAGGATCCACTACCACACTTAACCTCTCCGGATCCTCAGGCAATATTCAATGGCAAAGCAACGACGGTGGAGGCTGGCAGGATATTACCGGCGCCAACAGCACTTCATGGACAACAAGCCCGATCACTCAAACCATGACCTACCGCGCTGTTCTTACAGCCGGAGGCTGTCCGTCAGACACCTCCAATACGGTATCGGTATCATTACTCACGGCTTCAACTGCACCCACGGCCATCAGCGGCGACCTCGGTATCTGCCAGGGTGACGCAACCATATTAACAGCTTCCGGCGGGACAACGGGCAGTGGCGCCTACTATGAATGGGGAACCGGAAACAGCTGCGGAAGCAACATTATCGGCGGACAGAATTCGGTCACGATCAATCTCTCCGGACTCACCGACACAACCGTTATTTGGGTCAGAAGAAACGGAGGGGATTGCAATGTCGCTACCTCATGTACATATGTTACCGTTCTGGTCGCACCGGCACCTGTAGCATCGATCAGCCCACAGGGTTCGACCGACCTTTGTACGGGTGATTATCTTGTTCTTGAAGCCCCGCAGGGAAGCGGGTATACCTACGAATGGTATTACAACGGATCACCGATTGCCGGTGCACTGCAGTATCTCTATACGGTATTCCAGAGCGGAAGCTATACTGTGGAAGTAACCAACGCCTGCGGTTCACTGACATCATCTCCGCTCCAGGTGAATGTTTGGCCGGCACCGTCGACACCATTCATCAGCATTGCGAACGACACCCTCTTTTCGAGTGCTCCGGCCGGAAACCAGTGGTATCTGAACGGGACACTCATTCCCGGAGCAACAGAGAACTGGTATGTTCCCCTGAGCAGTGGCGACTATACCGTAATCGTGACCGAACCCCATGGCTGCGGAACCGCCACTTCCCCTGTATTCCAATATGTTATCACCGGTCTTCAGGGTGATGAAGCAATCAGCATCAGCATCTGGCCCAATCCCACTGAGGGTATGCTAAACATCAGCCTGAACGGAAATAATCAGGAGGAACTCCTATTAAATCTCACCGACCTTTCGGGAAGGTACATCTCCGGTCTCAGAATTCCTGCATCGGCACCCGGGAACCGATACGAACTGGATCTCACCCTGCTGAGCACAGGAGTCTACATCCTGAGTATAGAAAGCGAACAGATCAATCTGATCCGGAAAGTAATACGAAAGTGATTTATAGCCTTTTAGAAAACAGGGATGGTATTATTTCGTCCCTGTTTTTTTTTAATTTATCCCAAGGTGATAAAAAACGAAGCTCCACACATCGGCGGCCTCCTGGATCACCTTGTTCATAGGCTTGCCACCGCCATGCCCGGCCTTGCTTTCGATGCGGATCAAAACAGGAAGTTCACCTCCCTGACACTCCTGCAGGCTTGCGGCAAATTTGAATGAATGCGCCGGCACCACCCTGTCGTCATGATCGGCCGTGGTGATCAGCGTAGCAGGATAGCGGGTTCCTTTCCTCAGATTATGCAGCGGGCTGTATTTGTAAAGAGCTTCAAATTCTTCCTTATTGTCACTGGTTCCGTAATCGCCTGCCCAGGCCCAGCCAATCGTGAACTTGTGATAACGCAGCATGTCAAGCACACCCACCGCAGGAAGAGCCACCCGGAAAAGCTCAGGTCTTTGCGTCATGCAGGCACCTACCAGCAAGCCTCCGTTCGACCCTCCTGAAATCGCCAGCTTTTCCGGTTTGGTATAGCCTGCCTTAATCAGATACTCTGCCGCAGCAATGAAGTCATCAAATACATTCTGCTTCTGCAGTCGTGTACCTGCCTCATGCCAGGCTTCTCCATATTCCCCTCCGCCACGGATATTCGGCACTGCATATACACCTCCTTTCTCCAGAAAAGGGATCCTGCTGACACTGAAACCTGGGGTCATAGAAACATTAAAACCTCCGTAACCATAAAGGAAGCAGGGGTTTTCCCCATTCATCGTGATGTCCTTTTTGTGGATAATAAACATGGGAACGCGAGTACCGTCTTTACTATTGTAGAACACCTGGCGGACCGTAATATCCTGAGGATCAAATTTCACTGCAGGCGAAAAATATACTGCACTTTTATTATCCCGGAGGCTGAAGCGATAGATAGTCGTCGGAAAATTGTATGAACTGTAAGCATAAAATGCAATACTGTCTTCTTTCTTTCCGGAGAAACCTCCGAGTGTTCCGATGCCCGGCAGTTCAATCTCCGCTTTCATTTCACCGTCCAACCCATGAATATATGCCTTACTGCAGGCATCCTTCATATACTCAGCAATCAGCAAACCACCCGCAAGATGAACACTCCTGAGAACTTCTTCCTTTTCCGGGATCAGTGTTTTCCAGTATTTCGGGGAAGGATTCTCCGGATCCATCATGATCAATTGTTGTTTTGGCGCAGCGTAATTGGTGACCACGATCAGTTTGCCATCTGTATGATCCAGCACCCCGTAGTCATTTTCAAAATCAGACACCAACACCCTGACACCTGGGGCTTTTGCCCTCTCATCCACACAGTACAACGCATTTCCGGTCGACGACTCAGAAGCATAGATCAGAAGGAAACGTTCGTCTTCAGTCACCTGGGCTGAAAAATTGCGAAGGGGATGTTCAGGATCCGAAAACACCAGCTTATCCGCCAATTGAGAGGTCCCCAACTGATGATAACACAATTTATGGTTCTCATTCCTGCCGCTTTTCTCCATTCCTTCTGCAGGTGCATCGTAGCGGCTGTAATAAAAACCTGATCCTTTCCAGGCAATGGAAGAAAACTTCACCCAACGCAGGGTGTCGGCCAGCACTTTCCGTGAGGCAATTTCCATCACACGGATCTCCTGCCAGTCGGAACCGCTGGAAGACACACTGAAGGCAAGGTGCCTGGCATCGTGAGAAACAGAGATATCCTGGAGGGCCACTGTCCCGTCAGTCGAGAAAGTGTTGGGGTCGAGAAGAACTGATGGCTCACCCGCCAGACCTTCACGAACATACAGCACACTCTGGTTCTGCAATCCGGTATTCTTAAAGAAGAAATAATATTTACCTTCACAGAAAGGCACACCGTAACGCTCATAGTTCCAAAGCTCTGCAAACCGATCTTTCAGATTATTCCTGAATGGTATCCCTGAAAGGTATTTCTCTGTCACCACATTCTGCTCACCCACCCAGGCGGCAGTTTTTGCTGACATGTCATCTTCCAGCCAGCGGTAAGGATCCGCCACCTTCACACCGAAGTACACATCCACAGTGTCCGTTTTCTCCGTCACCGGATATTGAATACTCTGCGATACCAGAAACAAGGGAACCAATACACAGAATGACCAAAGGATTAATCTTTTCATGATTTTATTCTTTATGCAAAAATAGAAAGAATTGTTATCCTTCATGAGATCACTGGCCGAGGGACGGAGTAACAGAAGTCTCACATGCAAACTACTCACTGAAAACGCAATGATTACTCCTGACTGATTGCAGTTGATTACTGCTGACTGATTGCTGCTGACTGAAATCTGTTTATCTTTGCACTACGACCAAAATCAAGTTTATGAAAAACAGATTGGTAAAAATTTCGTTGGTTCTGATTCTGGCTGCCATGCTGAGCAGCGGGACGAAAAGTTACGGACAGTTCTTCACCGGGGGTGAGTTCAGCGTGACCTTTCTCGGAGGATTCAATGCGGATATTGCCCCCATCATCGGATACAAGGTCAAAAATTTCAGCGCCGGGCTCTCACCCGTGCTATTGTATACGGCCAGTGGAAACACGGCAGGCAACTTTTCCTACGGGGGGCGGATATTTGCAGAATACAGTATTTATAAAGGCCTTTTCGCCCATGCTGAATTCGGGATCATGAACATGGGTTACGTTGACTGGAACCAGCCAGGCGGGGTCCTGGCCCGTAACTGGGTGATGTCGGCTCCAATTGGTGTGGGATACGAAAAGGAAATCACCAATAACGTATGGTTTAAAACCATGGTTCTTTACGATCCCCTGCTCGACCTCAACCTCAACCAAAGCTCCCCGCTGGCCAATCCATCCATACGGGGCGGATTCACTTATCTGTTCAATTAAGCCCTTCATACGGTCGCGTAAATGAAGTCACGCATCATTACCCGACCGGTTTGGATACTGTCGCTTGTCAGTCTGTTTACAGACATTTCCAGCGAGATGCTGTACCCGGTAATGCCGATGTTTTTAAAAAGCATCGGCTTTTCAATTCTGCTTATTGGCATACTCGAAGGTCTGGCTGAATTCACAGCCGGGCTCAGCAAGGGATACTTCGGTCAACTCAGTGATCACAGCGGCCGGCGCGTACCCTTCATCCGCATGGGATACCTGCTCAGTGCACTCTCGAAACCCCTCATGGCCGTTTTTACTTTTCCACTCTGGATCTTCGGCGCCAGAACCCTAGACCGTCTGGGCAAAGGTATACGAACCGGTGCCCGCGATGCCTACCTCTCCGACTGTACGACGCCTGAATACAAGGGTCGTGTATTTGGTTTCCACCGGTCGCTGGATACTGTTGGAGCCTTCCTCGGACCAATCGCAGCACTGGTCTTCCTATACTTTCTGCCAGGAAATTACCGTCTTTTATTCATGCTGGCAGTAATACCAGGTCTGATCAGTATTGCATTCACCTTTGCTTTGAAAGAAAAAAGAAAGCGGGGAAGCATCGATTCCGTAAAGAAAACAAGTGTTTTCGGTTTCCTCCGTTACCTGAAAACTTCACCCGCCGAATACCGTAAACTTATCGCCGGACTGCTCATTTTTACGCTCTTCAACAGCAGTGATTTCTTTCTCCTTCTTCGGATGAAAGACATTGGCCTGGGCGATGACGAACTCATCCTCCTCTACATTTTTTACAATGGAATATTTGCACTGTTTGCATACCCCCTGGGAATGCTGGGAGATAAGATCGGCCTGAAGAAAACATTCATTTCCGGATTAATACTGTTCGCCCTGGTATATGGGGGTATGATCTTCGTATCAGGGATTTGGTTCAGCATTACCTTATTCTTCATTTACGGCATATACGCGGCTGCAACCGAGAGCATCTCAAAAGCCTGGATCACTAACATCAGCCGAAAGGAGGAAACGGCCACAGCCATCGGCGCTTTTACTGCACTGAACAGTGTGCTCACGATGGCGGCATCCTTCCTGGCAGGAATCATCTGGACGTTCGCAGGAGCAGAATGGACGTTCGGGATCAGCGCTGCAGCAACCATTATTGTAGCTCTGTATTTCGCCATCATTGTACGGCAGAAAAGTCATTCCGGAATTCAAACAACATAAGCTATATTCATTTATTTTTTTATCTATAATATGTTTGCAAAAATTAAATATCTGTTCATCCCCGAATCCGTAAAGACAGGAATCATCCGGCTTATGCTGTTTCTGGCGGCTTTAGGCATTACTCATGTCAGCCCTGCCCAGGAGAAAAACTGCGTCGTAAAAAAAATCAATAAGACTTACAGAGAGGAAATGAACAGAGAATTCCTCGATTCAGCGCTGACACCGTTGACTCCAGAGGGACTGAAGCATTTCAGGAAGCTGGATTTCTATCCTGTAAAGTCCCGTTACCGGGTCAGGGCCAGCCTGATCATTACTCCCGGGGAAACGGCTTTTGAAATGCAGCGATCAAAGGGCAATACGGGCAGTTACCGTAAATATGGCTATGCCACTTTTATGATCGGGGAACAAAGCTGCAGTCTGGCTGTTTATCAGTACTTGAAATTGCTGGATGACCCCAGTCACAAGGATGATCTTTTTCTCCCCTTTGCTGACCTCACCAATGGCTTGTCAACCTATGGAAGCGGCCGGTTTCTGGAGCTGAAAATTCCTGAAGGAGACGAGCTCATCATCGACTTTAACATGGCCTTTAACCCTCTCTGCGCTTACAATCCGAAATACTCCTGCCCCATTCCTCCGGCGGAGAACCGGCTGAAAGTCGCCATCAAGGCCGGGATGAAAAACTACCGCGGACTTCACTGAATTTAAGTTCTCTTAAGCTTTTTTCGTAATTTTGGACTTTGCTGTGAGATCATGTGCAGAATGACATCCAGGACCTGCTTCTTATTACTCTTCCTTGTAGTACAAGGTGCAGGGGCTGTTCATGCACAGGTTCATGACAGTATTCCCACGCGGACAGACTCTATTCAGGTTTACTACTTTTACTCTTCGCGCATTGACAGTACGCTTTCCCGAAATGCCCATTGGTGGGATACTGCATTTCATGCAGCACAGAATTATGACCCTCTAT
>CALGYY010000136.1 GCA_937934705.1 uncultured Bacteroidota bacterium
AGGTTCGGGAGCGGAGGACTCCCGAACCCCTGACAAGCAAAAGATCATCAGAAACATTTATCCTCAGTGCTGTCGCGAAGTTGAAGAGAAATTCGCAATCACAGGCATAAAAGCGATCATTCGATTGCTTATTGATCATTATTTACCAGATCCATATTGCATGATATAATACACCGAATGAAACAATTCGGGCTGCTCCCGGATCAGGCGGATTTCTTCAAGCAGCGGGTGCATCAGCCGGATGACTTCAGATTCACGGTACTGAGCTAGAGCAGTTTCCATGCATGCGTAGAATTCACGATACCATACCTCAGGTCCCAGAACGAAATGATGGATCAGACGATAATCTTCTGATCTCATCAGATCCAACTTCGCCGCATGGTTCTTCCATTCGTCGTGAAGGATCAGCCAGGCGCCCTTGTTCAGTAAAGCTGCCGCGGCCTTGATTCCACGGGAGAATCCAATGATGTTAAACAAGCCTTCCGCCAGGATCAGATCGAATCCACCTTCAGCGCCTGAGGCTTCAGGATCGGGGGGGAATTCTGAAACCAGAAGGCTGATGCGGTTTTTCAGGGCCTGCTGCCTGACTTTTTCCTGCAGCAGATTCAAAGCCAGTTGATCAGGATCCAGAGCCAGGATGCTGCCCTGTATATTCCTGGCCAGCACCAGGGTAGGGACACCGCTCCCGCAGCCGGCATCCATCATTCGCAGCGATTCTTCGGCGGGGATGAAAGCCAGCGCCTGTTCAAGATAATGCCCCAGCCCTGACCTGCAGCGGTCCCTGAGTTCCAGAGCCTCACTGCTCATCCTCTTCATGCGCAGAAGACCAGAACGACCAGCGAACTGATCAAGATCAGACTACCGGCCAGGTGCAGCAGGTTGACCAGGATACGGTTGCCCCTTTCCCTCATCAGCATAAAGCCGCTCAGCAGCAACAGCAGCATGCCGGCGATGACTGAAACTGACATGAAGAGGGTGAGACCCTGTGCCTGTGAGAAGAGAGACTGATTGGCCATACGGATGCCCAGAAAGATCATCAGCGCGATGCTGAGCAGGAGGTGAATCACCAGTAAGTTGTTTTTATAGGGCCTCCCTTTGATAAACAATACGACACCCATCACGAGGATGATGCTCATGGCGGTGGAGCTCAGGGCGAGAAATAGCGGAGAAGTGAACATAAGCGGAAATTTAGGGCACAAAAGTAAAACGCGTGTATCAGATTTATGTTAGGAAAGGGTTAATGTTTTATGTCTGCCAGGCTGATGTATTCGTCCGCCTTTATTATCTTTACACTCAGATATCATTGACATGGAACAAAAAACAGAAAACCCGGTCGTATTGGGTTCAACGGGGCTGGTGGGACGCCACCTGCTGGATGTACTGCTGAGCGACCCTGAGGTGGTTCTCGTGAAATGCCCGGTGAGAAGGTCATCAGGAAGGGTGCATCCGAAACTTCTGGAAATCGTAGTGGATTTTTCCCGTCCCGGGGATTACCCGGATGCTTTTGCGGGCGATACTGTTTTCAGTTGTTTTGGCACCAATATTACCCAGACCAGGAATCGTAAACAGTGGCGGTATACCGATGTAGATCTGGTTCTGAAAACTGCAGCTCTCTGCAGAGAAAAGGGAGCCAGAGCACTTGCGGTTGTTTCTTCTATCGGGGCATCCCCGGGTGCCGGAAGTTTCTATCTGCGACTTAAAGGTGAGATGGAAGAAGGACTCAAGGCAGCAGGCTTTGATAAATTGCTGATCATCCGACCCTCATTTCTGCTGGGCAGGCGTGAGAAGATTCGCTGGCACGAAGAACCGGCCCGGTGGGTGATGCAGTTTTTCGGCTTGTTCATGTGGGGAAAAGCAGCAGGATTTAAAGCCATTCATGCTTCTGTTGTGGCCCGCGCCATGGTCAGGCTGATGAAGGAAGAACCCGACGGGCACAAGATCATCACTTCTGCTACCCTGAGAAAAAAAGGTAAACTCAATCATTCAGCATCATGATGAAAGTATTCAAAAACCTGCTTGTGGCCGCGTTCCTGTTTACTTTTTTCTTTCTGGATACCGGCGTTGCAGCACAGGTATGCCAACCGGAGGGCAACTGGCTTGCGGTGATCAGCCGGCGTAAGGTGAGGATGAGGGTTGGCCTTCATATTGAAGGATCTGAAAAGGGCCTGAAGGGTTACATGGTCAGCCCTGATCAGACCGTGGAGCAGTTTCCGCTGGATAAGATACTTTGGACAGGCGATAGCCTGATATTAAGCTGTAAAAAAGCAGGATTACAAATCCGTTCGCTGATGCAGGCAGGCTGCGACAGCCTGAAAGGACTCTGGGTACAGACGGTTACCCTCGAAGTGGCTTTTGCCAGGGTGGAGTCACTTCCTGATCTCAGTCGTCCACAAGAACCTCTCCCGCCTTTTCCCTACCGGACTGAAGAAGTCAGTATTCCGAACAAAAAAGGTGGATTTGAACTTTCAGGGACGCTGTCATATCCTGAAGGGGATGGTCCGTTCCCGGCCGTGGTGCTGATCAGCGGCAGTGGTCCGCAGAACAGGGACGAGGAGTTGCTGGGTCACAAACCTTTTTTGCTGATTGCTGATTTTCTGACCCGGCAGGGCATGGCTGTATTGCGCTACGACGACAGGGGCACCGGAAAGAGCGGGGGCACTTTTCATACGGCCAATACATATGATCTGGCCACTGACGCAGAAGCTGCCTTTGCGTTTTTATTGAAGCATCCTGCTGTTTCGGCAGATCACATTGGGCTGATCGGTCATAGTGAAGGTGGAATGATAGCCCCGCTGGTGGCTTCCCGCAACAGTAAGGTAGCCTTCATCATATTGCTGGCAGCACCGGGAACAAGCGGTCAGCAGATTCTGCTGGATCAGGCTGAGCTCATTGGCAGGGCAGATAGTGTTCCGTTAGAGGAATTGAATGACAATCTGCGGATTGCCCGCATGACTTATGATATTATCGCCCGTGAAAAGAAGAAGGAGGAAGCAGGACGAAAAATCCGGGAGCTGATAAAAAAGGAAACGGAGAACATGAGTGCTGAAGAGATTGCAGAGGCCGGACTAACAGAGCAGGCGATTAATGCTATGGTCTATGAATTGACGTCGGACTGGTTCAGCACCTTCGTCCGCTTCAATCCGGAAGTCTACCTGAAAAAAGTCCGCTGTCCGGTACTTGCCCTGAACGGGGAGAAAGATTTGCAGGTGCCTGCAGCCCTGAACCTGGAAGGTATCAACAGGGCCTTAAAGAGTGGTAAGTGCCCGTCGTTTGAGGTTGTGGCCCTGCCCGACCTGAATCACCTGTTTCAGCATTGTGCCACGGGCTCTCCATCAGAGTACGTGAAGATCAGGGAAACGATGTCCCCCGAGGTCCTTCAGATCATGATCCGCTGGATCAAGGAGGCGATCTAGGAACGCAGCCAGTTCAGGATCTTGTCGCAATATGGGCTTTCTTTGGGCGGAACCATATCGATCCATTGCCCGTTTTCCCCGATCAGGAACTTCTGGAAGTTCCATTGCATTTTGGCATCACTGACCCCGTTCTCCGATTTTTTGGTAAGCCAGGAATAGAGGGGATCGATGTTCTTTCCGCGAACACTGATTTTGGCGAACATGGGAAAGCTCACATCGTACTTTAGGGAGCAGAACGCGGCGATTTCCTCGTTGGTGCCGGGTTCCTGCCAGAGGAAGTTATTGGCCGGGAAACCGAGGATCACAAAACGTTCAGGGCCAAATTCCCGCCAGAGCTTTTCAAGTTCAGCATACTGCGGAGTCAGGCCGCATTTTGAAGCGACATTGACCACCAGTACTTTTTTTCCTTTGAACCGAATCAGCGGGAAATCCTCCCCGCTGATGGTTTTCATGGTGAAGTCATACAGTGTTTTCATATTTTTAAGAGTTGTTTGAGGGCGGGTCCGGCCTCAGGAAAATCGAAACGGAAACCTGCTCTGATGAGTCTTTCGGGAATGACTTCCTGTCCTGAGCTTAGTATTCCCGCTGCTTCGCCATACACCAACTTCAGGAGTGCCTCAGGAATCCTCAGCCGGCAGGGTCTTTTTAGAACTTTGCCCAGAGTTTTGCTGAACTCCAGGTTACTAACCGGCTTGGGGCTGCATAGGTTGAAGGTACCGCTGATATCTTCTTCCAGGGCGTAACTGAATGCCCGGCAGAGGTCATGGTGATGTATCCATGACATCATCTGCCTGCCCGAACCGATGCTTGCTCCGAAACCGGCACGGAAGGCCGGTAACATTCTCCTCAGGGCACCTCCCGCGGGATCCAGTACGATCCCCAGTCTGAAGCGGACCAACCGGCATTTCGCAGGAAAGGCTTCTCCTGCTTTCTCCCACGCCTTGCAGATCTCAGCAGTAAAGTCTTCAGCCAGAGAACAGTTCTGCTCGGTCTGGATCTGATGATCGTCATAGATGCCGACAGCCGAAGCGAGCAGGATTGTATGTACACGGCAGGTTTTGCCGGAAACCGCCTCTGCCAGTCTCAGGCTCGTGTCCACACGGCTGCTGCGGATGATTTCGCGGTAGGCAGGAGTCCAGCGTTTCAGGAGAGGAGCCCCCGAAAGATGAATCAGCACATCGCTGTCAGCAAGCTCAGCGCTCAGCGCTGAATTGCTCCCGTAAAGCATTTCTCTTCTGACCGGCCGAAGCGTGTGCTGAGGCGACCACCATTCTGTGAGCCGCCGTCCGATCAGTCCTCCTGAACCGCTGATAGAAATTTTCAATGGATGATACCCTTTTACCAAAAATAGTCAATTTCCATTACTTCTGTTGGATGGCATCGTGCGAATCACTATTTTTGTTCAATGTTGTTATCAAAGACTAACCCATGAAAAGAGGAATTCTCCTGTTTGTCCTTGTGAACCTGCCTTTTATGATGAATGCCCAGCCCTACCTCGAACAGGGTCTTGTAGCGTTCTGGCCTTTCAACGGTAATGCTGCTGATTACAGTGGTAACAATTATAACGGGACAGCATTCGGCGTGTTCAATGTGAATGATCATAACGGACAAGTAAATCATGCATATTATTTTGATGGGATCGCCTCAAAGGTCTCTGTAACACAGGATAAGTTTGTGACCACACATCTGACCGTATCCTTTTTCATCCGTATCACAGAACCCGGGGTTTTCAACTTTGCGATGGCCTGCAGTGATTTCGCGGTTTTTACCGAATTTGATACAGTTGGAATCATGATCACCACCATTTCTCAAAAGATGGCCCGCGGGTATTCGGAGCTGAACAAATGGACGCATGTGGTGGGGACTTACGATAACAACGATATCCGTCTGTACATCAACGGTGGACTGGTTGATTCGGTGTATCATCCCGGGCTTATACAGGATATGAACTGGCCGATGGTGATGGGTGGTTTTGGCAGCAATTACTGGGAAGGCGAGTTGGATGAGATCAGGATATACGACCGCGTACTTGCCGATGCTGAGGTGGGGCAGTTGCATGATTATTACGGGCTTAGAGAGGAGGACGCTGTGGATGGTTTCTTGCTTTGGCCGCAACCCGCATCGCAAACGATGAATCTCTCGGTTCCGGCGGTCCATCCGGCGGAATTGTTTGTTTATTCGCTTGATGGCCGGCTGGCGGATGTCCCTTATGAAGGCATCGGGGGTTGCTATACTTTGGATGTTTCTGCGCTCAACTCCGGTGTTTATCTGTTAGAGTACAGGGAAGCAGCAAGGAAGGTTATCCGCAAAATCATCATACAACACTGATATGCTGATTATCGGTATAACGGGAACATTGGGTGCCGGCAAAGGGACGATTGTAGAATACCTGTGCCGGCAACACGGATTCGTTCATTTTTCGGTTCGTTCTTATCTCACCGACGAGATCAGAAAGCAGGGAAGGGAGGTGAACCGCGACAGCATGGTGGAGGTAGCCAATGCTTTACGGGCCCTGCATGGTCCGGCCTATATCGTGGAGCAGCTCTTTCTCCAGGCGGCATCCAGCGGGCAGAATTGTGTGATTGAAAGCATACGCACACCCGGGGAAGTGATGTCGCTGCGCAACCGCGAAAGGACGCTGGTAACCCGCACTA
>CALGYY010000137.1 GCA_937934705.1 uncultured Bacteroidota bacterium
TACTGGTTACGAATACAGTGACGCTGTCAATATCAACACAGCTGGCATTGGTCACCGTTAAGAAATAGGTGGTGGTGACGGCAGGAGTAACACTTATTATTGCAGTCGTGTCACCACTGCTCCAGGTATAATTTCCTCCCCCGGCGCCTGTGAGGATCGCGGGATTGCCGGAACATATACTCTGGTCTGGTCCGGCCTCCGCCTGAATGGTATCAACGGCACCATCCAAAAGGATCTGGAAAGAACACTGATTGCCCGATACTCCATCGATGGTAATGTAATACTGAGTGACCGGCGGTAATCCTGTCCCGGTCCAGATGATATCGTTCTGATCGCCCGGACTGGCGCAGAAGACATTCGTATAGGAGGCCGGATCACAGGGTGTTGCACCGCTGAGCTGATCGATGGATACCTGTATGCCGGTGGGTGTGGGTGCACAATTGATATTCTGGAAGGTCACGCTCACATCACCACCGTTGCAATCCGTGGTGAAGTAGTACCAAACGGTATTTTCAACCGTAATGGTCCCTGAACATGCACTGTAATCAGGATCTTCAGCCAGATCTGCTGTTGCGTTGTACGTCTGGGTGGCCATGTTCACCGCATTGTTCAGTTCAATGGCATTACTGCAATGATCGTTGCAATGAGGCCACAGCAGTATATTGCTGTAAGCGGTGTCATTCTCGTAGTACTGATCGGTGAGACCATTGGGCATGCTGCACCAGACAACAACCTGACTGGCATTGTCCGGAACGTACACATTCGGGATAATCACCGTTTGTGCGAATCCCGGTGCGATGTTCAGACCTGTGAAGGTTTGTGTTACGGGGATGCTTCCATTTATAGTATATGTAAGATCTATACTTGTTATATTAGATGGTAAAATGCAGAGATAATTCCGGTTCCGGATGCTGACTTCCAGCTCGTAGGGACTTCCGTAACAGCCGGTAACCGAAAGGGCCTCAGCATCGATGCTGGTATTGGAGATCATGAAATTGTCGAAGGCAAACCAACCCCTGTCGCCATTGTAATAAAGACTGCTGGTGGAAACCCTGAACCTGACACAGGGCAATCCCGCGAGATTGCAGAGGTTGTGTTCAACCAGTGTCCAGTCACTCACGGGTGAAGCATAATTATCATTCCAGCTGTTGTAGGAAGTGCTGTTGTACCAATTGGGATCCGCCGGTGTTCCAAGGGTGGTCCAGGAGGTGCCCCCGTTGGTGGAGTACTGAACGATGACACGATTATAATAATTGGTCAGCTTGTATTTGATATACATGGAGAGCTTGGGATTCGTCAGCCCTGTAAAATCAAAAACCGGACTCTCAACCCATACTTCTCCGTTACCGTTGTTGGGAACCATGAGGTACCAGCTGTTGCCTTGTCCCTGCGGACCGTTCAGGTAAGGCAGCACGCCCCAGGTAAAGTGACGGCTGGTATCCGTTGAAGTGCCCCCGGTTTTCCAGAAACCATTATCAGGATTGAAATTCTGGATATAAGGAAAGCTTGAAATGGTGGGCTGGGTCACCGTCTGGCTGATGCTGACACTGTCGTTGTAGATATTCGGATCTCCGCCCATCTGCGTCCAGGCTTCAAAGAAATAGCTTCCGATGGCGGTCATATTAAAGGTGGAAGCGAAGGTGTAATCCGCGTAGCTGTTGGCATTGATGGGTCCGGGCACGATGCCGCTGAAGCTGGCGGTGACCTGTCCGGAAACCTCACAGAACACGGGAATATTGCTCACCTGTGCGCATCCCCAGTTGTACACCCTGACGGTGATGGCCTGGTTGGGGGAGAAGTTGCAGCCGGTATTCACCGGGTTCAGGAAAGCGATCACTCCGACGTCGGGACGGTCTTCAATACGGAAGTTATCGAAGGCAAACCAGGCCCTGTCGTAATTGTAGTACAGGCTTGATGTGGCAATGCGGAACTTGACGCAGGTCTGCCCCGAGATGTTGCAGAGGTTGTGTTGAACCTGTGTCCACTGGCTGACTGGACTGGCGTAGTTGTCGTTCCAGCTGGTGTAGGAAGCGCTGTTATACCACATGGGATCTGCGGCGCTTCCCAGGGTGGTCCAGCTTGTTCCGCCATTGAGGCTGTACTGAACGATGACGCGGTTGTAGTAATTGGTGAGCTGGTATTTCACATCCATACTCAGCATGGGATTGGTCATGCCTGTGAGGCTGAAGACGGGGCTCTCCACCCAGACCTCTCCGTTGGCATTGTTGGTGACATCCAGGAACCAGCCCTGTCCGTTGCCCTGTGAACCGCCCAGGTAGGGAATGCTGTCGCGGATGAACAGCCTGGGCGCATTGGTGGTCCGGCTGACCCACCCCTGGTTGGAGTTGTTGAAATCGGCCAGGTAGGGATAGGTGGTGACAGGAGTATTGGAGAAGCGGTTCTCCCGTATGGTGTCGTTTACAGAAGCAGTATCGGTGAGATAATCGATGCTGCACTGCAGGTTATAGGTCCCCGCGGAACTGAGGTTGATGGTTCCGGAGAAATTGTAGAGGTAACGCCCGAAAGCGGGAACGGGTCCGGGCACGGTTTCGTTGAGGGTGGCATTGTTGGGGCCGCTCATGATCAGTTGTACCGGGACGTTGTAAAGCGGTCTGCAGGTATTGTTCTGCAACACCACTGCCACGGGCTCCGTTGCGGAGTGGAGGCCACAGACGCCCGAATGGGGGAGTACCACCTGCAGGGGTTCCAGGTCGTCGCCCTTGGTTCCGCTGATGTAGAAGTTGTCAAAGGCAAACCATCCGCGGTCGAGGTTGTAATACAGACTGGATGTTGAGATTCTGAATTTGACACAGGGCTGTCCGGAAAGGGCGCAGAGGTCATGATTGACGTGGGTCCAGTCCTGCACCGGCGTGGCGTAATTGTCGTTCCAGCTGTTGTAGGAAGTGCTGTTGTACCAGTTGGGATCTGCCGCTGTTCCCAGGGTGGTCCAGGTTCCGCCGCCATTGGTGGAATATTGCACGATGACGCGGTTGTAGTAATTGGTGAGCTTGTACTTGATGTCCATCTCCAGCTCCGGATCGGTCAGGTTGGAGAAGTCGAACACGGGACTTTCCACCCAGACTTCCCCGTTACCGTTGTTGGGAACCACCAGGTACCAGCTGTTGCCCTGTCCCTGCGGACCGTTCAGGTAAGGCACACTGCCCCAGGTGAAATGACGGCTGGTATCCGCGGAGGTGCCGCCCAGAGTCCAGAAGCCATTGTTGGCATTGAAATCTTCAAGGTAAGGAAATACCGCCAGCGTCGGTTGGTTGACCTGGATAACTGTGGTGAGTGTGTCGTTACCCGGATTAATGTCTCCGGCCATCTGTGTCCATGCTTCAAAGAAGTAGGTTCCGATAGCGGTCATATTAAAGGTGGAAGCGAAGGTGTAATCCGCGTAGCTGTTGGCATTGATGGGTCCGGGCACGATGCCGCTGAAGCTGGCGGTGACCTGTCCGGAAACCTCACAGAACACGGGAATATTGCTCACCTGTGCGCATCCCCAGTTGTACACCCTGACGGTGATGGCCTGGTTGGGGGAGAAGTTGCAGCCGGTATTCACCGGGTTCAGGAAAGCGATCACTCCGACGTCGGGACGGTCTTCAATACGGAAGTTATCGAAGGCAAACCAGGCCCTGTCGTAATTGTAGTACAGGCTTGATGTGGCAATGCGGAACTTGACGCAGGTCTGCCCCGAGATGTTGCAGAGGTTGTGTTGAACCTGTGTCCACTGGCTGACTGGACTGGCGTAGTTGTCGTTCCAGCTGGTGTAGGAAGCGCTGTTATACCACATGGGATCTGCGGCGCTTCCCAGGGTGGTCCAGCTTGTTCCGCCATTGAGGCTGTACTGAACGATGACGCGGTTGTAGTAATTGGTGAGCTGGTATTTCACATCCATACTCAGCATGGGATTGGTCATGCCTGTGAGGCTGAAGACGGGGCTCTCCACCCAGACCTCTCCGTTGGCATTGTTGGTGACATCCAGGAACCAGCCCTGTCCGTTGCCCTGTGAACCGCCCAGGTAGGGAATGCTGTCGCGGATGAACAGCCTGGGCGCATTGGTGGTCCGGCTGACCCACCCCTGGTTGGAGTTGTTGAAATCGGCCAGGTAGGGATAGGTGGTGACAGGAGTATTGGAGAAGCGGTTCTCCCGTATGGTGTCGTTTACAGAAGCAGTATCGGTGAGATAATCGATGCTGCACTGCAGGTTATAGGTCCCCGCGGAACTGAGGTTGATGGTTCCGGAGAAATTGTAGAGGTAACGCCCGAAAGCGGGAACGGGTCCGGGCACGGTTTCGTTGAGGGTGGCATTGTTGGGGCCGCTCATGATCAGTTGTACCGGGACGTTGTAAAGCGGTCTGCAGGTATTGTTCTGCAACACCACTGCCACGGGCTCCGTTGCGGAGTGGAGGCCACAGACGCCCGAATGGGGGAGTACCACCTGCAGGGGTTCCAGGTCGTCGCCCTTGGTTCCGCTGATGTAGAAGTTGTCAAAGGCAAACCATCCGCGGTCGAGGTTGTAATACAGACTGGATGTTGAGATTCTGAATTTGACACAGGGCTGTCCGGAAAGGGCGCAGAGGTCATGATTGACGTGGGTCCAGTCCTGCACCGGCGTGGCGTAATTGTCGTTCCAGCTGTTGTAGGAAGTGCTGTTGTACCAGTTGGGATCTGCCGCTGTTCCCAGGGTGGTCCAGGTTCCGCCGCCATTGGTGGAATATTGCACGATGACGCGGTTGTAGTAATTGGTGAGCTTGTACTTGATGTCCATCTCCAGCTCCGGATCGGTCAGGTTGGAGAAGTCGAACACGGGACTTTCCACCCAGACTTCCCCGTTACCGTTGTTGGGAACCACCAGGTACCAGCTGTTGCCCTGTCCCTGCGGACCGTTCAGGTAAGGCACACTGCCCCAGGTGAAATGACGGCTGGTATCCGCGGAACTACTGCCTTTCAGCCAATAGGCTGTGCTGCTGTTGAAGTCCTCAAGATAGGGATAAGCGGATATGGTGGGCTGCACCACAAGCTGAGTTGAGTTCAGCGTATCGTTCAGCGGATAGGTATCCCCCGGCATGGAGGAGAAGGCTTCAAAATAGTAAGTCCCGATTGTTGTCATGTCAAAAGTCGCAGGGAAGGTATAGTCGGCCCATGTTCCGCCGTTCAGCGGACCGGCCAGTGTGCCTGTCAGGGTGCCGTTGTATGCCCCGCTGATCTCACAGTTTAATGGAATATTGCTGACGGCGCTGCATCCCCAGTTGTAGACTCGCACAGTAACGACCTGGTTTGCAGAGAGATTACATCCTGTGTTGACAGGAGCCAGGATGGCAATGACCCCGACGTCCGGGCGGTCTTCAACCATAAAATTATCAAAGGCAAAATAAGCTCTGTCGTTGTTGTAATACAGGCTTGAAGTGGCTATTCTGAATTTCACGCAGGTCTGTCCCGCCAGGGTGCACAGGCTGTGCTGAACGTGCTGCCAGGTGCTGACCGGGCTGGCATAGTTGTCATTCCAGCTGGTGTAAGAAGAGCTGTTGTACCACAGGGGATCCGTGGCCGTGCCGAGGGTTACCCATGTGGTTCCTCCATTGATGCTGTATTGCACGATCACCCTGTTATAGTAATTGGTGAGCTGGTATTTGATGTCCATATTGAGCATGGGGTTGCTCATCCCGCTCAGGTTAAACACGGGGCTTTCCACCCATACTTCACCGTTGGCGTTGTCGCTGACTGAGAGGTACCAGCTTTTTCCGTTTCCCTGTGCTCCGCCCAGATAAGGGATCACTCCGTGCCGGAATCCCCTGGCTGTGTTGGCCGGATTTGCCGAGCCCGGCAGCCAGCCGCTGTTGCTCACGTTGAAATCTTCCAGGTAGGGATAATTGGTCACTGTCTGGTGTCTGCCGTCCAGCAGGGTGTCGTTGCTGTAATACTGATCGGCGGCCAGTTGGGTGTAACAAAGGAAATGGTAAACGGCATCGGCCGAAAGGTCTGCAGTGGCGGGGAAGGTGTAGTCCGCATAACTCTGTCCGTTAATGGTTCCGGTATAGGTGCCGCTCAGGATCTGATTGATTCCTCCGCTGATGGTGCAGCGGACGGGGATGTTGGAGACGGTATCAAGTCCGAAATTCTGTATTCTTACCGTAATGTTTTCGCTGCTTCCGTAGTAGGCTGAACATCCCAGGCGGACCGGAGTCACCAGCTGTGTGATGCCCACATCAGGTTCGGAATACACCTTCACATCATCAATGTACCAGTACCTTCCGGCCTGGCTGCCATCGCTGTAGCGGAAGCGGATCCTGACATCGGGCTGGTTGGCGGCCCAGGCTGAAATGTCGAAAACGGCCAGGTAAGGGGAGGCCAGAGAACCGAAGGTGTTGAGCTCGTAATCCTGAACGATGTTCCATGACCCCCCGCCATTGTTACTGACCTCTACGTAACCATGGGTAAATTCGACACCATACCAGAAAGTATTGAAGCGCAGTCTCACGCTTTGCCTTCCGGTACAATTGATCGCAGGTGTGGTGATGCTTGCCTGATTGGGCGTGACACCTGCGCCCAGCGTATAGTCGTCGAAAACGGCATAGTTTCCTCCCGATTGGCTGTTGAAAGCAGGGGTATTGGGAAAAGTCCACCCCTGGCTTCCCTGTATGGTCGTCGCCGTCCAGCCCGCAGGAAGCGAAGAGTTATTGAATGATTCACTGAAGATGACGTCTGCTTTGACGCTCAGATCAGCCAATAAAAAAGCAAGGAGCAGCGCGAGGGTAGGGGTCAGTCTCATATGGGGATAGTTTGCCCAAAGATATAAATAATCATATGCTCAGGCAAGGGTTCATCGATTTTCCATGCTATCATGCGCATGTGTTCATTCTCTTAAACGCACAGATTCCTGAATGTATTTCTTTATTTGCTTTAGTGAATCCTTATGCCCTTTCTTGAATAGAATATTGAATGATCGCTTTTGTACAAGCTGAAGGTTCGGGAGTCCTCCGCTCCCGAACCTTTTCCTTTTTGTTCAGGTCATTATTCAGTGGTCTGGAATTCACTCCTGAATAATCTGAAAGTTCAGTATTTC
>CALGYY010000138.1 GCA_937934705.1 uncultured Bacteroidota bacterium
TCCGTCACCTCCGTCACCTCCGTCACCTCCGTCACCTCCGTCACCTCCGTCACCCAGTGTTGGATATTGAATATTGGGGGCGGTCTGGTGAGTTAGAGTGTCGGAGTATCGGAGTATCGGGGTCGGTAATCGATATTGGATATTAGATATTGGGGTTGTGGGTATTGGTCTGCCTTACGCTCCATATTCACAAATTTAAAATTTAAAATTTACAATTTCCAATTTACAATGCTTTTACATCAAGTAAGCACGGGATTGTTTTCATACGAAATTACAAGTTTTTAATATCCAATTTCAATTCCCGAACCCCATCACTCCCTCACTCCCTCACTTCATCACTTCATCACCCGTCACCCTTCACCATAGAGTAACGGGGTATCGGAGTATCGGTGTATCGGGGTTCTGAACTCGATATTGGATATTAGATATTGGGGTTGTGGGTATTGGTCGGATTATCGGGGTGCCGGACCCTTTCCCCGGCTGAACTTGTCGAATGACTTTTGGACTTTCCGACCTTTTGACTTTCGACGCTTCCTCACTCCCTCACTTCCTCACTTCGTCACCCGGTCACCCGGTCACCCGGTCACCCGTCACCCGGTCACCCGGTCACCCGGTCACCATTCTTTTATTACCTTTGCTTCTCAATCGAACGAAAATGCAGAAGAAAATCCTCGTAACCGGAGGCGCCGGTTTCCTCGGATCGCACCTGTGCGAAACCCTGCTCAACCGCGGGCATGAAGTGATCTGCCTGGATAATTATTTCACCGGCCAGAAACAGAATATCGTGCACCTTTTGAAGCATCCCTATTTTGAGCTGATACGGCACGATGTCACCATGCCCTTTTTTATTGAGGTTGATGAGATCTATAACTTGGCTTGTCCCGCTTCCCCCATTCACTACCAGTATAACCCCATCAAGACCATCAAAACTTCCGTGATGGGAGCGATCAATATGCTGGGACTGGCCAAGCGCATCCGGGCGAAAATCCTTCAGGCTTCTACCAGTGAAGTATACGGCGACCCGCTGGAACATCCGCAGACCGAGCAGTACTGGGGACACGTGAATCCCATCGGCGCACGTGCCTGTTACGACGAAGGCAAGCGCTGCGCGGAAGCCCTGTTTGTCAATTATCACCGTCAGAATAATGTCAGGATCAAGATCATGCGGATATTCAATACCTATGGCCCCCGCATGCATCCCAACGACGGCAGGGTAGTATCCAACTTCATTATGCAGGCGCTGCGCGGCGAAGATATTTCCGTTTACGGAGATGGAAGCCAGACCCGCAGTTTCTGTTATGCCGACGATCTCATTGAAGGCATGATCCGGCTGATGGAAACCCCCGATGAGGTGATTGGGCCTGTCAATGTGGGCAATCCCAGGGAGTTTACCATACTGGAACTGGCGAAACTGGTACTGAAATACACGGGCTCGAAGTCACGGCTTGTGTTTCATGAACTTCCGGAAGATGATCCCCTGCAGAGAAGACCCGATATCAGTCAGGCCCGAAAAGTCCTGAAATGGGAACCGCATACTGAACTCGAGGATGGACTGCAGAAAACCATCGCCTACTTCAAACAAATGATCTGATAATATCATCGTCCTATGAAAATCCTTGTCACCGGAGCCAATGGTCAGCTCGGAATGAGTTTCAGGGCACTGGCCGGAAAGCACGGTAATATACAGTTTTCTTTTTTCGATCTTCCTGAACTGGACCTGAATCTTTTCCCGGAAACGGAAGCCCTTCTCCGTGCTGAAAAGCCGGATGTGGTGATCAATTGTGCTGCCTATACCGCTGTGGATAAGGCTGAACAGGAGAGGGAGGCGGCATGGGCGCTCAATCACCTGGCAGTGGCCCACCTGGCACAGCTTTGTCAGCAAACCGGAAGTTTCCTGATCCATGTTTCCACGGATTATGTGTTTGACGGGACATCCTGTCATCCATACACCGAGACCGATTCCTGTTCTCCCGTATCGGTTTACGGAGCCTCGAAAAGGGAAGGGGAGCTGGAGGTACTGATGAGTAACGCAAAGGCGCTGATTGTCCGCACCTCCTGGCTGTATTCAGAGTATGGGCATAATTTCGTGAAAACCATGCTGCGCCTCGCAAAAGAGAGAAGTGAGGTGAGAGTGGTTTGTGACCAGATCGGGGGACCGACCTATGCCGGGGATCTGGCAGAGGCCATTATGAAATGCATTCCCGGACTTTCAAAACTCAGTACGGTGGAGGTTTTGCACTTTGCCAATGCGGGCGTGGCCTCATGGTATGACTTGGCCTTGAGTATCTTTGAATTGTCGGGACTGAACTGCAAAGTCATTCCCATTTCTACTGAGGAATATCCGACCCCTGCCAGGCGCCCGGCTTACAGCGTTTTCAATACTTCAAAGATCAGGGCCTTTATTCAGGATGATATCCCTCACTGGCGCGATGCGCTCGGACGTTGTCTCGCTAATATGAAGGAAAACGCATGATGAAGATCTCCCGATGGAGCATTGGCTTCCTTCTCGCAGCCATCCTGCTGGTCGCTTCCTGCGGAAGTCAGCCATCAACCGCTCAGCTTACCGGGGTGCAGGACAGCCTGCCCGCAAAAGAAAATACGGAAGAAATACTGGTCGCCGTTCAACCATTTACGGGCTTTGATTCCGCTTTATCGGAATATGCGGCCTCTGAGATTGAAGCCTTCTACGGATTCAGCACGGAAATTCTGCCGCCGCGTGAACTCCCCGCCGCAGCCTGTTACAAGCCCCGCAACCGTTACAGGGCCGACAGCCTGCTGAACTGGCTGGCCAGGGAGAAACCGGATCGCGCAAACTTTATCATGGGACTGACCTCAAAAGATATCAGCTGTACAAAAGAACCCTATGAGGATTGGGGAATTTTCGGTTATGGTTATATGCCGGGCCCTTCCTGTGTGGTATCGACCTTTCGCCTCAGAAAAAACGGTGCCGGGGAAGACCTTTTCAGAGAGCGCTTTGCCAAGGTACTGCTCCATGAACTGGGTCACAACCTGGGTTTGAAGCATTGTCCCGCGGAGGGCTGTATGATGAGTGATGCCAACGGAACCATCGTAACGGTTGACCATGAAAAGAAATCGCTTTGCGAATCCTGCAGAAAACAGATCAGCAGCATCACAAAAAAATAGAAGCAGCTATGGAAGCCGACCTTTATCCCTTAAAATTTAAACCCATTTTCAAAGACAAGCTCTGGGGCGGAACCATGATCAGGGATGTTTTGGGCAAGGACTTTTCACCCCTGCCCAATTGCGGGGAACTCTGGGCGCTCAGCGGTGTTCCGGGTGAGGAATCCGAGGTGGAGAACGGTTTTCTCCAGGGCAACGGGATCAACGAACTAGTGGAAGTCTATATGGGCGACCTGGTGGGTGACAAGGTTTTTGACCGCTATGGAGAGCGTTTTCCGGTGCTGGTGAAACTCATCGATACCCGTGCTTACCTGTCTGTTCAGGTTCATCCTGATGATGCCATGGCGCTTCGGCACACCGGTTCTGAGGACGGGAAAACAGAGATGTGGGTAGTGCTGAAAGCCGGTCCGGAGGCAGAACTCATCAGTGGTTTCAAGCGTGAAACCACAAAGCAGGAGTGTGCCCGCTTGCTGGAAAGCGGTCAGCTTTCCGACATCCTGAATGTGGTAAACGTTAAGGAAGATGATGTTGTTTTTGTCCCGGCAGGCAGGGTACATGCCATCGGGCCACAGATATTGCTGGCCGAAATTCAGCAAACCAGCGATATTACTTACCGTCTCTGGGACTGGGACCGTATCGGTCTGGACGGACTTCCCCGGGAATTGCATACCGACCTTGCACTGGAGGCCCTGGATTATTCACGCCTTGAAAATCCTGTGTCCCCGCTCAGGCGCAAACCCAATGAGCCACAGCTGCTGGTCGACTGCCCCCAGTTCCAGACCCGATTTCTGGAGTTGAGCGGAAACATGGAGATCGATCACGCGCCCAACGATTCCTTCATGATCCTGCTATGCACCCGCGGACAATTCACTCTTAAAGCCGACGAAACAAAAGTCCTCGCAGAGGCCGGTGAAGCGATCCTTGTTCCAGCCGCCGTTCCGGCATTTTCAATACAGGCTTCCGGCGCAGACATTCTTACAGTGCATATTCCCTGATAAATACGGTGAGGGGTGACGGGTGCCGGACACCCACTTAACTCCCCGCCGCTAACTGCTCACTGCTTGCTATTGACTATTGACTATTGACTATTGACTATTGACTATTGACTATTGACTGTTGTTCCTGTTTCTTTATCTTTGCAACAGCAACAGTCCGCCTTGTCGCTGAGGTATTGATACCTCGGAGGAAAGTCCGGGCAACACAGGGCGCCATACTTCCTAACGGGAAGGTGGATTGCGGGAAACCGCAATTCAACAGAGAGTGCCACAGAAAATAACCGTCCCGCCTCAGGCGGGGTAAGGGTGAAAACGTGAGGTAAGGGCTCACGACGCTGTGTGGTGACATGCGGCGGGGGTAAACCTTATGGGTTGAAAGGCCAAATATACCGGGAATTGAGGGCTGCCCGCCCGATCCCGGGGGGTAGGCCGTTAGAACCTGCCGGTGACGGCAGGTCCAGATAAATGACAGGGATCCGTGATGAACGGATACAGAACCCGGCTTACAGGACTGTTGCTGTTTTTCTTTTTCTAAGTCGGCTACGAGTTTGCTGTCCGGGTCTCCCGGAAGCTGCATGAAGGCCCTGTCAACTCAGGAATTCAGCGGAGTTTTCAAACTCCGGATGTTGATAATTACGCGCGGAAGGTATCCCGCCTCTGATACCTTATTATATACTTTTGACCGGCAAACCGGAGTTATACTGCATGGCCGGGCTATTCCGCTGAGCGCTTCCTGATAACCTGCCTGTTCAGGTAAACTCCGGCCCAAATGATCAGCAAACCGAGGAATATGAAAAATCACCTGAGATCAGTGCTGGCCTGTTCCGTAATACTGTTT
Organism: uncultured Bacteroidota bacterium; assembly: GCA_937934705.1. Lineage (GTDB taxonomy): Bacteria > Bacteroidota > Bacteroidia > Bacteroidales > CAIWKO01 > CALGYY01. Next base: position 4,975 of record CALGYY010000138.1, read on the forward strand.
GGTGTTACGGCTTTCAGCATGGCACAGAAAACGGCCGTCTACGACCAGCCGGATGCAGAATTCCGCGACGCACAGGAATTGTTCAATAAAGAAAAGTTCGGCGCGGCACAGCAAAAATATCTTAATGTTATTGATATGACGAAGGACGGATTCAATGAGCTGACCGCCCAGTCGAGATATTATGCCGCCATGTGTGCCCTGGAACTGTTTAACTCCGATGCGGAATATCATGTAGTGAACTACGTCCGCAGCCATCCGGAACACATCAGGGTGAATGCGGTCTGGATGCACCTGGCCCGGTATCACTTCCGCTTCAAAAACTATGATGAGGCTCTGGAGGCTTTCTCCAGGCTTGACGTTTACAAACTCAGCGAGGAAGAGAAGCATGAATACTACTTCAAATCAGGTTATGCACACCTGATGGGGGGCGATCTCACATCCGCCAAGGCCGCACTGTTTGAGGTAAAAGATAAAGAAAGCCGCTACGCTTCCGGTGCCACCTATTATTTTGCACATATATCATATACTGAAAAGAATTATGAAACAGCCCTCAAATCCTTTCAGAAATTGCAGAAGGATGAAGTCTACGGCAGATTTACACCCTATTATATTACACAGATATATTATATACAGGAAAAGTATGACGAACTTTTGAGGGTCGGACCGGCGCTTCTCGATTCTGCCATTTCAAAACGGGCCCCGGAAATCGCCCGCATGATAGGCTCTGCCTGTTTCAAAACCGGCAGGTGGGAAGAGGCCATCCACTATCTGCACCTCTATCTCGACAAAAGTGAAGGCAAAGCCGGACGTGATGATTATTACGAACTGGCCTACGCCTATTATCAGCGCAAGGATTATGTTTCCGCTTCGAAATGGTTTCAGAAGGTCAATACCGATAAAGAGGACCAGTTGTCACAGTCAGCTTTGTATCACCAGGCCGATTGCCTGCTGAAGATGGGCGACAGGATCAATGCCCTGAATTATTTTAACATGACCTACCAGATGGGGATTGATCCTGTTCTCACGGAGAATGCCCTGCTGAATTATGCCAAGCTCGGCTACGAAAGCGGTTACAACCCATACAATGAAGCCGTAAGATCATTTCAGAAGTACATCACGGAATACCCGAATTCAGGACGGATTGATGAGGCTTATGAATACCTGAGTGAGCTTTATGTTTCCACCCGCAATTACAAGGATGCCATCCTTTCGCTCGAGAGCATCAAACAGCGTGATCTGAAGCTGAACCGTGCCTACCAGAAGGTCTGCTATTTCCGTGGTGTGGAACTGTTCAACGATCAGAAGCTGGAAGAGGCCATGGCGCATTTCGACAAGGCACTGAAGAATCAGGTTCTTCCGAATGTTACGGCCCAGGCTACCTTCTGGAAGGGTGAAGCCCTCTACAGGCAGTCGCAGTGGGACCAGGCTCTCCTGCATTATCAGACTTTCCTGGCACTTCCGGCGGCCCCGGGACAGGCAGAATATTATCCTGCGCATTACAATTGCGGTTACTGCTACTTCAAAAAGAAGGATTATGCACAGGCCCTGCTGGCCTTCCGTCAGTACCTCTCATCCGCGGCAACGGCTGACCGGAAGATGCTGACAGATGCCTACCTGCGCACGGCAGATTGCTACTTTATGGCCAAGGAATACCTGACGGCGATTGATCATTACGATAAGGCCATTGCCATGAAGACCACCGATAATGATTATGCCTTGTATCAGAAAGCCGTGGCTTATGGTCCGCTGGGACAGTTCGAGCAGAAGGCCAATGTTCTCACGGATCTCGTGACCCGCTACCCGAAGTCATCCTATTTTGATGATGCCCTCTTCGAGGCCGGACAAACCTGGCAGAACCTGGGGAATGAGCAGAAAGCGATCGCCTTCTACGATCGGCTCATTACAGAATGTAAAAGCAGTGTACTCGTGTCGCAGGCCATGCTCAGAAAAGGCCTGATCTTCTACAATTCCGGACAGGATCAGAAGGCTATGGACGTCCTGAAACAGGTGGTTGCGGATTACCGCGGAACTGCCGAATCCAAAGAAGCCCTGATCGCCCTGAGAAATGTGTATGTTGAAATGGACAAGGTCCAGGAGTTCTTCACCTATATCGGCAGTCTGGGTGAAAGCCTGGCCGATGATGTGCAGGACTCACTTACCTACATCGCTGTTGAGAACCGCTATATGAGCAATGATTGCAGAAGCTCGGTCCAGGGCTTCACCGATTACCTCACGCGCTTTCCCGAAGGGCAGTTTGCCATCGACGCCAGTTTCTACCGGGCGGAATGTGAGTACCGCGACGGGAACACTGACAAGGCACTGAGCGGTTATCAGTATGTGATCGGCCGGCCCGCTTCAAAATACCTGGAGACTTCCCTTCTTAAGGCAGCAGAGATTCTGTTTGCACAGAATAATTATCATGAAGCATTACCCTTGTACCAGCGGCTCGGAGACGTTGCCCAGTACAAGAACAACATCACACTGTCGCGCCAGGGCATCATGCGCTGTCAGTATAAGCTCGTACGCTACGCGGAAGCCATTGCCGCTGCTTCCGTCCTGCTGAAGACCGAAAAGCTGCCTGACGAGCTGGCGGTGGAAGCGCACATGATCACGGGCCGTTCAGCCCTGGCCATCGACAGCCTCCCGCTGGCAGTGGCGGAATTTACCACCGTAGAGCGCATGACCAAAAGTGAAGCTGCCGCTGAGGCCAAATGGAGCCTGGGCTATATTGAGCATATCAACGGTGACTATGCCGGATCAGAAAAAACAGCGTTTGAACTGATCAATCAGGTTCCGTCATACGACTACTGGGTGGCCAAAGCCTTTATACTGCTGGCCGACAATTATGTAAAAACGGGGAACAACCGTCAGGCAAAATTCACCCTTCAGAGTATCATCGACAATTACGAAGGTGCCGATCTGGTGAAGCTCGCGCAGGGCAAGCTGCAGATGATACTGGAAGCGGAAAAACAGGAGGAACTGCTCAAACAGCAACAACAGCAATCGTCGCCCGATGAGCAGTTTCCGCAGGATGAACAGATCAACCCCGGTAAATTTTAAGAGGAGGAACAATCAATGAAAATCACAATCATTCCTTTGATGATCACCAGCCTCCTGACCGGAGCAGTATGTGTGAACGCTGTACAGGCCCAGCATAATGAGAGGGTCGACGTGATCGCCACCTACAAGCCTGTTGTTTCCGATGCCAATAAGATCGACCTGAGTCCGAAAATACTCGATACCGTGCGTGAGAAAATCCCCGTGGAATATAGTATTCTGAATCCGCTGGCACCCACGGTGTTCAATCCTGAGCCCATTAAACCGGCAAAGATCGGAGATGCCACGGTGACCAAATTGTACCGTTTTCTGCTGAAGGCAGGCTTCGGAAATTATACCACGCCCTACGGCGAGTTTTATTATCACAACAAACATTCAAAAACCTTCAGCCTGGGCGTTCATCTGAAACACCTGAGTTCCTACGGAAAGCTCAAGGGCTATGCCTATCCCGGTTTCAGCGACAATCAAGCTGAAGTTTACGGGCGCCGCTTCTTCAGCAGGCATGTGCTGTCGGGAAAACTGGGATACGACCGCAATGTCGTCCACTATTACGGCTTCAAGCCTGAAGATTATGCAGCCGCACCTTCCAGGGATGATATCAAACAGCGCTTTTCACTCATCACTGCAGGTGCTGAGCTCAACAGCCTGGTGAACCCCGACAGCCTGAAGCTGAACCACAGTGTGAAGATCGCTTATTATAATCTGCTCGATCGCTACGGCAGCAGCGAGAATAATATACTGCTGGGCGGTGATGTGAACAAGGAACTGCGCCTGATCAAAATCACGGAATCGCAGGTGATCGGCATGGCGGCAAAAGTGGATTACTATTTTTTCAAAGACAGTCTGAATCCTCACAATTCAGGCCTGATCACGCTGAATCCCTACCTTCGGACAAAATTCAGGGCATTCACCTTTAATATCGGGCTTGACCTGAGCGTTGAAGCAGATACCGCGACTTATATCCACGCTTACCCCATAGCGGATGTTCAGTTCAATATCGTGAGGGATATTCTCATCCTCTACGGAGGCATCAAGGGCGGAATGAAGAGCAACAGTTTCCGCTCACTCACGGCGGAGAACCCCTTTATGAGCGGCATGGCGCAGCGGCGTCCCACCAATGAGAAGATGGACATCTTTGCCGGCATCCGGAGCAACATCAGCAAGGAAGTCAGCGCACACGCCTGGGCTTCCTACAAATTTACCCGCGATCTGCCATTTTTCGTGATCGACACCACCAATGAATATGGCAACATCTACACAACGGTGTATGATGATGTAAACATCTTCCAGATCAGGGGAGAAGTGGCCTGGCAGAAAGCCGACAAGATCTTCCTCAGGATAGGCGGGGATTTCTGGAATTATGATATGAAGAATGAGCTGAAAGCCTGGCAAAAACCCTATTTTGATGCATTCATCAACTTCAGGTATAACCTGGCCAATAAGATCATCATCACCGCCGATCTCTATGCGGGGTCTGACCGCTGGGGCAAGCGCTGGGACGCTGCCAGCGTGGTGCCTGAAAAGATGAAGGCCTATGTGGATGGGAACCTGGGCGTGGAGTACCGGTATTCCAAAATACTGTCGGCATTCCTCAACGTGAACAATATCGGCGCTTCCCGCTATCAGAAGTGGCATCACTATCCTTCCTACGGGATCAACATCCTCGGCGGGCTGACCTATGCCTTCTGATCCGGGAGGTGCGTGCTGCTTACCTTTATCCGGTATTTTTTCTTTATGATGCCGGATATTCGGTAAATTTGTAAAAATAAAATACCATGACAGCACAAAAAACAGAATTCAAGGTAAAAGGTGAAGACCTCATTAAGAAAATTAAAGAGCTCATTCACGAAGGAAACATCCGTCGCCTCATCATTAAGGATGAAGCAGACCGGGTTTTCATGGAAATCCCTCTCACCGTCGGTATTGTCGGTACGGCACTGATCCCGGTATGGGCAGCGCTTGGCGCACTCGCAGCACTGGTGGCCAATTTCACCATTGAGGTGGTTAAGAAAGACGAAGAAAAATAGCAGCTTGTCAGGATGAACCCAGGCGGAAAGCACACTCCGGAAGAACTCAGGGCATTGGCCCTGGAGATCAGGCGTGATGTGATCCGCTCGCTGGCGGCTGCCGGGTCAGGACATACCGGAGGATCGCTCGGACTGGCTGATGTGATCAGTGTTTTGCTTTTTCAGGTCA
>CALGYY010000139.1 GCA_937934705.1 uncultured Bacteroidota bacterium
TTCCTGAATAAAAAAAAGAGGCCGTCTCGATTTTGAGACAGCCTCTTTTTTTGAACCTGTTTAAAAGTTTATCTTTGCAGAAATATTGATCAATGATGAAGAACTTCCTGATTTTATTTGTACTTTCCGGTTTTGTGATGAACGCGTGTGCACAGCGTCAGTATTACATACTTGAGAAGTCAAATACTAACATTTCGATTAAAGCCCCCACCGATACGCTTTGGCCCGGTAACGCGGCTCCTGCATCTGCTTTCGAAGTTTTGGCCGACTCCAATGGAGGTTATATTCTTGGCACAAACAGCTACGACGACCTCTGTAAAGCGCAGCGCTTTGTGGTCGATAGCGGTTATATCGTGGAAGGAGCGATTTTCTGGTTTGCCCGCAAAACGGTGGTGAATAATGACAGTCTGCGCTTCGTGATCTGGAAAATGGACAGCACAGAAGGCATAACATCGGCCGGCAGCCAGCAAAAATGTCCGGGAACAGAGCTCGCGGTGGTCAAAGCATCTGTGCAGGATGTGGATACCTCCTCATCCCTGGGCCAGGCCTATGTCGTATGGTTCGATGCACCGCTTGCCGTGTATGAGGATTATGCTATTGGCTTCGATATGAGTAGTCTGCAAGGCGACAGTATCGCGCTGTGGTCCACCTCCAACGGCTCGGGCGGAGGCGCAGAACTGGTATGGGAAAAATGGAGGACCGACAGCAACTGGAGGACACTGCAGGCTGCAGGCTGGGGTTTCCCTGCTTACCTGGATGTTGATGCCATGATTCTTCCCCTGGTGGATATGAGTTCTGCAGGTATTTCCGATCAGGTCAATCCCGGGTTTTCCTGTCAGCTCCTGGGCAACCCTGTCAATACAAGTCTGGTAATCAAACTGACTTTCTCTGCTGACGCCCGCAACAATACCGTTCGCATTCTGGATCAGCAGGGGAAGCTGCTCATGCAGGATCATGTCAGCCACTGGCCTGCTGGTGTTCTGCACTACACTAAGGATGTGAGCAGCCTGGGCAACGGAAACTATTTTTTTACGATGACCGGAAGTGCAGGCAGCATGGCGCTTCCTTTCACCGTGTTCAGATAGTCAAGGCAGGCAGACCGGAATCCCGGTCTGCTCACCATAAGCTTTTACTGATAGCTTTCTACCGGTTCGCAGGTGCAAACCAGGTTGCGGTCGCCGTGGGCGTCGTCGATGCGGGTTACCGTGGGCCAGTATTTATCATTGGATGACCAGGGCATGGGATAAGCCGCCTTCATCCTTGAATACGGATACTTCCATTCGTCATCAGCAATCATCAGCGCGGTATGCGGAGCGTTCAGAATGATGTTGTTCGTCTTGTCTGCCTTACCGGTCCTGATATCCTCAATCTCCTTGCGGATCTCAATGAGGGCTTCGGCCAGCCGGTCCAGTTCAGAAAGTGGTTCACTTTCGGTGGGCTCCACCATGAGGGTGCCGTGTACCGGAAAAGCGACCGTAGGTGCGTGAAATCCGTAATCCATCAGGCGTTTGGCAATGTCAATGGCATCAATGCCCGAGTCATGATGGATGCCGTTGCAGTCGAGGATCATTTCATGAGCCACCATTCCTTTGCTGCCGGTATAGAGAATCGGGTAATGATCTTTCAGTCTTGCCTTCAGGTAATTGGCATTCAGAATGGCATAGCGGGTCGCTTCTGTGAGTCCGGCGCCCCCCATCATTTTGATATAGCCGTAAGAAATCGTCAGCACCAGGGCGCTGCCGAAAGCAGCACTGGATACCGCAGAAATGGCCTTTTCGCCACCGGTGGGCGTAAGCGCATGCCCGGGAAGGAAAGGCGCCAGATGGGCTGCCACTCCGATAGGCCCGACTCCGGGACCGCCTCCCCCGTGAGGAATGGCGAAGGTTTTATGCAGGTTGAGGTGGCAAACATCAGCGCCGATCATGCCCGGACTGGTCAGGCCGACCTGGGCATTCATATTGGCACCATCCATATACACCTGTCCCCCGTGTTTGTGGATTTCCTGAATGATCTCCAGTATTTCTTCCTCGAACACCCCGTGGGTAGAGGGATAGGTGACCATCAGGGCCGAAAGCTTGCTGCTGTACTGTGCTGCTTTTTCTTTCAGATCGGCGAGATCGATATTGCCGCTGGCATCGCATTTCACCACCACCACTTTCATTCCTGCCATCACAGCGGAGGCGGGATTGGTTCCGTGTGCCGATGCAGGGATCAGCGCGATATCGCGCTCATGCTCCCCGCGGCTGAGATGGTATGCCCTGATCACCATCAGTCCGGCGTATTCTCCGGCAGCACCGCTGTTGGGCTGGAAACTGACGGCCGCGAAGCCGGTGATATCGCACAAGGCCTTTTCCAGGTCTTTGATCATCTCAAGGTAGCCCCCGGCCTGATCTCCGGGAACGAAGGGGTGAAGGGCGCCGAATTCAGGCCAGCTCAGGGCAAAAAGCTCGGCTGCCGCGTTCAGCTTCATGGTACATGAACCTAATGGAATCATGGAACGGTTCAGGGAGAGGTCCTTGATTTCAAGTTTTTTGATATAACGCATCATTTCCGTTTCACTGTGGTACGAATTGAAAACGGGATGTTGCAGATAAGCAGAATCGCGCTTAAGTCCTTTATTGATAACTGCAGCAGGGATTGCTCCGCCTTTCAGTTCGGGCACCGGTTTTCCGGTGACCTTTGCAAAAACGGAGATGATCTGCTGTAAATCTGCAATGCAGGTTGTCTCGTCACTGGAAATACCCACACGGTCTTTACAGGTATAGCGGAAGTTGATACCTGCATTCAGTGCTTCACTGCGGACCGCTTCAACGGCAGTGCCACCGGGGAGTTCAAACAGCAGGGTGTCGAAAAAGCTTTCGTTGACCTGCTTCAGTCCGAGTTTATGAAGTTCATCACGGAGTAATACGGCCAGGCCGTGGATGTTTTCAGCAATGGCACGAATCCCTGCCGGACCGTGGTACACGGCATACATCCCGGCCATGGTGGCCAGCAGTGCCTGCGAGGTGCAGATGTTTGATGTTGCACGCTCACGTTTGATATGCTGCTCACGGGTTTGTAATGCCATACGTAAAGCACGGTTCCCGCGTGCATCCACGCTCACACCGATAATGCGGCCGGGAATGTTGCGCTTGTATTTTTCAGTGGTGGCGAAATAGGCAGCATGCGGCCCGCCGAATCCCATGGGGATCCCGAAGCGCTGGGTGCTTCCCACTACGGCATCTGCTCCCCATTCACCCGGCGGGGTGAGTAATGCTAGGCTCAGGATATCCGCGGCTACCGCGACAGCCTGACCGGCCGCATGGGCTTTTTCAGTCAGTTCCCGGTAATCATGGATCTCTCCGTGCTTGTCGGGATACTGCACCAGGAGTCCGAAAGTCTTGTCATCAAAGCTGAAATCGCAGCAGGGAATGATCTTCAGTTCAATTCCCAGCGGTTCAGCCCGGGTTTTGAGAACATCTATGGTGTGACTGAACACCCGGTCGGAAACCAGGAATATATTCGCATTGTTCTTAACAGCTTCACGGGAGCGGTTGTTGAAAAACATGAGCATGGCCTCTGCCGCAGCGGTGCCTTCATCCAGAAGGGAAGCATTGGCAATGGGCAGGGCGGTCAGGTCACTGACCACGGTCTGGAAATTCAGCAGGGCTTCGAGGCGACCCTGGGATATCTCTGCCTGATAAGGGGTATAGGAAGTATACCAGCCCGGATTCTCAAGAATGTTGCGCAGAATGACACCCGGTGTAATGGTACCGTAATATCCGTAACCGATATAGGATTTGAAGATCCTGTTTTTCGATGCCAGCGCCCTGAGATGCCCCAGGTACTGAAATTCATTCATCCCTTCCGGGAGATCCAGCGCCTTTTTCAAGCGTATGGAAGCCGGTATCGTCTTGTCAATCAATTCATCCAGGCTTTTCACCCCGATCACTTTCAGCATCCCGTCCACTTCGCTTTCGCGGGGACCATTGTGGCGCTTAACAAAATCATTGGTAATCATATCGTTAGATTAAATGGTGATTAAACAATCATTACTGACCACAAAAATAAACGCAATTTCGTGAAAGGCAAGGGAACTGTTTATAAAATAACAGTAAAGGATAATTTGGCCTTACGCTGACAGGGGGTGAGGCATGGATGAAATAATTGCAACCCCAAAAGCCTTTTAATACTTAGTCTTTTAATTCTTAGTGTCAGTTCATCTTAAGGCTGCTCTTCTGATCCGTAGTCAGTATGTACATATTTTGACATGATTTTAGAATTTTGTTCATGGTATTCTAACGTATTGATATTAAATGTTTAAAACAAACTTAGAATAATATTTCTTTGTTTTTGTTTTCGATTTTTGACTACCTTTGTGTATCAAAATGTGTATCAAATTATGAAACCCACGACCGCTATTGTTCTTGACACAAGAAGAGCAACCAAAGACGATCAATATCCCGTTAAACTTCGTGTGACGTTCAAAAGGGTTCGCAGATATTATGGTATTGACGTTCGGCTTACAAAAGAAGACTGGAACCGCATGCACGGGCCAAAGCCGCGAAAAGAATTTCTGAAGATCCGATCCGATATGGATCGCATTATCCGGGAAGTGGATAATCTTATTGAACACATGCCCGGTTTTTCGTTTGAGCAATTCGAACGAGAATATTTTAAACAGGAGGTGAAGTCCGATGTTGAGACGGCGTTCAGGATCTATATCGAAAAATTGCAGGGTGAAGGACGGATCGGTACAGCCAGCTCTTATGGTTGTGCGATTAGCAGCCTGTTGAAATTTCAGGAACGGATATCGTTTTCGGAGATCACCCTTGATTTTTTGAAAAAGTATGAACGCTGGATGATGACCCAGGGAAATTCCGCGACTTCGGTCGGTATTTACCTTCGCAGTTTGCGTACGCTGGTGAATGAAGCATTGCGCGACGGGGTAGTTACTTTACAACAATACCCCTTTGGAAAAAGCAAGTACCAGATACCCAAAGGGCAGAACATCAAAAAGGCACTTACGATGGCCGAGGTGCAAAAAATAATGGATTATGATGCCGTGCCCGGTTCGCCCCAGGATAAGGCCCGCGACTTCTGGCTGCTCTCCTACTTCTGCAATGGAGCCAATATCACAGACATTTGTCATTGGAAGTTCAAGGATCTGCGTGGTGACAAGCTCATCTTCTATCGGGCAAAAACCGCCCACACCTCCCGCAATCCTAAACCGATCGTGGTAGTGGTGACATCACAGGTTCAGCGTATTTTAGATAAATGGGCGAATAAAAAGCAAAAACAGGACGAGTACATCTTCCCCGTTCTCAATAAGGAAATGACCCCGACGGAAATCAAAAAGACCATCGCGGGTTTTATCCACACCATAAATAATCATATGGCTAAGATCGCCGAGGAACTTCACATTGAATCAAACCTGACCACCTATGTTGCGCGGCACACCTTTTCCACCATCCTCAAACGCGGTGGTGTTCCTATTGCATACATAAGCGAGAGCCTCGGGCACTCTGATATTCGCACAACGGAAAATTATCTGGGATCTTTTGATGATGAGCAAAAAATGGAGTATTCAAAACTACTCTTGCCGCCTAAATAAGGGATCTCACAAAACGCCTATTGCTTAATTACCTTCCAACTGCTCATTGTCCCCTCAACCTTGATATACATCAGGTAAACCCCATTTTCAAATCCCGACAGGTCAATCTCGGTTTGCAAGGTTTTACACGCCCGTGTAAAGAGTAACTTATTCTGAAAATCATACACACTGATCTCCGCATCCATTACGGCATAGCCGCTGAATTCCACAACGAGCTTTCCCGCTGTGGGGTTCGGAAAAACTCTAATCACTTGACCGTTCAGGTTATCGCCGGGTAGGTTACCGACATTTCCGCTTGAACCATCACCTTGCTGGTCTAATGCCGCCGCCATGGCAGTACTATCCTGCGTGGTGCTCTGATCATCCTGAATATTCTGTTTATTCAGATAAACAATTCGCCGGGAAATGCGGTTGCCGGAGGGGTCGTAGGAATATTCAAGAAAACTGCATTGGGAAAAGCAAGGCATTTGAATTATTACAATGCTAATTAAGATCAGTATTATATAAATTGCTCTCATAACAAAAAATGTTTGGTCGTCACTTGACTATAAGTTTCACGCGATTGCTTGTGATTTGTCCCTCAAATATTTGGCGTGTATCGGTTTCAGAAACACGATGTATCGTCTCAGAAAATAGAGTCAACGGATATAATGTAAAATAGCCTTTGGAAAGGTAAAACATATAATAAAATGTAATATAATATGTCTTGCCAGGCTCAAAGTTATAATAAATGCAGTCGCGCGCTATCCTTTTTCCAATTCTGTCCTTTTTGTAATTTCTATAATAAATTTTAATATTTATTGTTCGTTTATTCGATATTTCGAGAGCGTTTAAATTATTAGTTAAGCGTTCATCCCATTTCTTTTGCTGCGCTATGCCTGTTTTTATTAATTTGTCGCTATTCCACCTTCCGGTCGCAAACATTTTCTTAGAGTATTTTTCAATTCTAACGTAATTAAATCGTTCAATATTCGCTGATACTATTTTACCATTCTCATCCTCTATAATATATGTAAAGCCAAAATTCGTCGATAATTCCCTTGTCCAGTTGCTTATATTATCACGTGTACATTCTTTAGGATAAAGGAGTTGTTGTAATAAATTGGAGTCTATTAATGATGTGATGTTTTTAAATCCCTTTCCTGGTGGAGCAAAACTATTTTCTCCCCATCCTGCACTACATATTATCTGGTTGTTATTATTACCGAAAATATTCTGAGTGTCAATACAATTAAACAGGCCAATTGCTTCTCTGGGATCTGAAAATAAGGAGTATAAGATGATAGTATCAATCCCTGAATTATTAGATATTTCGACATTGACATCTATCTTCCTGTTAAAAATCTTGCCATGAAGAAAATAGATTTTCCTATCATTGTTACCTTCTATGTTAAAGGTTTTTACGCTGTCTCGAATTAATAATGAAACGGATGGTTGCTCCTGTGACGGGGAAATGATAGCCGACAACAAGAATACAAAGAATGCCGATATTTTCTTTACCATGGCACAGTAATCATTGTAGGATGCACGAAGATTTCTTTGATTGGGATTATGCTGTTTGTCAAAGTAAACACGTTATCTAGCGCCGTTTTAAATTGTATTCCGCCTGTATTGTACTCCAAGTATTCCATTCCATAAGCCCTCACTTCAAAAATATTCTCATAAATTTTAGTTATAGTTGGTCCTGTATAATTTGCGAATCTCTGCTTAGGATAATGCATTTGAAAATAATAATCAACACCCTTAGCAATATCCCATACATGTATAGCTTCATGAAAAAATTTGTTCTCAAACCCTTTTTTATCTTGCAACCATGACTGTACTTGATTTGTTGTCCAGTTTGTCGTGCTTTTAAAAGTTTTACATTTATAATACATCTGGTTTATATCCATTATATTGACAAATCCCTGATTTCTACCTCGTGCTTGAGTATATCCCTCCGTGTTATCCCATGGACTACTTTTATAAACGGTAACTCTATTATAACCTTGAAGACCATACTGCATGAGAAAATTTGAATATGCATTCTTAAAATCATTAATGTCTTGCTTTTTAATAGGAATATTAAAATGGAAATTACTTGTAGATTCAAACATCGGCACATTACCAAAATATCCCCCCTTCCCAAACAAACCACCTCCTTGATAATTCAAGATTTCATCTTTTTCCTTCCAGCCTGTATAAGTCCTCAATCTGTTATAAGCACTTGCCTGCTCCCTCGAAAACTCCGAGCCGAAAGCGCTGCGCGAATCAAACCATGTTCCCGCGCTCCAGAGGTTTTGGCGGATAAACCAGCCGTAAAATCCCATCTCATCACCTGCCTGCGGGTGATACGAACCATAGGGCAATATAGGATTCAAAATTCCGATGTTGAAGTAACCGCTAGGATCCACATATTTCAAGGGGTTATTCAGGCAGTATGAAAACCGGTTGTAAGATTGCGGGTCGGTCGTATTTTGCACGAAGGGATCCGGGCTTAGAAACTGCCCAACAAAGGGATCGTAGCAGCGGCCGTTCATATTGATCAGGCCAAAGGCGTTCAGCATTTCATGCCCGGTATAGCCGCGATCGGTGAGGTCGGTAAAAGTAATGTTGTTGTAGGTCCAGTCGTTGGGATTGCGGGGGCGGCCCCATGCATCGTAGGCAAGGTCGGCAACAAGGTTTCCGTTATCGGCATCCACCAGCATATTGATCGAGCCTTGCCCGTCAAGGCAGGCAAAATATAGTTTTCCCGTGCCGTTCTTTTTTTCATAAACCGCGGCAAGACCGTCCGGCGCGGTAATGTAGGTAAGCTCACGCTCGCTAATTACACCAACGGTCTCCAGCTTTTCTTTTTCATAAGCCGTGGAGTAATATTTTACGCGCTTTGAAACGATGTTTCCTGCAAGATATTCTGTCTCTGTCATTTTCCGGCGCTGGTGGTCCAGACCGTACAGATAGTCAAGCCTGGTGTAGTTTTGATAAAGGTAGTCCGGCGCCTGAGGACAGTCGCCTTCAATAATGCTTGATGCTTTTTGGAAGGGAGTGTAGGTTATGTCCTGACAGGCATTTACGGTTTCGTTGAGTGGACTTATTGTCTGCACCGCATGTGCCGGCGAAGGGGCGCTGCCATAAGCGTAATCCTGAATCAGGCCTAACGCATCGGTTTTGGTAAGAATATTCCCGTTCAAATCATAGCTCACATCAAAACCTGTGGCCAAAGGCGAAGCCGGATCCGACCCCAGCAAGCGGTCATTATGATCATACGAAAATAACTCGGTAAGGTCGCGCGGCACCATTCCAGAAAAGTTGCCGGTGGAGTTAACCGTAATTACGTTTTGACGACTTGTCATATTTCCTGTGACCTCATCAAAGAGATAGTCCCATTTGTTCTCCCATGTGTCGGCACCAAAGGTGACATTAAATTTGTATACATCCGGGCTTTGAAGGTCGGTAAATGTCTGCTCGCGCGAAAAATGGTTGTCGGCTCCAAGATTTGATCTTTTTACGCCTCCGGTATTATTGATCTCTGCAAGTTCCCATATTTTGTTCTGAGCGGCATCGGTCAACTGAATGAGGGTACTGCTGGGGTTATCATAAACATAGTTCACCAAGTAACCTGAAGGGTAAGTGACGGTCTTCGGACGATTGTAATTGTCATAAACAAAGTCGGTTGTAAAACTTTGCCCGTCAAAAGTTTCCGAAACACGAATATTCCTTGAGAAATCATCGTACTTATAGGTGGTAAGCATATTGCCAGCACCTCCGTTAATATAAGAAATCAGGCCGATCCCATTGGGTTCGGTATCATAAAAGTATCTGTACGCAACCGGGGTCGACGATCCTGCAGCAGTTTCCGTTTTTCTCCTGAGCCGCCCCAGCGCGTCGTAAATAAATTCGTATTCATTGCCTCTGTTGTCGGTCTGACTTAACAATTGCGAAAATGAATTGTACTCAAATGTGGATGTTCCGGCATCGGGATCCGTTAAAAGCACCTGTCGGCCGTACCGGTCATATTCTATTGTGGTCACTGCTCCGGCAGCAGTAACGGTTAATGGCTGATTGAGGCTATTGTACGTATATTGAACTTCGGCTTGCATCTGGTCCACTGAGCTCACGAGTGTTCCTGACTTGTCGTACTTCGATCGGGTGCTCCTGGATTGGTTATCGGTGAGGATGGAAGTGAAATCATTGGAAAAATCAAAACTGCGAGTGACTGTAGAAACTGCCGTTGATCCCGGGGATGTCAATGTCACCGGGTCTGTCAGTTGGGAAGTGATATAACTGGATCCGGTTTCTGCTCTGGCCAGTGCATCATAAGATATTGCAGTAACTACCCGGTTGTCGTTGGGTCCCGGTTGCCTTGACTGAACTACGTTCCCGAACTTATCGTAGTACGTAGTGCTTGTTACGGTTTTGTTTGCGAAAGCGGTATCTTTACTGCCGACGGATCTGCCTAACATATCATAATACGCGTAAGATGGATTTATGCCGTCCACCGTGGTTTTAACCAGATACAACCTGTTGTAACCCTCTTCGGCTCCCTGTACCCATTCAATATCAATCTTTGTTTTTATTCCGGTCGGGCTGGTAGTTTCTTTTAATCCTCCAAAACCATCATATTTGTAAGTTGTAACCAAACCGTTGGGATCTTTTGAATATATAATATTCCCGTAGGTTGGTTCATAAACTGCTTCGGTAGAATGTCCAAACGAATTTGATTCCTTTGTTACAAATCTAAACCGGGAATCATACTCCAGCGAAATAAGGGAAGGGGATGGCACATCGTTCCCTGAAACTATGGATGTATGAAGGTTTCCCGTTGGGTAATACGTATAGTCAGTCGTTATACTTTGATTATTGGCCGGTAAGGAAGCATTGGGATCCCCCATACCCGGCGGCTCAATGCTTTGAAGCAACAGGCCATTATTCAGATCATATTCGTACTGAGAATTGCTGACACAGGAAGGTTGTTGATCGCGCGTAACTGTCACTGATTTCCCCCGCGGGGCATTAGGACACCAACTACCGGCCTGTACATAATCCGTCAGCGTTGTGACACTTTGTGTCAAACCATTCGATACCGTAACAGTGGTCACATTTCCAAATGATGCGTTGCCTTGATCTTCCGGATAACTGTATGAGGTCGATGTGGAGATAAAGGTTCCGTTGGGCGTACAACTATAAACCCCATTTCCGTGTTGAGATACATCTACTGTTTCGTAGTAATGTTCAATAACTTCCTTTTGCCCTGTGTAAGGCCAGAAGTGCGAACTATTTGGAGCGTCCGCAAATTCAAAGAATCGAGTTGTGTAATTACTTTGTGAGATCAAATATTCATTATAGCAATCATTGGGGCAAGTTTTCACCAAATAACTTACTCTTGTCGAAGTCAAATTGGGGTAGAAATGCAGATTGTTGAAATCAAACACGCTTTTGGTCTTTGCGAGTGTTGGTAATTCGTCACCTCCCACCCAGCGACTAAAAATCGGTGTGTATTCAACCAAGGTTTTAAAACCTAAAAAGCCCTTTCCCCTAAGATGCGTGAGGGGAGAGAAGAAATTGTAATTCGAAGTGATCATTTGATCGTCAACGCCTGTTGAGGATTGCACAGCATTTACCACCTGAAGCGGAAAAAAACGGGTTGTGACAGGATAAGAACACGCCTCAGGCATCACTCCCATTTCACAAATATTATAGTCAATGATCGTTTTTTCTCCCAATCCGTTCACTGTTTTGCATAATTTAGTCAGGAATTGATTCGATCCGCGAAGGATGCCGCTTGTCCATGTTTCCGGAGTTCCAGGTGTTCCGTTCCAATATAAACGTTTAAACAAGAGATTTGTCATCCCGTCACCTTCCCAGTCAATTGGGAAAGCGAACCAAAGCTTTCTGTATTCACTCGAGCTTACATCTCTGTAACATCCATTCTGTATCTCAGAATAGGTGTATTCTCCTGTCGATAAATTCTGATTAAAACAAAACCCGAAGTATCCATATCGCCATCCCTGAACCGGCGGATCTTTGTAGTAATAAAATGCGATATCTGTGCGTTGGTCGCCATTGAAATCACCGATGTAAAAGTTCGAATACAAATCAGAAGGCAATGGGTCCGTATAATTGGGAAGGACTATGCTAACAGGAACAAATTGTCCGTTGGCACCTGTTGAGAATAAAATCTGCTGAGTTGCAGGGGCAAAAATGTCGGTATTTCCGTCGTTGTTAAAATCACCCGGATACTTGTTTTCCGACATAAGGCTTGATTGAACAGGCTGCGTTGCTTGAATAAATACACCTCGGTCTTTTGTGCCATAAAAAATGTAGGCGCCAGAATTCCCCTGGGAACCAGGACTGTACGAGCAATACATCATCATATCAAGCAGGCGGTCTCCATTGTGGTCCAATGTAACAATATCACTCGCGGATACAGAAGTGTTTCCGTCGGTTATCGTACGCTGGTCCTCAAAAGACTTTGCGATATTGCTCTGGTCAGGAGGATTAGAATAATATATACCAACGTACGAGTTTATCTTAACCAACATATCTGTAATTCCATCACCATCATAATCTGCAAGATCATTCGACACATGAGCATCCTCGGCTACATTGTTAAACACCAATGGCGGCAAGGGCTGAAAGTATCGATCACCATTCCCATTATCAGTGCTTATCAACGGATAAAAAGATATGGATCGGAACACTCCCCCCTGTAGAACCCTGTCGGAACAGAATACCGCATCATCCTTCCCATCCCCGTTAAGGTCAGGAGTTCCCAAAGTATAGAAATTACTTGGATTGACCAAGTACTGGGCAGGGTAATCGTCAGAAACCCCTTGTAAAAAGAAATCAGAACAGATAGTTCCGCCCGGACCTCCGCTATTTTGAATACAAACTTGATAATCCCACCAAATATCATCTCCCGAACAATTGTTGTCAGAGTTGTTCCAAACCGCTAGTCCATCATTCGGCCTGCAGCCTCTGTTAATTGTGGCAATCTCGATTTCTCCATCTCCGTCAAAATCGCCATAAAATGGTATCGGCTTAAAGGTGCCGGGGAAAGCGTTCTCGCTTTGGTCCCACACTTCATTCTGATCTCCGCATGTCAGATCTCCCGGCGACAATGATGCGCTTTGACCCCAATTAAAAACAATCTTGTTAAAAGAGCTATTGTCAGACCCTATTTCTTCAATATCAGTCAGGAAAACAAAATCCGG
The DNA here is from genome assembly GCA_937934705.1 of uncultured Bacteroidota bacterium. Taxonomy (GTDB): domain Bacteria; phylum Bacteroidota; class Bacteroidia; order Bacteroidales; family CAIWKO01; genus CALGYY01. The sequence continues at coordinate 12,787 of CALGYY010000139.1, forward strand.
CTGGTTCCCGTTTACATCCGTTGAATAGTTGAATACATATTTGTGAAACAGGGTACCTTCGCATGTAATCCGAATTTCTTTCAACAAAACATTATCCGCTTGCAATGAACCAAGGAAGTACTTATCGCAAATATCTTTTGTGGCTTTTTGTTCATAAACAAACTTCACCTTGTTATATAATTGAATATTTGCCTGATCGTTCGCTGTATATTCAATGCGGTCAATCCTGAATTCGCCGGAAGTGGGGTTATTAAAATAAGTATAGGTGTAATAATTTCCGTTTCGGTCACTGACCTTATTGATATAGGATGCAATCACCTTAGTGTTATCAAGCGAATGAACAAGTCTTGAATCATCAGTAACTCCATATTCAATGATAAGGCCGCCCTTGGTTTCCACTTGAAAGGCCACCGGGCCATTGGCATTGCTTGCTAAAACCGTAACCCGAGAAAAAGTTTCAAGTGATGTCCTAAAGACACCGGGCGACAACTCAACAAGGGGGTTTCCATCAAGGGCAAAAGCATCCTGATTATCGAACTGTACCCCTTGGGTAAATCCATTTGGATCCATTGTTTTGGGAATGCGATAAATTGCGGACATTCCGCTTATGTTCCACCCCATACCCATGACGCCGCTCCCCGCATTGCTGTTATAAGAAACGGATATATCGGGCTGAAGGCCAGCTGTACCGGGGGGCAATTCAATAGGAACAACAAAATTAGCAGAGCCATCATTGCCTACATCCAGGTAAGCTTGTGTGGTTCCAACGGGAAGCGATGTGTTAAGTGAGTACGAATCATCTATTATCTGGGGCGTATCATTATAAATTAGGGGGATTACTACATTTTCATCCAGATAGGCATGAAACACGTTGGAGGAGTAATTCACGGCGTTGGTGTGAAAGGGAATACTCAAAGTGACCTTGTCACGGGCAAAGTAATCTCCTGAACCCTGCGTGGATGAATTCAGTTCAAGGGTTTGTTGTGCCTGTGTTTGTCTGGAACAAAAGCAAGCAACAAATGTCAGCAGCAGTATGATTATTTTCCTTTTCATTACGTTCTCAATAAATGAAAATTACTAGAATTACTTTTGCTGCTCCAGCATCTTTACTTTTTCCTCAAGCAAATCGTTTTTCTTATTTAATTCAATAATATATAATGTTAGCTCCTCGACCTTTTTTAACAGAACCGACGTCATATCCGCAAGATCAACTCCATTCTCTGAAACCTGCTTTGTTGTCGGAACATCCGGCAAATGTTTGTTGGTATTGACAAATACTTCCAATTCAGCAATGCTCATCAGATCATAACCTGGTTCAAAAACAAAGTCGTACCAAGTAGGCACTTCAGCAAAATACTCCTTTGCACGAATGGTGTTTTTCACATACAAATCCTGCTTTATATAGAAATCCCCAGCCTCATTGAACCTTGCACGTTCTGTTCCCTGCACCGTGAACCCGATTACGTCGGCATCGGGATGGAAGATGCCCGTGCGGTCATTATTCCACCAGGTAAAGTCAGGAGTTGTTTCCGTTGAAACATTATTAGTACCCCTGATGAAAGGCGCAAATGTCACGGTCGATCCTGAACCTGAAAACATGGCGTCGCCCGCGACGTGCCATTTTACTAAAGGCGTTTGAGTGCCTACTCCAACATTTCCCTGCTCTGTAATCCTCATGCGCTCTGCATTGTTAGTGTACATTTTAAAAGGATATCCGTTGCAGGTACCAATCCAATCGGGCTGAGCTCCCTGTTGGCTTTGAGCCACCTCATTGCCGCCAAGCAGCCAGGGAAATGGGGTTGCAGAATTACATTGGAAGATGGGCACATTGGGATCGGGAACAATTAAATTTCCAACATTGTCGGCAAAGACCATTTTGTAACTTCGGGTGGAGTTGTTAGGGCGATATCCTTCACCTGCGAATTCCGTAACCCTTATACCGGAACCGACCTTGAGTGTATCTTGCACACCCACATTGCCAATAACGCTGAGTTTTTCCGTTGGGGTTCGCGTTCCAATCCCAACCCGATCCTTCATGGTCACAGTATCGGCTATAAAATCGATACTTTGAAATGCTTCAAAAGAAACCGCCTTGGTCGTTCGAATTGAGTCACGAGCATTTATCAACGTATCATTACTAAACCTAAATCCTCCGATATTGACGCTATTTGCAGCATACAAGTTATTGGTATAGATCGATCCGCTCGCGATCACATCCCCATAAACATCTAATGCCGCAGCAGGGCTGTTGGTGCCAATACCCACACGGTTTTTAATGGTCACCGTATCGGCATCGAGGCCAATGGAGTTCTCGGCTCTGATGTTTACCGGGTTTTCTGCACTGATCGAGTCTTTGGTATTACCGGTCGCGCCGTTCTTGAAAGTGAATCCTCCAATATTTACCGTGTGCTCGGCATAAAGATTCGAGGCATATACCGAACCAGTAGAACGGATGTCGCCGTTCACGTCCAGCTTAAAGTTCGGATCTGCTGTGCCAATGCCGACATTACCCGTGTTGGTCGGGTGTATGTCGTTGCTGTCTTCCTGCCACCAGGTCTGAACCTGCGGCGCAACGGGCAATGAACCCCACTGGCCATTGCCGTAGAGCACATCGCCTGGGTTACTGCTGAAATTAAACGCGGCAAGTTGACCTAAGCTGTCCGCGGAAACCAACCTCAGTCCATTTCCCTGCAGCGCGTTTACCTGAAGATCATTAGTGGTGGATTTATTCGCAGATACCGAGTTAAGGATCACAACATCACGAACGGTGAGCAAACTGTCCATTGCCACGCTTCCAGCTACGGTCAATCTGCCGGACACATCCAGTTTGCCTGCTGCTATGCTTTGTGAGGTCAGGTCATACAAAACAAGCAGGTCGCTAACCGTCATTGTACTATCAAAAAACGCTTTGCCGTTCAAATGGAACCGCCCTGCAACATCCAAACTGTACTGAGGAACTTCCAGACCGATGCCGATTTTCCCATCGGGAGTTATTCTTATCCGCTCCGCATTGTTCGTGATGAGTCTTAGAGGCATATTGTTAATGCTCCCAAGGCGGTCACCGGCTTGAACGGTGTTTCCGTCCGCCGACCATTTTTGTCCCGACTGAGCGAAGGTGCTTTTTCCAAGAAGTAAGAAGGAGGTAACGATGCCAATGGCAATAAAAACAAAGAAAGTAGATCTTTTCTTCATAAATTGTCACTTAGGGTTAGACGTAAAATGATTGAAAGCAAGCAAATATACTCGAAGATGATCGAAAAACAAAACAAATTTAAGAATTTAACATTTTTAAGCAGGAAGAGTGAGGTGTGTTGTGTTAAAGGGCGTGTCTACATGTAATAACACCCTCAACACAGATTGTGTTAAGCTTAACACGGTTTGTGTTAACACACCGAAACACTCTGATTGTCAGCCAAAACAAGTTTATAGGTCTTATCGTCGCCGCGGTTGGTCAGGATCTTTTCCTCAAGATAGTAACTCAGGAAATCGCGGCAGCGGTTATTGCCGATCCTTACTCCGTATTTCTGTAGTTCTGCTTTTACCAATTCATAAAAGGTGCGCGCCGAGCAGTTATCATTACCGGGAAAGATCCCTGCAAGCATATTCAGGTGCGTCTGCCGGTCAAAGTCGGAGGGCTGGCGGTCTTTATTTCGCGCAGGAACGGAAAATGTGTCCGCCAGTTCAGGAACATTGCTCTCCCCGATCGAAAATGCGAATGCGGTGAACTCGCGATCGCGCATGATCTGACTCTCGACCACAGAAATATCCTTATTGTCTTTATCTTTACTCACGGTGATCACCGTTTCGGATTTGTTTTCAAGCTCAGTGCCCAGGTGACCGCGGTTGTTATCGTCGGTCTTATTCTTATGCAGCACGGTCATGATGTGTAGTATCTTTTCCTCGCTCCACTTCATCAACTTTGAACTTACATCTGTGGCCTCTGCTTCATCGTTAATTGAAAACACAACGTCTTTAATACCATCTATGACTACAAAACCCACATTCGGCGTATGATTTATTGCGTACTCAATGATGCCCAGACGCAGTTTGGGCGGAAAGGGTCGAAGTCGAATGAACTCAAGGTTATCAGGATGCTCATCCTCCTTGCAATTCATCATGGCCGATATCCGCATCAGGACTTTCTTGCAGTCCATCCTGCTTTGCTCCGTGTCAATGTACAGGACCCTGCGCTTATCGTCAGGAAGCTTGCCGTTGAATTTCAAAAAGCTGTCGTTGCTCAATACCGATGCTACAATGGAAGTCATCAAAAAGGTCTTGCGGCTTTTTGCTTTGCCTGCAACAAGACTAATGTTGCCCACAGAACACACCGTGGATTGATGCGATGGTTCCTCGATGGTAACACAAGGCTGTTCCTCCTCTACTTCATCGTACGTGAACATGCGAGATCTTTGCAATAATTCCTCATAGATTTTCTCATCACTCGCATCTGTCCCGGTAGTCCGATGGTACTTTCGCGGGACAGTTGTCCCGGAGGATGTCCCATTTTGGGACTGGTTCACGATGGAATTGTCCAGAATATATTTTTTCTTGATGGGTGTGAATTCTATCATCGTTCAAAAGGGTTAATCGCGATGCGGGAACATTTCAATGTCCCGGGACGCGTCTGGATAAGAATATTGTGTGCGTTCAATTCCGGATCGATCCTTTCTATCCGGTCGATTGTATCCTCAATTGATTCCCATACCTCAGCATACTGCAGGGTATCAAGATCATTGAAAGCTATTACCAGGTTGCTGATCACCTGATTTTGCATTTGAATGAATTTATCGTTGGCATCGGGCTTTTGTGAATACCGTTCCAGGTCCCTTCTGAGGTCCTCAATGACTTTTTCAAGTCGTGACATTCCGATGATGAAGGAACCCGGCATTAATTACTTCCTCCGGTTGCGGATGAACATTTCGCTGGTAGACGGTTGTTGTCCCTCATTCACGGCTTTCTTTCCGGAGCTCAGCCACAGCTCTAACTCGGTGCGCAGAAAGTACAACTTCTTACCCTTCTTAATAAAAGGGATCTTTCTTCTGCACGTCATCGTATATAATGTAGCAACAGCCAGGTCGAGAAGGTCGGCCGCCTGCTTCACATTCAGGTACTCCTCTTTAACCGGAGAAAGTTCCTTTTGATATGTTTTCTTATGAATCTCAAGAACCTTTTCAGCCAGTTCAGTGGCCAGATCCTCCAGCGATAAATTAGACAAGATCATTTTTTCCATCTTTGCAGCAATTAAATTCTGCAACAAAGAAAATAGAAAAAAACGCTTAAAAAACAAGTGAAAATGAATACATATCGTATGGCATTACTTGGCGTTGTTTGACATCATTTGGCATGATGGGATTCGAACCTTGCGAAGCAAAATGGTGAAAAATGATGATAAAAAACCGGAGTTGATATGTTTTTATGTCAAGGAAAGGTGGACTGAATATTAATTATCATTGAAATTCAGTCATCTGCAGGACCGCAACAACTCCCTTTACATATCCAAAGAATCAAAGCGCACAGGGATATTGCCTTCGCGAATATTCTCGAAGTCCCCCAGCAGGTCGCGCAGGCTGTAAAGAATACACCGTGGACCGGTGCGGGAGAATTCGATGAGTCCGCGCCTGCGCCATTGGTGGAGCGCCAGCTTATTCACGCCGATGATGATGCAGAGTTCTTTCTCGCGGACGTGCAGGTGTTCGGGATGCCTGGCATGTTTAGCATTGTATGCCCGGAGCTTTTCGATGATGCTATCAATATTGTAAATGGCCGGGGTACGGGTCAACCGGATGGCGTATTCGAGCTGCTCTATACTAAGGCGTTTGATGCCCGGATTGCTAAACTCAATGTTTTCAAGGGCTTTGCGAATGTCGGTCAGGGTGTAGCTATCCTTTTTCATTTCTTTGATTTCCTTTGTCAAGGGTACAAATTAAACGACAAAATCTGAAAATTCAAATAGAGTGGATTGTGTCTCAAAATGTGTATCAAATAAAAAAACCACTTAGGCTTGTTATTGCGTAAGTGGTTGATTTTCTTGTGACTCCGACAGGATTCAAACCTGTAACCTTCTGATCCGTAGTCAGTATATACATATTTTGACTTGATTTTAGAATTTTGCTCATGGTATTCTAACGTGTTGATATTAAAAGGTTAAAACAAACTTAGAGTGTTTTTTCTTTGCGTGCTTTCAAAAAAGGAGCGCCTGATTGAAAATCAAGGTACTATTAGATATCCCGTTTGGAAATTAATCCCTTGATTTTAGAAAGACTTTAGCGTAAATAAGACGAGCGCAATTTGCAGTTATCGTTATTATCGACTGTTTTACAAACCCTTAACACTGCTCTTTATGTAATCTGCTTCCGAAAGAGCGTATCTTCCATATAGTCAGTCGTGATTAAAGAAATTGTCCAAAACTACTGCTGTTATGCAAAAGAGCAGTTGTTCTGAACAAATCTTCCGGTCTTTGTAGAGTGCGCTTTTCGGAATTTAATTTTACAAAAGTGTTGTTTTTCGAAAAATGTTCACTATATTTGCATGTTCATTGTCAATGAACACTCATATTAAGTGAACACTAAGACGTAAAAAATGTATCGCAATAGTGAGTTTGTTTATGATGCGGTGGCCCAGCTCGAAAACAGGATTGCCTTTCCCGTGAAGGTCAGCAGTGCACGTAAAGGGCACGATGCCATTCTTACCATTAAGGATATGCAGTTTACGGTCACTGCTAAAGCCGAGATCAGAACAGCAAATAAGGGGCTTGTGCTCGCACAACTGAAAGAATTGGAATCCAAATCAAAAAGACCAATAATGATCATTGCTAAATTTATTGCAAGTGATATTGCATTGGAATTTAAGGAGAAATCCATCAACTACCTGGATGTTGCCGGGAACACCTATATTAAAGAAGGTGATTTTTTTATTTATATCACCGGCCAGAAAACACTAAAAGCAAGTAAAACAAACCAAACCAGGGCTTTTCAGGAAGCTGGCATTCGGCTGATTTTTAATTTATTAACAAGACCCGAACCCTTGCAACGTTCGTATAGGGAATTAGCTGAAGAAACAGGTATTGCCATTGGCTCCATAAGTCATGTGATGAGGGAATTGGAAGATCTTAAATTCATTCTTAAAACCGAGTCCAAACGTGTTTTAAAGAACAAATCAGGTCTTCTTGACCGATGGATCGTTGCGTACCAGGATGTGCTCCGTCCCCGTCTTGTAAAACGCCAGCTGCGTTTTGCTGACAAATCAAAATACTCCAACTGGAAAAAAATTGATCTGAATCCATTAAAAGCGAAAAACACACTTTGGGGAGGAGAACCCGCTGCCGCGATTCTTACCAACCATCTTAAACCTGCATTCTATACCATTTACACAACTAAAAGCTGGCAGGAATGCGCGAAGTCTTTTGGTCTTATACCGGATGAAAATGGTGATGTGGAAATTGTTCAGATGTTTTGGACGTCCATTCAACCGAAGGAGAATGATCTCGCCATTGTTCCCCCGGCATTGGTATACGCAGATTTGATAAATAGCGGTAATGACCGGAATTTAGAAACCGCACAAATTATTTTTGATAATGAATTACAACATCTCAAGTAGCACTTTTGAGCATCCGCTTTTGAAACCCTTATTGGAACAACTGTCGGAATACCTGGCGTCCATACAAACGGAATTCTTTGTAATCGGGGCTACAGCCAGGGATATATTAATGGATATTCATGGGGAAAAATCCGGACGCGCCACAAATGATCTGGATATTGCAGTCGCGATCTCTGATTGGAGCAAATACGAACAGATCGAGTCCGGACTAACCGGAATGGATGGTTTCAGAAAAGACAAGACTCAGAAACAACGATTCATTTACCAGGATTTATACATCCTCGACATTGTTCCGTACGGGGAGATTATGAAAATGGACGATAAAATCTTCTGGCCTCCTGACGAATCCA
>CALGYY010000140.1 GCA_937934705.1 uncultured Bacteroidota bacterium
AGGAATGTGACTGGAGTTCAGACGTGTGCTCTTCCGATCTGAGATACAGGGCGGCCGAAGGTGATCCTGATGGTCTTGCCCTTTTGTTTATACATTTCATCAACCAGATACAGCATTTCTATATTCTGTTTAATGCCCATTCTTTTTCTGAACCTTGCCAGATTATAGAAAAAGGAAGTATTGTGTCCCTCAATATATGCCGGTATGATATCCCGGCCCGATTTCCGTGCTTTGGCGATGAATGTCTTCTTCCAGTCCAGATCCCTGATCACTCCACCTTTCTGTTTCCTGGATACCAAACCCGCCGGGAAAAAGAGAATGGTAACATCAGACATGAAAGTCCGGTCAAATAACATGATGTTCTCTGCATTGCTGCCGTGTTTGTTCACGGGTATGAAAAGCTCCTTCAGGTTTTCAACATTCATCAGCAGATCGTTCACCGGAAAAACGATGTCTTTGCGTATCCTCCCTGCCAGCGTGATCAATGCAATTCCATCCAGTCCGCCCAGGGGATGATTGGCAGCAATCAGGTAACGGCCTTCTGCCGGAATATTCTCCGTTCCCCTGGCCTGAAGATTCACCTCAAACAGACGGATGATCTGTTCCGCAAAGTCAAGACCGTAAAGATGACCGTTGTTCCTGATGAAGAGGTTCATCTCATCCTGATGCAGCTTCTTCTTCAGGTATCTGATGATAAAACCCGGCAGCATCCTTAGTAAACGCGGATTTTTACTGCCGATCACCTGCTCTATATCGATCAGTTTCTTTTCACCGGACTGACCCGTGGTACTTACTTGCGTATCTGGATTCATTACAGAAAGTAAAAACTGCAAAAATACTGCTTTTCACGAAAACGGACTATTCTTATGTCTAATGAATTGTAGTTCATTATATTCGTTAATAAATCCTGAAATTCCGGATAATTTTCCTAACTTTGCCGGGAAATCAATTCCCCATATTTATAAACCAAAATTCAGTATTATGAAGTTCATTACCAAAGCGTTGTTCGCTGTTGTCCTGAGTTCAGCCCTGCTGTTCTCCGCATGGGCACAAGCACAGAACACGCAAAAAAATGCAAGGCCGGACGGACGTGCCACCGGTAATCCCGGACTGCTTATTCAAAGCGGTCAGGTTCAGTTGTTTGACATGGCTCCTTATACCAAGCAGGGAGTTCTTCCGGGAACCAAGGCCCAGTTCGATCTGCAGTTTTCTTTTGTCCCCCCAATCCCAAGTGGTTTGGCAACCGGGGTGGAGACCGACGGAACTTATATCTACGCCAGTGTTTTCAGTAACGCTTACTTCTATCGTTATACCCTTGCTGGAGCACTCGTTGACAGCTTTACCATTGCCGGAGTATCGGCCATCCGCGATCTGGCCTATGACGGTCAGTACTTCTACGGTGCCGCCGCCAACAACCTGATCCGCCAGATGGATTTTACCAGTCATACCCTGGTCTCAACCATTACTGCTCCTGCCTCCGTTGCAGCCAGGCATATCGCGTATGATCCCGTGAACGACGCTTTCTGGTGCGGAAACTGGGCCGATCAGTTCAGCCTGGTCAGTAAAACGGGAACCGTTCTTCAGACCATCCCTGCAGCCAATCACCTTCAGACCTCAGCTTACGGGTCGGCTTACGACGGATTTTCAAGCGGTGGACCTTATCTCTGGATCTATAACCAGGATGCTCCAAACGGGAACAATATCGTGCAGATATCTATTGCTACCGGCGCACCTACCGGACTGAGTCTCGATGTAGCCACCAAAGTGACTGTCCCCGCAACAGCCATTGCCGGAGGACTTTTTATTACGGATGAGCTTTATCCGAATAAAGCCACCATCGGGGGCTGTGTCCAGAATGAAATGATCTGGGGCCTCGAAATGCTTGACCTGGCTGTGTTTGACAATGATGTCAGCCCGACGGTCCTCGTAGCACCAACCAGCGCAACGCTGCTGACAGCTGCTGAAGACATTACTGTCAGGGTTGCCAACCTTGATACGGCTGACCATTGGGATATCCCCGTTACTTATGTTATCGACGGTGGTGCCCCGGTGAATGATACAATTTTTGACACCATACCCTCAGGTTCATCTTTTGATTTCACCTTTGCCGTGCAGGCCGACATGTCTGCTCCGGGGCATGTTTACGACATTGTGATCTATACCTCGCTGGCCGGGGATCTTTTCCCTGCAAACGATACTCTCGAGGCCAGCGTTACCAACCTCTGGGATGTAGCTCCCATCAGTATTGATGAACCCCCCGTCCTTGCTCCGGGCAATGTTGACCCCAAAGTCACCGTGAGAAATGAAGGAACTATCGCAGCTACCTTCGATGTTACCCTTGAAATCCAGGGTGGTTATACCGATACAGAAACAGTGACCAACCTTGCTCCGGGTGCTACCCAGCAGGTCACTTTCGCCACATGGGCCGCTGCCATCGGAACCTATGACATGACCGTTTATACCGTTCTGGCTGCGGACTCAGTTCCTTCAAACGACACACTCACAGGAAGTATTCAGGTGATGCCCCTTACCAGGGCCTTTATCTATAATGCATACGATCCTTCAGCAGTATTGCCCGAGGGACCTGCAGAGACCTACCTGCAAACACCAGACATGATCACCTCATTGGCAGACCAGACTGGAACCAGTTTCGTGAGTGCGGGTACATGGGGATATGGCAACAAATGGTTCGGTGCCGTTTACGGTGATAATACCCTGATCTCTATCGACACCCTCACCGGTGCCAGAACAGTGATCGGAAATATCGGCAAAGGGATTTCTGGGATGGCTTATGACTTTTCCACCAACACCCTCTTTGGGGTTGACTGGGACGGAGCCGCTTCCAACCTTTATAAAATCAACATCCTCAGTGGTGCCGCAACCTTTGTCGGTAGCTGTGGCTCAGCGCTGATGATCAACCTGGCCTGTGACCTTAGCGGTAACCTCTATGCTGCGGCCATAACGGATGATAATTTCTACAGCATTGACCCGGTTACCGGTGCTGCAACTATTGTCGGGCCCCTGGGATTTGATGCTGCTTATGCACAGGATATGGAATTCGACCTCAACAGCGATATCCTGTACATGGCTGCTTATAACAATGCCACCGGCGGTGAACTCAGGATCGTGAATCCCGCTGACGGCAGCTCAGTTCTGATCGGTGCTTTTGCCGGAGATGCAGAAATCACCGGAATGGCAATTCCTTACATTACCACGCTCCCCGCCAATGATGCAGCCCTGGCTTCCATCAACGGCCTTGAATCGGGTTGCGCACTCGATTCAGACGAGGAAATTGAAGTCAGTGTTCACAACATGGGAACTGCCAATATTACAACTTTCAACATGACCTATGTGGTAGACGGTGGCACACCGGTGACAGAAACGGTTACCCAGACCATCCTCCCCGGAGCAAGCTATGATTATACATTCACTGCTACAGCTGACCTTTCAGCGGCCGGAGATCATGACATCCTTGTTTATGTTGTGATGACCGGTGACAATGAACAGTGGAATGATACGGTTTCTTTGACCGTTTCTCAGCTGACACCGGAGACTGTCCCTTACTCAATGGGATTTGAACCTACAGAGGACCTTGCTGGTTACAGAATCATCGATGCCAACAACGATGGTGTGACCTGGTTCCTCTCCACAGCAGGGGGAAACAATGCTCCTGCCTGTATGGAGTATTCATACACCACTGTGAACATTGCGAATGATTGGTTCATCACTACCTGCATTAATCTCGACGCAGGAGTTACCTACAACATTTCATATTATTATGTTGTGGAATCGGCTACCTATCCCGAAAGTTTCCGTGTGACCATCGGCATGAATAATACGGTTGCCACACAGACCACTCAGCTGGCCAGTCATACAGGCCTCACCAACGAGACCTATGTAAATGCCAACACCAATTTCACGGTACCTGCTACCGGAACCTATTACATCGGATTCCAGTGTACGAGTCCTGCGGATATGTGGAACCTTTATGTTGACGATATCAACATCTCGGTTTCTTCGGGTATCGAGAAATCAAGTGAAAACGGTGTCAGCATATATCCTAACCCCGTGAACGGAATGATGTACGTTGTTGCCGGTGAAACTGTTCAAAGCGTGAAGGTGACCAATATGGTGGGTGCTCTGGTTTATTCAGAAAATCCCGGAACGGATCACTTCAGCCTGAATACCGAAGACTGGAACAAGGGTATGTACTTCATTACCCTCGAAACGGTCAAGGGTCAGTTCAGCCGCAAGTTTGTTGTGGAATAAGAACGGAGCTTATTGATTGAAAGGGCTGTCCGCAATGGGGCAGCCCTTTTTTCATGTCATTAGCCGGGGATTGGTATCTTTGCAAACGCAAAAAAAACGGATGTTTTCTGTTAACCAGCTATCGGTCGTATTTTCGGGAGTGCCTTTGTTTGATGGCATCTCCTTTATAATCAATCCACGCGACAGGATCGGACTGGTTGGTAAGAACGGTGCCGGTAAGACGACCCTGCTCAGAATCATTTCGGGGCTGATGGAGCCGGAAAGCGGCACCATTGTTATTCCTTCAGGGATGGAAACCGGTTACCTCCCTCAGGAAATGCAGGTCGTAAGCAGCCTCACGGTTTTTCAGGAGGCGCTTAAAGCCTTTTCCAAGATCCGGGCCCTGGAGGAAGAGATCAGATTTCTCACGTCTGAGATCGAACTCAGGACCGATTACGAATCCCCCGCATATTTTCAGTTGATTGATCGCCTCAATCATGCCAATAACCGCTTCGACCTCCTGGGTGGGGCTACTATGGAGGCAGATACGGAAAAGGTGCTGACCGGACTCGGTTTTGAACCAGGGGATTTCGGCAGGAAGCTCAGCGAGTTCAGCGGTGGATGGAAAATGCGCGTCGAACTGGCTAAAATTCTGCTCAGACGACCGGAATTGCTGCTGTTGGATGAACCCACCAATCACCTGGATATTGAATCCATTCAATGGCTTGAAGAATTCCTGTCGGGTTATCAGGGAGCACTGATCCTGGTTTCGCACGACAGGGCATTCCTGGATAATGTTACGGACCGTACCGTAGAAATATCATTAGGGAAAATTTACGATTACAAAGCATGTTATTCTGATTATGTTGTTCTTCGGGAGGAGAGGAGAGAGCAACAGTTGGCAGCCTTATCAAACCAGCAACGGCAAATCGAGCAGATCGAGCGCTTCATTACCCGCTTTCGGTATAAGTCCACCAAGGCAAGACAGGTTCAATCGAAACTGAAATACCTGGATAAAATCGAAAAGGTCGAAGTTGATGAACAGGATGCATCAGCCATTCACTTCCGCTTCCCGCCGGCACCTCATTCAGGAAAAGTGGTACTGGAAGCCAGTCACGCCGGGAAATCATACGGGTCGCATCAGGTTCTGAAGGACATCAGTTTCAATGTCAGCCGGGGCGAGCGTATTGCATTTGTCGGGCGTAATGGTGAAGGTAAAACCACCTTGTCCAGAATGATTGTTGGTGAACTGGAACACGAAGGGGTTCTGAAACTCGGTCATCAGGTAAAGATTGGATACTTTGCACAGAATCAGGCAGAGCTTCTGGATATGGAAAAAACAGTATTTCAGACCATTGACGACGCGGCCACAGGAGATATGCGGCCCAGGGTCAGGGGTCTGCTCGGTAGTTTTCTTTTTGGAAGCGATGCCATTGATAAAAAGGTAAAAGTACTTTCCGGCGGTGAAAAGTCCAGACTGGCACTTGCCCGACTGCTGCTGAGTCCTGTGAACCTGCTGGTTCTGGATGAGCCGACCAATCACCTGGATATGATTTCAAAGGATATCCTGAAAAACGCCCTTTTGAGATTCGACGGCAGTATGATCATCGTGAGCCATGATCGTGATTTCCTGCAGGGATTAACGACGAAGATTTTTGAATTCAGGAATAAAGGCATCAAGCAATATATTGGTGATATCTATGCGTTTCTGGATGCCCGGAAACTGGCATCCCTGCGTGAGCTGGAGGCCTTGAAAAAGAAAGGAGAGGAGGGCACAAAAGCGCAGCTTGCAGCAAAGAATAAGCAGGAGTACGAGCGCAGACGTGAACTTGAGCGTGAATCACGTAAACTCAGAACGAGAATCGGGCAATGCGAAAATGATATTCGTCAGACAGAAGAGGAGATCAGCAGGATGGACCGGATCCTTTCCAATCCGCAGGAATACCCGGAACAGTCTGCAGATCCTGAAATGTATATGAAGTATGAAAAGCTGAAGCAGCATCTTCAGGATCAGATGTTGCTGTGGGAAACCCTTCATCAGGAACTGAATAATATCGCTGCTGCAGACGCCCAACTTTGATGCAATTGGTATTACTTTTGTCAATCAGGCCGTTCTTCTGAAAAAAATGTTCACCTCCGACGATATCTTATTCCGCCACCGTAACCGCAACTACGGTGCATATGCCATGCGGCGCCGGCAGGTACGTGTATTGTTTTATTCCCTGATCATTTCGCTCAGCCTCTTCAGCAGCATTTTTGTTTCAATGCTGGTGTATTATGCAATTCCTGAAGAACTGGCATTGGAAGATTGGGTTGAATACGACAATGCTGTTATCAGTAATCCGTATCAGGCTGAGTATTTTCTGGAAGAGCCGGTTGGGGGGCCTGAAAAAGAGGAAAATTCGGTAACGGAGATATCAGACGAAACCTCAGTGGCAGATATGGTCATTGCCGAATCGCAAACGCAGGCCGGGGACACGGCGGGACAAGGAGCTGACAGTATTTCCGGAAAGGGTAAGCAGACTGGTGATACAACTGACCGCACGGCCTGCAATGTAAGTAAAGACCCGGGAATCGTTTACGACCTGATGGCCAGGCTGGACGTATTGCCCATGTTTCCCGGGGGAGAGAAAGCAAGGCAGGAATTCTTTCACAGCCAGATCACTTATCCGAAGTTTGCACTGGATAATAAAATTCAGGGGGTGGTATATATTAATTTTATTGTTGAGCGCGACAGCAGTATCAGTAACATTCAGGTCATTCAGGGTATCGGTGCCGGGTGTGATGATGAGGCACTGAAAGCTGTCAGAAAAATGCCCCCATGGACTCCTGGAAAGAAAAACGGTGAATCCGTCAGGGTTCTCGTCACCCTGCCGCTGACATTTAGTCTTGCTACGAGAAACTGATTATACCAGGTGAAAAAAATAGAGACTTGAAACCAACAGCGACCAGGCGACCACTGACACTGACAGGTATACCAATATCAGGCGCTTATCCCCATAGTACTTACTGGCCAGAAAACTCCCGATCGGAATAGAAATGACAGTGGGGGTCAGGACGATGATGCCGATCATGCCGAACCTTCCCCTAAGTCTGACCAGGAACTTGTTTCTTTTTGTAAATGATTTCTTCTGCGATTCTCCTGTGTCTTTGACAGACGGGGACATCCCGAAAGCCATCCTTGTTCTTTGGACACCGAGACTGAAGATTTTCTGAATTCCTTTACTCAGATAGAAGAAAAGGAATACACCGGCAATGCCCCCTGTACTCGTCATCAGCAGGGTTTGCCAGTAGTTGAACCCATAGGCAATGGAAAGCGGGGGGGCAAAAAGGAATTTGACCGTGCTGAGCAACACCACCTGAATGATTTTCAGACTGATGTGCATATCTGTCAGATCTTGTTTCCGAAGGCCAGATCTCCGGCATCCCCGAGTCCGGGTACAATATAAGCCTGAGCCGTGAGTTCGTCATCCACCGCGCCAACCCAGATTGTGAGGTCCTTGCGGGACAGATGCTTACGGCAATATTCCACACCCTGAATACTGGCCAGGATAGTAACGATGTGGGTATGGGATGGCGTTCCCTTGGCCAGCAGCTCTTTGTAGGTCAATACCATACTGGCACCCGTAGCCAGCATGGGATCGGCAAGGATCAGAACCCTGTCGTTGAGGTCAGGACTGGAAATATATTCGACCTGAATGTCAAACAGCCCGTCTTTGTGATGCTTGCGGTAAGCTGCAATAAATGCATTTTCCGAGCGGTCAAAAAAGCGAAGCATTCCCTGGTGGAGAGGAATACCGGCCCTAAGGATAGAGGCAATCACCGGATATTCCTTTAATACCTGAACTTCAGCAACTCCAAGCGGCGTAATGACTTCCCTGCTGGTGTATTCGAGTTTTCTGCTGATTTCGTAAGCCATAATTTCCCCGATCCGTTCAAAGTTGATCCGGAAACGCTGGCTGTCTTTCTGAATTTCTGCATCTCTGATCTCGCTGATGAATGTGCTCAGCAGGGAATTCTTCTCGCTGAGAATATGTACCATAGGCCCTCCTTTTCCTGATTGCGCAGCGAATTTAACCTTTTTTTACTCACCGCCTGATGCGCCTGAGCATTTTCACCGCTTTGGGTAAGCGGTCGATGACGATTCGCTGATAGGGTACCGAAACGGATCCAAAACCTGCATAGAAGCGGGCCAGCCCGGGATTCTCCGAACCCTCAAAATCCAGTATAAGGTCCTGGCCGGCATGTTCCCTGATGAAATAATCGATGACACTGACCATAGCTCCGCTTGATTTTGCCTGGGGGGCCGCGGCAGAAAAGATCATAATGGCTCTGCCCCCGTCAATGAAAAATACAGCTCCGGCAATGAGTTCTCCTTCTTTGTTGTTGATCACGGGTATGCGCACTTCCGCATGGTTCCGGCCATCGCTGCAAAGTGCTGAAAAACGTTGGTAATCCCTCTCTTTCCAGTGCCTGATTTCCTTTCCTTTCCCTGCACGAAAGCACTGAATCAGCGCTTCCGGATGTGAGGTTTCCTGAATCAGGAATTCATGCTTCAGCGCTTTGTTCAGGTTTCTCTGATGATTGTCACTGTATCGCTTCCTGATCTCATCGTAAGAGTCCCGTAAACTGAGTTCATAATTGTTCAATGGGATCATCCGGAGAGCAGGCTCTTCTTTCATCGGGAATTGCGAAGTCTGTAGTTCCACCAGCCTGATGTCCGCAGGAAGGTGGAACAGAATATTCTCAGCCATGGCTGGGCTTACATCTTCACTGGCAAATATGCCGAGGCGCTGTATGAAAAACGGCGTATAAACATAGCGGATGCCCATTTTTTTTCTCACAGGAAGAGGGAATACGGCACGGTAATCATCCATGACAAGCGCGTCCCACCGACCATCCGTCATTCGGTCGAGGTACCACGACAGGGCGTAGATTATACGATCGTTGCTTTCCTCGATACACCGATCCCAGGCCACCTTATCAATCTCTTCGTGTGAAAGATAACGAATCATGATCTGATGCCTGTAATGGTTCTTAAAATGTGCTCGTAAACCGGTCGCCAACCCTTCCATTGCCCCTGATCACTCAGGGATTCGTTGTGCCACAGGGTAATCAGCCGCCCTCCGGTATCTTTCTGGTATTCGGCCATGGCAGCTGCTTCCAAGGCAGATTCCTCTGCGCTGATTTTGCGGTAAACCTGATAAGCCCCGTCCATCATGGATAAGGGATGAAGCATCAGCGGGGTCGCATTTTCTCGCTCCAGGTCGTAAAACGGGAAGCTTCTCGAAGTACCGGCCCTGTAGCCGCTATCGCCGGCCCAGCCCAGGGAGTAATCATCAGTGATCCCGCATTCAATATAACGGCGGTAGGTTTCCGGCAGACGGATACGAAGGAAGTGCTGCCGGGCCTTGGTAATTTCCCGGCCCAGAACGAAGGATAATTGTCCGATTTCCCGTTTCAACAGTTCCGTATTCTCAAATGAAAGGAAAGAGGGATGGATCCCGATATCATTTGTTTGTCCCAGTTCTCTGATTCTGGCACTATGGGCAGGATGCAGCAGAGGAATGTTTTTGTCGTATTTTCCGTACGTCCCGGGATGGATAAAATACAAAGGCTTAAGATTACAGGCTTCATGCAAATAATCCAGCCACGCGAAACAGTCAAACGGATCTGTCTTCCTTCCCCTAAGTACCTTTACCCTCAAAGCAGCATTCTGCCATCGGAAAAGCAGGAGGTCACGGATCAAACCCGCGGTATTCCTTGAAAAACCTTTATGAAGGTATGACCAGGTCTGATCGATATCGTAAGTGGGTAAAAATTCAAATTCACTGTTCGCCGCCTTAAGGTATGGGTCATACTGCTGAAGCAGGCGTGTCAGGCGGTTAAGCCAGAGATCAACTACAGGAAGCCGGTGCACGCCACATTTCCACATCAGGCTTTCCTGTACCTCAAACCGTCCGTACGGATCCAACCTGAATGGCAGGTATTCTTCATAACGCGTTATCAGCCAGAATACAGCCGAGAATATATCGAATGAAAGGGCGCTCTTTTCATCATCCAAAGGGAAAAGAACCCATTGCTCGCCTGTGAGGAGGTGCAGCGGCTGAAATTCACGGATGCGGTCTTCGCTCAGCAGGCCTGAAGGTGTGATCCGGACCGATCCCGGGATGTTTTTCAAGGAATAATTGATCAGGACACCCTCTGTCGGGTCAAACTGCCCGGGTTCATCAATTATCCTGAACGGCAGCCTGAGCCAATGACCAAAGACCAGGCGAAAGATATATTCCTGCCTGGGGCTTCCCGTTCCGGCGTATATGAAGATCATGCGATACGATGAATGTTACTTAACGACTTCGGCCACTACAAAAGTACTTCCTCCGACAAATATAAGGTCTTTTTCAGCAGCCCTGGAGCGCGCGGCCTCAAGGGCTTCGCCAACTCCGGGAAAAGCCTGCCCCGCGAGCCCAAGCGTTTCAGCTTCCGCTAATAATTTCTGAGCATCCAGTCCCCGCGGGACGGCAGGTTTGCAAAAATAATAGCGGGCGAAGCGTGGAAGACTGTCCAGTATTTCACCCCTTTCTTTATCTTCAACCATCCCGAATACCATGTGTAATTCTTCATGGGGAACCAGCCGGATTTGTCTGACCACTTCACGGATTCCGTCCAGATTATGACCTGTATCACAGATGATCAGAGGTTTTCTGCCGATAAGCTGCCAGCGCCCCCTGAAACCGGTATTCTGTGTTACTCTAAGGTAGCCCTGCCTGATATGTTCAACAGAAGTAGTCAAACCAAGGTCATTCAAAACATCCAGACTGCACAGCACCGTTGGGGCGTTGCGCATCTGGTAAAGTCCTGCCAGCGGGCTTATCAGCGAAGGCAGATATTCTATTCCCTCCTTCCAGATGTTCATGTCAAGGACTGGAGAAGGACTCATCTTAAAGCGGAAGGAATTCACTTCGTATATGCGGTCGGCGAAGTAAACGGGAGCCTCCATCTGCCGGGCCTTTTCAACGAATATGTCTTTACTGTCCTTATGTGTTTCCCCAATAACCACAGGTGTTCCCTGTTTAATAATGCCGGCTTTTTCGCCTGCAATTTCATGAATGCTGCCACCCAGGAACTGTTGATGATCCAATCCGATATTGGTGATAACAGACAGCATAGGTTGGATAATGTTGGTGCTGTCGAGCCTGCCGCCCATCCCGGTTTCGATGATAGCGATGTCAGGTTTCTCCCTCGAAAACCACCACATGGCCAGTGCAAAGGTCATCTCGAAAAATGAAGGGTGGATGGCTTCGAAGTCCTTGCGGTAATGTTTGAAAAAGTTCACCACATCCGTCTTGGGGATCATCTTGCTGTTGATCCGTATGCGCTCGCGGAAATCCTTCAGGTGAGGCGAGGTAAACAAGGCTGTGCGCAAACCGCTTTCCTGCATGACAGAAGCCAGGATGCTGGAAACGGAACCTTTCCCGTTGGTCCCTGCGATATGAACTGAGGGGAAGTTATTCTCGGGTTCCCCCGTGAGCCGGCTGAGATGAAGGGTGTTGTCCAGATTGGCCTTATATGCAGCTCCGCCTATACGGTGGAACATCGGAAGGCTGCTGAAGATGTAGTCCAGTGTTTCCTGGTAGTCGCTCAATTCAGGTTGATGAAATTGTAAGTGATGGTCCCCTTTTGTTCTTCCGGGGCATCTGCCTTTTCGTGAAACTTTGCTTTCAGTGCGGCCGCTTTGGCCGTGTTGAGCAGGTATGTACTGGTGGTGGTTGTGCCTCGCGCGCCGGGAATCGCCTTAGTTACATTACCGTTTTTATCCACCCAAATAGAAACGACCACGATGCCTTCATCCCTGCTGTTATATTCGGGTTTGGGTAAGCTTTTTTTATTCCTTCCGGAAAGGTTGAATGACACGCCTCCCGGTCCCGGTGTTCCGTAATGATTCTTCGCATCGGGGTCACCGTCAGGATGACCCTGATCGCCCGGCTTACCAGTTTCCCCCTCGCTTCCTCCCGGGTTCTTTTTTCCGGGATACAAGGCATTTTTATTTACGGCATCCTCTTGCGGCGTCGTAGTTTTGTTGTTGCTGTTGTTCTTTTTGTCGAGACTGTGTGATTCTTCCGTATTCTGTGTAGCAACATCATCCTGCGCATCCGATGAGGGCGGGCTCGAAGCATCTTCACTGGCAGGTTGATCCGGCTGGATCTCACCCATACCATCTTCACTGTATCCAAGATTCACCTCAACGCCTTCCTCCGGAGGAGGGGGAAGGGGAGAGCTGAAACCGAAAAGAAAAAAACACACGAGAATCAGTGCGTGAAAAAGAATGGTTCCAACAACTCCGCCGGTTTTGTATTTTCGTTCGTTCATTGCGCTTGGTTTTTTTTTGGTTTTGGGGCGCGTCAGAGAGAATAAACGGGGATTTCCACAAACTGTTTCTTATACGCATCAGGAGCCGGCAGGTTTCGGTCTGGTGGCCAGGATCACCTTGTGTTTCGTGTTTTTTTCTTCGTTAATCCTGTTTACAGCATCAATCACATTGACCACGTATTGAACAGGAACGCTTTGGTCTGCCCTGAGTACAACGGTTGCCTCCGTTTCATTTGCAAGGCTGTTTCCGATCACCGATTGCAGTGCCGTTTCTTCAACAGCTTTGGTGTCCAGATAGTATTCGTAATGCTCGTTGATGTATAATGTGATAGTTTGTTTGGCCAGGGTTTTACTGCTGCTGTTGGGCAGCAAAAGCTTGATGGCATTGGGACTGACAAGGGTAGAGGTGAGCATGAAAAAAATCAGCAGCAGAAATACCAGGTCAGACATGGAAGCCATGCTGAACTCGACATTTCTCTTATTGCGCATTTGCATTGCCATATTCGGGCGGTTTAAGTGGTTAAGCAGGCTCCTGCAAAAGATCCATAAATTCTGTGGCTCTGGCTTCCATTTTATTGACAACCTTTTGAATCCTGGCCACAATAATGTTGTAGCAGAAATAAGCCATCAGCCCGACGATCAGTCCGGCAACAGTGGTTACCATGGCTTCATAAATACCGCCCGACAAAGTCCCGATATCAATATTATTTCCAGCTTTCGACATATTGTAAAATGCCCGCACCATACCGGTGACCGTTCCCAGAAACCCGAGCATGGGAGCCCCGCCTGCTACCGTTGCCAGCATGGTTACATTCTTTTCGAGCTTGGCAATTTCAAGTTTTCCTGTGTTCTCAATAGCCGTGTTGATGTCTCCGAGCGGTTTCCCCAATCTCAGCAGACCCTTGTGAACCATACGCGCATAAGGTGAATTGGTGTTTTTTGCCAGACTAATCGCCGAATCAACTTTGCCGGACCGGATGAATTCACGGATATTGTTCATGAAGCCGGAATCCTCCCTGCCGGCTTTCTGAACCAGAAATAAACGTTCGAAAAAAATGTATATGGCAACAATCGAAAGAATCCCGATCGGAATCATGATCCAGCCCCCCTTCATAGCAAGCTCTAAAAAGGACAGGGTTTCCTCTGTCGGCATTACGGGAGGCACCGCGCTTTGTCCGGCCAGTGTGTCCACCACTGAAGTGCCTGTTTCTGAGATCTGAAGCAAGATTGACATATAGATAGTTTTTGTTGGGTAAAAGTATTTCTAATGCCTTTTTGTGTCTGCCGCTGATGCCGCATTTTGCTAACACGGGAGTGTTGATAATACAAACCACCCTCGCCGGGCTTTTATTGCCCCGGATTCGCACCGCAGATTTTACTCGTTTTTCCGCTTTGACAGGCCAGTGGGTGCGTAAGAAGCAGAAAAACAGTCATTTGTTATTTATAATGAGTCCGGATTCCATCTTCGCTGAAATTTCTATTTTTGCCCGCGGATCGACAATTCAATCAATAATCATAAAAACCTATCGCTATGTTTATCTTAATGGTCGTCGTTTTTGTCCTGGGGTATCTGGCCATCGCGCTGGAACATCCCCTGAAAGTCGATAAGGCTGCATCAGCTTTGTTGATTGGTGTGCTGACCTGGGTGCTTTACATGACAGGTAGTTTTGATATCCTGATGTCCGGTGTCAGTCCGGCATGGAATGAATTCGCCGCAGCGAATCCTGAGCATGCAAACAAAGAAGGGATGATGCATTTCATCACCCACAACCAGTTGCTGGAACATCTTGGAGAGATCTCTGAGATACTGTTCTTTCTTCTCGGTGCGATGACAATTGTTGAGATCGTTGACCGTCACGGCGGATTTACCATCATCACGGATAAAATCAAAACCACCAAAAAGGTCAACCTGCTTTGGATCATTTCGTTCATCACCTTCTTTATGTCAGCCGCATTGGATAACCTCACCACAACAATTGTTATGGTAGCTCTTCTGAGAAAATTGATCCAGGACAAAGAGACCCGTTGGTTTTTTGCCAGTATGGTGGTTTTGGCTGCAAATGCCGGAGGCGCATGGTCACCTATCGGTGATGTCACAACGATTATGCTGTGGATCGGAGGCCAGGTGACTGCCGGTCAGATTATTATGATGGTATTCCTGCCCAGTCTGGTATGTCTGGTTGTCCCTTTAATTGTGCTATCCTTTACCATGAAGGGTCAGGTTCAAAGACCATCGTCTGTGGATCATTCAGATTCTACCCACGCTCCTGTGGATACGTCCAAACGTCTGAAGGTATTTATTCTTCTCCTCGGGGTTGGAGCCTTACTTTTTGTACCCGTATTTAAAACACTTACCCATCTGCCACCCTACCTGGGAATGCTGTTCGGACTGAGTATTCTGTGGATCACCACCGAGTTGCTTCACCGGGCAAGGAAAGAAAAGAAACGGCCGAACCTCCAGGTGACCAGTATCCTTACACGAATTGACACCCCGACGATTCTTTTCTTCCTGGGGATTCTGCTGGCAGTGGCCAGTCTGCAGTCCGCCGGTCAGTTGCGCATCCTTGCCGAGGCACTGGATAACAGTCTGGGAAACATCTTCCTGATCGATCTGGCCATTGGTATTCTGTCGTCTGTGGTAGACAATGTCCCGCTGGTGGCTGGTGCCATGGGTATGTACCCGATTGAAGCTGCCGGTGCCACAGGGTATGCCGCGAATTTTGTACAGGACGGACTCTTCTGGGAGTTCCTGGCCTATTGCGCCGGTACAGGCGGAAGCATCCTCATTATCGGCTCAGCTGCAGGTGTTGCTGCCATGGGCATGGAAAAGATCGACTTCATCTGGTACCTGAAGCGTATCAGTTTGCTGGCGCTGATCGGTTATCTGGCCGGTGCGGCAACCTATTATGGTCAGGCCATGTTGGTGCATTTTTAATCCTTTTCGGATAACAGAAAGGGGTGCGCTGATTCAGCCACCCCTTTTTTTTGACCCAACCGGCTTTAACCAGAATTGCGGTTTAATCCGGATTATTTTCATTCTGCAGTCCAGCCGCTTCCTGTGCTTTTTTAGCTACATGACAGCCTTCAACTTTGCACTGATCTGCGGGTTCTGTGTGTTTCTTATTGGATCCCGGATGCCATCCCCAGATAAAGAAAAGGATGAAAAACCCTACGACATATGCAAGGGCTACATGCCAGCCTTTCTTCAGCCAGAGACCAACATTCCGTCCTTCAGGAAATTTGTTGGTCAGTGCGACACCTGCTGAAGAGCCGAACCAGATCATAGAACCGCCAAAGCCGACGGTATAAGCCAGCATTCCCCAGTCATAATGCCCCTGATCAAGACAAAGCTTGGTCAGAGGGATGTTATCGAATACTGCACTGACAAATCCAAGAATGAATGCAGTCACCCAGGAC
>CALGYY010000141.1 GCA_937934705.1 uncultured Bacteroidota bacterium
GCACGGATGTGGTATCTCCGACGGTTGATCCCAGCGGTACGATCACGGTCACCAACCCCAACGGAGGTGTGATACTGAACGCACTGACCAATTACAATGTTACCTGGACGGCTAATGGCACCAGTGGTATATTTGATATTCTTTACAGTGTGAACGGAGGGACATCTTTTGCTACGCTGGCAACAGCAGTAACCGGAACCTCTTATACCTGGAATGTGAACAATAATCCGAGCACCAATGTCTACATTAAGGTAAGGGATAATCAGAACGTCTGCCGCAAGGATATCAGCAATGCAGCCAATACCATTGTAGCGGCCACACCCATACTCACGAGTCCCAACGGGGGAGAGGTGTGGAATGTGAACTCGGTGAAAACCATTACATGGAATTCATCAACACTTTATGGTCCTGTATTTATTGAATACTCACTCGATAATGGCACAACCTGGAATACAGTTGTTAGTTCAACATCCAATACCGGATCTTACAACTGGACACTCCCGATTGCACCCTCACAATATGCCAGGATCAGGATCAGCAATGTGGGTAACCCTGCCTTGTATGACGTTAGCGACGCCACTTTCACAATTCAGATTCCCACCCCTGTGGTGACGGCACCCAACGGTGGTCAGACCTGGTATGCAGGAACCGTCCAGAACATCACCTGGTTACCGGCTACCTACTTTGCCGCTACTGTCAACATTGAGTATTCTCTTGATGCAGGTGTGACGTGGAATACCATTGTCAATAATGTTACAAACAATGGCACTTATGCTTGGACACTGCCCAGTCTGAATTCTGCAGAAGCACTGATCCGCGTGAGCAATTACACCCATCCGACCATTAATGATGTTAGTGATGCTTTGTTGACCCTGCGGCCCTGGGTGCGCGTGATCACTCCCAATGGCGGAGATATGCTGGGTTCATGCACGCAGACGACCATCACCTTTGAGCGTGCACCGCAGTACACAGCATTTAATATTGAGTATTCAGTGGATAACGGATCCAATTGGATCAGCATTCAGACAAACGCCACTTATACGAATACATTTAATAATTATAACTGGACGATACCCAACAACCCTTCAACCCAGTGTTTGGTGAGGGTTTACCCCAATGGTGTTACTTCCAGGGAAGACCGCAGCGATGCCGTTTTCACCATTAAGAAGGCGGTAACGATCGTACAGCCCAATTACGGCGGGGTATTGGTTGTGGGCTCTGTCTATCCGGTGAAGTGGCTGAGCGACGGGATATCCAACATCTATGACCTGGCGTATTCTACCACCGGGCCGAGCGGACCATGGACGAACATTGTGCTGGGTTATAACACTTCACTGAATACATACAACTGGACGGTTCCCAATGCTCCTTCAACAAATGCTTACCTGAGGATACGCGACAATGTGAATTCCTGCAAGGAAGATATTTCTGACCTGGCATTCACCATTGCAGCAACAGCCAATCCGATCACAGTCACCGCGCCCAATGGCACAGATTCTCTGAACGCATGCACAGGCTACACCATTACATGGACTGAAGCAGGTGCACCTATCGGAAACTACAACATATCCTACTCTGTTGATTACGGAACCAACTGGGTGCCCATTGTGACGAACTACCTCACTGCGACGGGTACATACAACTGGATTGTGCCGAACATCAATGCCCCGGGTGTATTGATCCGTGTACAGTCCGGCCTTAATCCACTGGTATTTGACTACAGCAATGCTTTGTTTACTATTTTACCGGGACAACTGAATACGAGTAATGACGCGACTATTTGTTCGGGGAATTCGGTACAGCTGAATACCACAGGTGGTTCCAACTACAGCTGGACGCCGGTGACCGGATTGAGCAATCCTAATATTCCGGATCCGATTGCCACGCCGCCCGTAACCACGGAGTATATTGTTACTTCTACCAACGGCGGCTGTGCGCTTTCAGACACGGTAATGATCACGGTGATTCCCAGCTCCGGCCTGAATGCCTCTGTGAGCATTGCTCCCAATACAGCCACAGCGATCTGTGCGGGGACAGGTGTTCTGTTCACTGCCACTCCGGTCAACGGCGGGCTGACTCCGGTCTACCAGTGGAAAAAGAACGGAGCGAATGTCGGGACAAATACTTATACATATTATACCACGGCACTTGCCGACGGAGATGTGATCACCTGCGTGATGAATTCTTCTGAGCCCTGCATAGGTAACAATCCTGCGACTTCCAATGCCATCACCATGACTGTTCTTCCGAATGTTTCACCTTCGGTCAGCATCACAACACCTTTGACATCAGTTTGTGCCGGAACATCTGTAACCTTCAGTGCCACTGCTGCCAATGAGGGAGGATCACCCGTTTACCAATGGAAAAAGAACGGAACGGATGTCGGATCAAATTCCAGCATTTATATAGATATTGCCCTGGTGAACAATGATGTGATCAGCGTGGAACTGACATCCAGCGCCGGTTGTGTGAACCCGCAAACTGTCACTTCCAATTCCATCCTGATGTCGGTGTCTCCCAACCTGACACCCTCGGTCAATATCAGTACTCCCCAGACAACGGTTTGCAGCGGGACTTCAGTGACCTTCACCGCGAATGCGCTGAATGGCGGTGCAACACCGGTTTATCAGTGGAAGGTCAATGGCACGAATGCAGGAACCAACAGCAATACCTTCACAACAGCCTCGCTTACCAACGGCGCACAGGTCGTGTGTGAGCTGACTTCTTCCAATACCTGTAATACAGTAAATCCGGTGAATTCGAATATGCTTACCATGACAGTGATCACTGCTCCGGCAGCACCGCTGGCATCCAGCAATTCACCGGTACCGCTCAATGCCACACTGGAATTGTACGCCAGCACCATCCCTTCGGCCACCTATTCCTGGTCGGGGCCGAACGGTTTCAGCTCCACTGCCCAGAACCCTGTTATTCCTAATGCAGTGCCGGCTATGGGTGGCTGGTACACGGTTTATGCCGGCCTGAGCGGATGCGATAGTCCTGTAGATTCAGTATTCGTGACCATTTCAGGCGTTTCACCCACGGTGAACATTGCCGGAAATGTAACGAGCGAACTGGGACAAGGCATACAGGGCGTAAAGGTGAAACTGAGCGGCAGCGGTATCGATTCCCTGAACACCCTGGCAGACGGGGCATGGGATTTTGATGTAACCCAGGGAAGCAGTTATGTGGTTACACCCACTAAGAATAATGATATACTTACTTATAACGGAATCACTACTCTGGACATCGTACTGATGCAGCGTCATATACTGAATGTTCAGCTGCTCGCTTCGCCCTATAAGGTGATTGCAGCGGATGTGAACGGCTCGCAAACAGTCACGACACTTGATATTGTGCTTACCAAATCGCTCATCC
This sequence comes from uncultured Bacteroidota bacterium, assembly GCA_937934705.1. Lineage (GTDB taxonomy): Bacteria > Bacteroidota > Bacteroidia > Bacteroidales > CAIWKO01 > CALGYY01. Next base: position 3,379 of record CALGYY010000141.1, read on the forward strand.
TGCAGAATATTACCAGTTTCCCGGGTGGAAGACTCTGGAGTTTTGTGAATTCCGATTACGTTTTCGCGGTGCCGTCAAATCCTTTCCCCTTTGAGTCCTCACGTTCATACAGTAGTGTGATGGCTGCCGCAGATCAGGATTTTATCGGCTGCAAGCTGGGGGATGTCAACAATAGCTGGGATCCCGGAACTGCCAAAGAATACAGCCCGGCAGGTATCAGCTTCAGCATGCCTGATCTCCACGCCTCACATGGTGAAGTCATCAGCATTCCGGTTAAAGTGACGGATTTCGCAGGGATCAGCGGCTTCCAGTATACCCTGAGCTGGGATCCTGCAGTCATCGAATTTCTGGGTACCTCAGGAGCAGCATTGAACCCCGATTTCGGAGTCCATTCGGTGCAGGATGGCTACCTTACAGTTTTGTGGAGTACCGAATTGCTTGAAGGTGTCACCCTGGCTGACGGGAGTACGGTCTTCGAACTGCAGTTTCGTGTTTCAGGTCAGAGCGGACAGAGCAGTTTACTGCAATTCTCGGGCTTGCTTACACCCGTGGAGTGCGTTGATCATGACCTCTTGATCCTGAATGCCGGAATAACTGACGGCAGCCTGAGTGTTGATGATCTGAGTCATCTGGAACCTGCTTCGGCAATAAGCAAGCTGAGTCTTGAGAATATCCCGAATCCTTTCAGTGGCAGCACAGAGATCCGTTTCGTTCTGCCTGAGGAAACACATGCAACAATCGGCATCTATGACCTGCACGGACGCCTTGTGTACTCCCTCAGTGGTGATTACAGCGCCGGTACTCATTCCATTACATGGAACAGTATCGGTCATGACGGTTTCCTCGTGGCCGACGGCACTTACTACTGCCGCCTGCAAACGAATACAGATGCGGTGATCCGCAAGATGATCCTGATCCGTTAATGAAGATGTCCGGTCAATCCGGCCGGACATCTTTTTCTTTTTGATTTTAACATAATAATTATGAAAAAGCGTATCCTGTCCTTTTGTTTTGTTCTTTGTCTGGCTTTGCAGTTTTCGTTCGCCTCTGTAAGCCTTATCATGCCGCACCTGAGCGGGGCGAATGGTGCTCAGGTAACGGTTCCGGTGAAAGTGAAGGATTTCATCAATATTGTTTCTATGCAGGGAACGATTGATTTCGATCCTACCGTGATCGTGTACTCGTCGGTGCAGGATTTCGGTCTGCCCGGGATGAACACCGGAAATTTCGGAACCGCACAGGTCTCAAACGGAAAACTTCTCTTTTCATGGTTTGACGGATCGCTTAATCCTAATACCCTCCCTGATTCAAGTGTGGTATTCAGCATTACTTTTACGGTCTCCGGAAGTCAGGGACAAAACTCAGTTCTGGCTTTTTCAGGAACGCCCACCGCAATTGAGATCATCAACAGTTCAATGAATCCTGAGGTGGTCATCACCGTCCCGGACAGTGTCCTGGTCAGCGGAGCAGGGCCGTCATATGACCTGACTCTTTATTATGACACCATCGCCGGAACTCAGGGATCAAACGTGGATGTGTCCCTGAGAGCCCTTGATTTCATCAATATCAACTCCGTGCAGGGTACAATTCATTTCGATCCGGCCGTCGCCACCTTTTCATCCCTGCTCACATATGGGCTCCCGGGGATGAGCTCCGGGAATTTCGGAACGACCCAGGCAGGAAACGGAAAAATCACATTTTCCTGGGCCGATCTGAGCCTTGAAGGACAGGATCTTCCTGATCATACCCCCCTGTTTACCATTCGCTTTTCTCTCACAGGTCCGCAGGGAAGCAACAGCCCGCTGGGCTTCGCCACGAGTCCGACACCCTGGGAAGTATCCGATTCACTGTTCAATACATTAAATGTTGATACACTGGCGGGATACATGCGCGTGGAACTCAATGTCGGAATGAATGAACATGACGATGATCTGATGATACTCACGAACTTTCCGAACCCTTTCAACGGGCAGACCACCATTGCTTTTAACCCGGGAGCCGGAGTCTCCTATCAGCTTACGATCCTGAATGTTTTAGGTGAATGTTTGTTTTCTTATGCTGATATTGCTCATGAAGGAACAAACACGATTCAGTGGCCGCAGCCTGGTCCGGCCGTAACGGAGATGCCTGCCGGATTGTATTTCTGTCGCCTCGAAGCTGCCGGACAACGGACCGGATGCATGATGATCCTGGAGTAGCAGATGATAATTGATATATTATGATAAGAAGAAATATTGCACTTTTAATATTTGTCCTCGGGATTTCAATGCTGCCGGCCAAGGGCAACGTATCTCTGGTCATGCCGCATCTGAGCGGAAGTCAGGGAACACAGCTTACCATCCCTGTAAGGGTGGCGGATTTTGATGATATTATTTCAATGCAGGGGACCATACAGTTTGACCCGGCAGTGGTCTCTTATGTTTCCGTTCAGCAGTATGGACTTCCGGGAATGAATGCTTCGAATTTCGGGACGAGCCTGGTCGGCAGCGGCAAGCTTACTTTTTCGTGGTTCGATGGCACCTTTGCAGGGGTGAGCCTGGCCGACAGCAGTGTTGTTTTTTCCATCACCTTCCAGTTAAACGGAAGCGCGGGACAAAGTTCTGCAGTGACTTTCTCAGGGATTCCTACTCTTATTGAGGTGATCGATCATTTGTATAATACAGTAGCAACGAACCTGCAACATGGAAGCATCAGCATCGGCGGCTCCGGTCCGGCAGCAGATATCACCCTTTTCCTGGACACAGTCAGTGGTGTACAGGGAAGCCAGGTGGCCGTCAGCCTGCGTGCGCTGGACTTCATTAATATAAACTCCTTGCAGGGAACCCTGGAGTGGAACACCTCGGTGGCCACCTATGTCGGCTTAGGGTCTTTCGGTCTCCCGGGTATGAATGCAGGGAATTTTGGAACCTCCCAGACAGGAAGCGGCAAACTGATGTTCTCCTGGAGCGATCTTCTTCTGTTGGGTCAGGATATGCCCGATTCTGCGGCTTTATTCACCGTGTTGTTCAACCTGAGCGGGCCACCTGCCACCCAAACCCCGGTGAGCTTTATCAATACTCCTGTTATACCTGAAGTGGTCGATTCCGCATTTCAGGTACTGAATGCGGATCTGCTGGCCGGAAGTATCAGTATTACGCCTGTGCCTGGTGGAAACATCAGCATCTTTTGTGATTCTGTTGAGGCTCCGACCTCCTCATATGTTGACGTTAGAATGCGGGCCACCGGGTTTACTGACGTAATCGGGGCGCAGGGAACCCTTCAGTTTTCTACGGCTGTGGTCCAGTTCGACAGCATCGTTGCCTTCGGACTCCCGGATATGAGCACCGCTTCTTTCGGACTCTCGCAGACCGGAAGCGGCAAGATCATGTGGGCCTGGAATGATCCGACACTCGCAGGTGTGAGCATCCCTGATTCCTCCATTCTGTTTACCATGCGCTTCTATGTCACCGGCAGTATGGGCTCATTTACAAATCTTGAATTTATTGATGCACCAACACCTCAGGAATATGTTGATAAGAATTATCAGGTATTGAATGAATCCCTGACTCCCGGCAGAATTGACGTAATCGGAAGCGGTGATATCATTACACATGACCCGGCAACACTGAACTTTTGCCCGGGAGATACCTTTTCTGTGGCATTCACGGTGAACGGGACGTTCCTGCCGGGAAATCTATTCATTCTCCAGCTTTCTGATCCAACGGGCAGCTTCACTACAGCTTTGAATCTGGATACCATTGCCGGGACAGGATCTGGAGTATTTCATGCGACCATACCCTTGTCAGCGCTTCCGGGAAGTGCATACAGGCTCAGGGTAATCAGTACCAACCCTTTCGTTACGGGGATGCTAAACCCCGGCGCTATCAGTGTGCTGGCAATACCGGGACAGGCTGCAATCCCCTCGGGGACTGCCCAACTTTGCCGTGATGCAGCCGATGAAGTTTACTCCAGCAGTGCCACCAATGCCACTACATACAGCTGGTTCCTCTTTCCGCCTTCGGCGGGGAGCATCAGCGGTACCTCGGCTACCGCCACGGTGAACTGGGATGCCGGTTTCAGCGGTACAGCAGCGATTTGTGTTTTCGGCAGCAACGGAAGCTGTCCGGGCGCACTTTCTGACACGCTCTATGTTGAAGTGCTGGAGTATCCTGCTCAACCTTCCATGCCTTCCGGTGATACGATCTTCTGCCAGGGCCTTGCTTCGGGGCTGTACACTGTTCCCACTTTACCTGGCGCAGATTCTTACGTGTGGAACCTGAGCCCGGCTGCAGCCGGGAGCCTGACCGGGAGCAATGATACCATCACGATCAGCTGGAACACGGCATTCAACGGAGAGGTCAGCCTGTCAGTCAGTGCGGTCAATTCCATATGCACAGGAAATGCCTCAGATTCCCTTTTGATTCATATCCTGCCGGTTCCTGCCAGTCCCGGTATTCCGTCAGGGGACACCCTGCTCTGTGTGAATCCGGCCAATACCGTTTACACAAGCCCTGTGGTGGCCGGTGCCATCGCCTATAACTGGGTGCTGCTGCCTCCCGTGGCCGGGCTGCTTACTCCTTCGGGAAACAGTGTGAGCATCGACTGGAACGACACATGGACCGGAACGGCCTCACTCTTTACCGCTGCAGTCAACGCTTCCTGCCAGGGACCTGATTCAGATACGCTTCTGATCGTGATTCAGGGCCTGCCCGGACAAGCTGCTGTTCCATCCGGAGATACTTTACTATGCGAAGGAGCGGGCAATACAGAATACACGACGGCAGGCTCTGCCGGCGCATCATCTTATCTGTGGGCGATCATTCCTCCTGCAGCGGGTAGTCTCAGCGGGACGGGCGATACCGTTCTGGTCAGCTGGACACCCGGATGGACGGGGACCGCGGGATTGACCGTTGCCGGAAATCATATCTGTGGCTCCGGATCAGTCTCGGACACACTTTTTGTGACCCTGTTGTCTTATCCGGCGGTGCCCTCGCTTCCCTCGGGCGACAGCGTGATCTGCCAGGGCAGTCCACCTTCGGGTTACAGCATTTCCCCCGTAGCCGGTGCCGATTCCTATCAATGGAATATTGTACCCCCATCTGCAGGAAGCATCAGTGGTAGTGGTAATGCTGTGACGCTGACCTGGAATCCTGCTTTCAGCGGAACAGCATCACTCAGTGTCAGTGCAGTAAATGTGATGTGTGGCAGCGCTTACAGTGCTGCACTGAGCATTGATGTGTTGGAAACTCCGGTCAGTCCTGCCATTCCTGCGGGTGACCAAAACCTGTGTCCGGATGCACCCAATACCCCTTATACTGTGACTCCGGTCAGCGGAGCCACGGATTACTCCTGGGTTTTACTGCCGCCGGCTGCCGGTACCGTGATACCTGCCGGCACCAGTGCAATGGTGGACTGGGACGCGGGTTTCACCGGACAAGCCTCACTTTTTGTTTATGCGATGAACGGAAGTTGTCCCGGAAATTCTTCAGATACCCTGCTGATCACAGTCAGTAACCTGCCCGGCCCGGCTGCAGCGCCATCGGGTTTGGATGACTTCTGCACCGGTGAGGATCCCGGAACCTATAGCACTGCCGGCGCTTCAGGTGCAACATCTTACACCTGGGGTCTTGAGCCTCCGGCCGCCGGGACGGTCACGGGTAGCGGCAGCACGGTCAGCATAAGCTGGACTCCGGGCTGGTCAGGAACTGCCTGGCTCTTTGTGGCCGGAGTCAACGCCTGCGGAACCGGCACTTATTCAGATTCGCTCGCAATAACTGTTCATCCATTGCCTGCGGCGCCTGTTATTTCACAAAACGGAGGTATGCTCAGCTCTTCCTATACCGTTTCCAATCAATGGTATTACAACGGAAATCCGGTGTCCGGAGCGATCGCCCAGGATTACACGCCCCCTGTCAATGGTAATTATTTCGTGATTTATACCGACACCAACGGATGCTGGTCTTCATCCGATACGATTGCCGTGAATTTTGTAGGCATAGCCGAAGGCTTAACCGCTAAGCCAATCATTTATCCGAACCCGGCAGAGGGGGTCTTTTTCATCGATTTTCCTGATTGCGTGTGCATCCGTCTGCTTGATCTTCAGGGACGCTGCTTCATGGAAATCAATGAACCGGATACCCGACCGTTCAGGATAGATGCGGGCCACCTGTGTCCCGGGACCTATATTTTGCAGATCAGCAACACTCAGGGTGTTCAACGGCTTAAGCTGATGATCGAATAGGCGCTACAGTCTGCCTGTGATGATTTTCAGAAAGGATTGACCCCGCCCGGTCGCATGGCGCCGAACCATTTGACCACGCTTTGGCCGACACCCTCGATATCCACACAGATCAGGTAGATGCCTCCGGCGATCTGAACCTGGTTCTGGTTGGTCAGATCCCATTCATAGTAAGGTAATGCGTCATCCTTCAGGATTTCTCTGATCTTTTTTCCCTGCATGGAATAAATGGTGATGCTGCACTTCTGCGGCAGGTTGGTAATACGGACTGCCATCTGCTGCTCTCCGGCTTCATACGCTGAATAAGCGTAATATGGATTCGGTACCACATTGATCAGGGCCAGTGAGCCTTCGGCAGCCATGCTGTTTTGCGTTGAAACAGCAATGCCGGCAGTGCTGAAACCGTAACAGGGATAATTGTTATTGACAGGAATCGCCGGACCCTGGTTGCGTGCCGACCAGAAGCGCTGATAGGGTTTGCCTACCCTGATGCGGATGCGGACATCACAGGGGATCTGTTCGGGATCCCAGTTGCCGGTGAAGGTGGTCAGCGGCGCGCCGACCCACATGGCATCCTTGAAGATGAAACTTCTGTGACGGTCATGAAAGGTGGGTTTAAGCATGGCTTCCTTGATCCATGCTCCACCGTCGTAGGCGGGACAGTCGATCCGTCCGTAAATACTGCTGACACTGTCGCGGTTGTGACCGAAGATATAAACCCAGTGTTTGCCACCGAAGAGGATATCGCCGAAATTGCTGACGAGTCCTGAAGTCGGGTTCCACTTCATATCACGACCGTTCTCATTGGCCAGCCAGGAGTCTTCACCGAAAGCCATGTTGAGTCGTTCACCGGTTTCCACATTAATGGCATAGCCGGGGAACCAGCCCATACCCTGTTCTCCATCCGTTGAACCTGCACGGAGCTCGTGTTTGGCAATGTTGCCTTCGGAAAGGATCGGATCTTCACACATCTCGAATACGGGACAGCGCGACCATTTGCTGCGATCGGCCGTGATGATCAGGTCAACAGAAGCGATATTGCCGAGAACTGAAGCTTTGGTCGCGTAGATCTGGTTGACCTGGAAGGCCGGACCGTTCGTGATATAGGAAGCCAGGGCGTAGGGAGCCCAGGTGCCGGCGAGTACCTTTTCGAAGGCTTCTCCCGGATCGAGCCATTTGGGGTTTTCAGCAGAACCGGGGTCGAAATCATCATTGGCACTTTCGATCGGATCTGTATACATACCTGAGCGTATCCAGTTGAATGCCGGGTAAGCATCATAATCGCTGATGCCGCTGAGCCATTGCCGGGTGCTGTCAGCGAAATATATGGAAGCCTCGAGGAATCCGTTGTTGATCGGAAGGTTCATGCCGGGTTTGAGAACCTGTTCAATATGAATTGACAGGCCCAGCTCCGGAATCAGCTGTTCATATGCGGTGCTGATACTCATGTCTGATGTCCAGCTCACGCCAGTGGTGATATCCGTCAGCAGCCAGTTGCACGAATCAATCCGGCCAGAGGATGGAGGGATAAATTTGAGGATATAATCGGCTGCGGGAACATTAAGCGGATCCACCACTTTGATATTGACGGGACCTTTATTATAAGTGTATTCCAGTTCCCCGGCATAGCCCATCGTGATGATTTCCTGCAAGGATTCCTGGCTAAGGTCGATCACCATACCGCCGTTGCCCTGGCCTTCTAGGCGCCTGATTACCGGTCGTACGCCATACTCAGAATGGGTGATGGTCCCACCGGCTTCCGGTGATGGGATGTGGGGGATGCCAGTCTGTACTGTGATCGTTCCCGCAGCCGAGCGTGTACCCGCCAGGTAGGGTTGCTTTTGTCCGTTCAGCCTGAGGGGATCGTTCGGGTCGTATGGTGCGTAGGAATTGTAAGCATAAGCGATGGCCAGGTAATAGTATTGTTTGTGATTGACCAGTCTCTTGTCGTCGCTGGCAAAGAGATCATCAAATATCCGGAAGGAATGGACGATGCCGGCATCGGCTCCGTTGACTTCTTCGCGGGGAACCGAAGCATTGAGATCCGGATCATAGTAGAAGTTGACCAGTTGTTTTACGCCATTGCGGATATCGCACTGGGCCACGAGACGGGCCAGGTCGGGATCATGAAGATCATCAACGGTGACAGAGGCATTCTTCAACTGATAGATCTGATATCCTTCGAAGCGATAGGCACTGTCGCTGCGCTCAGCCGCTGGCATATCCTCAGGAAAAATGATGCGGTAATCCACTGCCGCATAATCTTCAAGATCGGAAGAGCACACGTCTGAACTCCAGTCACATTCCTTTATCT
>CALGYY010000142.1 GCA_937934705.1 uncultured Bacteroidota bacterium
AAATAAAGAATCCCAATGTTTTCCTGATTGTTTTGTGATTATTGCTGATTCTTAACAGCTCGTTTTTCTTCCTGCAGATGCCTCTGCTTTATGAAGAGGCGAACGAAAGAGGGAGAATTAATGAAAACGCTGCCGAGACGATCCGCAGCAAGGCCGCATTCAAAGGTCGCCTAGGAGCCAACTTAGTGGCGGGGGGAGGTATATGTCTGTTTTTTGGAATACTCCGGCTACGAAGAGGAAAGCAATATGTCCCAGTCGATACTTCAAAACCGGAAGAATCAGGTAGGGAGTCAGGACAAATTTCGAAATAGGCATCCGAAGAGTTATTTTGTTTAGGAAACAAATAAATAATTAGATCGTTCAAGAATTATAATGAATCATTAGTGTCCAATAAAAAAACAAAATAGTTCTTTGAAATGCTTGATAGACTTGGCTTATATGAGTTTTTTAGGCGGTGACGATTTGAATTGGGTTCATAGCTTTGATGAAAATAAATGCTATGAACCAGGGAAAGTATGTGTTTGCACAGGTAGTTGAGTTTTTACCGCAGAGGGTCTTTGATCGTATTGTGAAGCAGTACAATGGGAACAGGTATGTCAAACACTTTACTTGCTGGAATCAGCTTCTCTGTATGATGTTTGGCCAGATGTCGAAGAAGGAGAGCCTCCGGGATTTATTGACAAGCATTACTCCGCATAGTTCTAAGTTTTACCATTTAGGATTTGGAAAGGCTGTCAGTCGATCAAATCTCGCTTACGCCAATGAGAATCGTGATTATCGGATCTTTGAGGCATTAACATACGAACTTATCGCACTGGCTCAGAAAAACTGTGTCAATGACCCCGAATTTAAGGTGCCTGTGCTTGGGAAGGTGTATGCTTTTGACTCGACCATCATTGACCTTTGCCTGAATGTGTTCTGGTGGGCTACATTCCGAAGTACAAAAGGCGGAGTGAGAGGAACGATCCAGTTTGACATTCAAACATCAATCCCGGTTTTCATCCATATATCACCAGCTTCGGTTCACGAAATAAACGTGATGGATGAACTCAGTTACGAGAAGGGCGGTTTTTACATTTTTGACCGTGGCTTCTTCGATTATTTCAGGCTTTCCAGGATACATGCCAGCGGAGCATTCTTTGTCATACGTGCAAAAAAGAACGCTAAACTGTCAAGGCTGTACTCGAAAGCTTGCGATAAGAAAGCAGGTGTAATGTGTGACCAAACCGTCGTTCCCCAGGGTTATTATTCCGGCAAATTTTATGAGGATAAATTGCGAAGAATAAAATTCAGGGATCAGGAAACCGGACGAGTTTTTATCTTCATCACGAATAACTTCTCGCTCTCTGCCTCTGATGTGGCACTGTTGTACAAGTATCGTTGGAAAATAGAATTGTTCTTTAAGTGGATAAAACAGCACCTCAAAATCAAAGCATTTTGGGGGACATCCGAGAATGCGGTCAAAACACAAATCTATATTGCAATCAGCACCTACGTGCTCATTGCGATTATAAAAACAAAGCTGAAATCATCGAAATCCAACTATGAGATATTACAGATTTTAGACACAGCCCTTCTGGACAAAACGCCTATAAATGAATTACTTGCAAATCAAGTCAATCAAGATGTCAAAGAACAAGATTATATACAACTGAAAATCAATTTATTTTAATTGGACACTAGTGATAATGAATACATTCAAGCTCCTGAATATAAGATAGAGCAGACGATTGGAGCTAATAGTGACAAGAGGCTTGATTTAGTCAGATGATAATAAAAAAGACCATGATATCTTTACTAAGGTCTCGAATGTCCAGGGAGGGTTTTATCTTTTGGCCAGAATGGCCACTGGTGCTGGTCTTTAACAAAAGAGCAATCTCGTAATTCATGAAATTGTCACCCAGGAAGCGACGTATTAAAAATTGTATTGACCGTAACCCTGGTCAGCGTTATCAGAATGCTACCGAAGCATTACCTTTTCTCGAAAAATTGGCCGCGTATGCGGTTATACAGCTATCCCCCATCCTTATCGTGGAACACTCAAAATAACCCATCATATGAAACATGAAAGATCCTCAGGTATTGTAGGAACAGAAAGTGACAAGTCTCACTCAAAGAAATGGATGAACGCAATTCCTTTATCAAAAGTTCCGGAAATTCTGCTAGCAATTATGATATTCACGCAGCTAATCTGGTCTTTGGTCTGGCCTATATTATTTGGTGAAGAATTTCACATATTCAGAAATCCCGCACGGGATCATTTTTATACTTCATTTGCTGTCATATTTGCAATATTGATCATTGCGCTGAGGAAACAAAAGATTAATCTAAACATTTTGTTGCTGATTTGTATTATTTATATGAGCAACCAATACACTGCGTCCATGGTTGGCGGAGGATTGAATTTTCTTGTGGATGTCAGGTCTTTTCTTCACCCGTCACTTCTGATCTTTCTGGTACTCGGTTCCATGTTTTCATATGTATATCCTCTGGTTGTTTTAAACAGGACATTTCTTACGCTGAATGTAACGATCGCATCATTATTGGTGTTTTTAGATTTATTTCAGATGGACTATTATGTTCGTTTGATACAGTATCAACCAATGATAACGCTTAATGTTTTTTGGCTCATTTTCGAAATCACAGCCATTGCATTTATTATTGCTCGCAATGCAATACTCATCAAACGTCCTTTAAACCTGCCTGCTGAAAATGAAAACCGAATTGTCACTAATGGACCTGCAGTCTTGTGGGGGGTGCCCATATTTTTCTTTTTAATCGCGCTGATCTTTTCATTTATCGTGATCCCTTACGGAGTCAATGAAAGATGGAGTGAGGGAGTATCGAACCTTAATCCCCTGGCTGTCTTCTTTAAAGTTCTGTTTAACGGAGCCATAGGCTCTGCCTGTTTAATGTACCTTATGCGATTGCTGAAAAGGGAAGGATATATAAATCCGGTATTAAGTGGCGTCAGAAAGCGACTTATGGTCATTGGCTATATCGCAGTTTTACTATTCTCTTTGCTGGTCCTTTTCTCCTGGGCCGGAATATTTGGCAAATTGGTAAACTGAATGTCCGCGTCCCCTTCCCCGCTCACCCCCCCCTCACGCTTTTTCTGTGAAAGGGCGGGCGGATACGATTTTTCCGCTTACTTTTACCGCGATAATCTGAAGATTCGTGATGGAATACCAGAACCTGTGTAGCTGTCCCGCCTGCCAGGCCGGACTGTGTATCCTTACCGACAAGGAAGTTTACCGGCGCACGGCCTTTATCCTGCCGGTATGTCCGGCCTGCGGCCGTAAGATCTGTGTGGTGCTCTGTTCGGGCGATGGGGTACAGATGAGCATTTCCGACAAGGAGCCTCCCCAGGTTCTGGAGGTATTGCTGTCGCAGGAAGCGCCCCCGCTGCAGAAAGTCGCACCGGTGGAACCGGGCAGCAAGGACCTGCCCAATGAGCCATCACGTCCGGCCGGCACCGCACTGAGCAGTGTGCCGAGCACCCAGCCCCTTCCCCCGGCAGCAGATGGTCCAGACGCCTATAAGGTGAAACCCATAGAAGTGGCGCCCGTCGCGCCGGAGCGACTTCCTTACGTACGCGCGGCCATAAGGGGCATGGTCTTCGGCATTGTGGCCACTATCTGCGGGGCCCTGGCCTGGTTCCCGGCCGTGGGCTTTGTTTACGGCGTGCTGGGACTCACTTTCGGACTCATCGCCTTTATCAGCGGCATCCGCATGAAAGCCGAATTCAAACGCAATCCCCACAAATACCGTCCCTCCTCCGCCAAACTCATACGCGTATCCTTCGCCCTGGGCCTCACCGGCCTCATCCTTTCCTTCTTCATGTCACTCCTGTGCATCGCAACCACGATGGCGGTGTATGATTAGGGGTTAAACGAAAGAGATTTGGCTGATCTCATTCTCATGAGACCCAGGGCCAGAGTATGGCTTCGAAATTCAGGAGTGGTTTTCTGTTGTATTTGCAGCGAGGAATTCAGCATCAGGCTATAGCCGGTACCAATGCACTAATCTCGTTATATTCCATAATTTACCCTGAAATTCGTAAACATCACGATAAGTGAATTCGACTTCATTGTTATCAATGAAATGTCCATCCAGCCATTTACCGGTTCCGGGTCTGGGTTCGCTGTTTTCTGAGGGAACCAACGAAATCATAGCCAATAATCAGCAATATGACTACAAGGAAGGAAAGTGTTTTCAGAATTTTTTGATTAGAAAAAATCATAGGATTTACTTCTTGTCCACACATATATAAAATCGTCGTTGTAAACCCTCAACCACGACATACTTTGACGCAGTCGGATCATATCTTTACAGAGCCAGCCAAATCAATTTCCGATGATCCACCAGCTCAGCTTCCGCACCCCTCTGGAAAAGTACAATGAAGATGGATTTAACATTGACTCCGGCCTTCTTTTCGTGGACACTGTTTATGAGTGGGAAGTTCAGTTTCACGAGCGCTTTCCGCATTGCTTCGCCAACTTCCTTTTTGCCAATATGCTTAGTATGAGTCTTTTGGATAAGTGTATGGAAGACCAGGCAGATAAATGCGGTTTTGAACTGATCAACGGACAGGTGGACCTGGAGACCTGGTTTAAGATGGATGAGCACAGTGAATGGGGCACAATTTACGCCATCGGATCACAAATCAGAGAAAACATGGAAGAGCCTATATTCCTGGTGATCGATGATGGTTTGACGGATGGGGTGTTTGTGTTGAAATACATGCCGGAGGATGATGAGGAGGGGGAAGAGGTGCCGCCGGTGCCGGCGGAGGAAATACTGATAAATCCCGGATTCTCCACCCCGCGCGGGGGACAGTTGTCTGTCCATCGCAGTGAGCCTGTCCTCCTAATGCCCCAGCTTAATTATTGAAAGTAATTCGATATCTTTGTCCTCGGAGGTTTACCATAAGATTAAAGCGGGATGAGAATAATCAGAAAGATAGCTGCGGCACTGGGGATGACCCTGTGTTGCATAAGTATGCTCAGCGCTCAGAACCGTCCGGAACTGATCATTCCTGCCGGTCATACAGGCAGGATCACTTCAGCTTCCTATACGGCCGACGGGCGCTATATTCTGACGGCAGATGAAGATCATACAGCCTGCGTATGGGATGCCATTAGTGGTGATCAGATCTACGTGCTGCAGGGCTCCGGCATAGAAGCTACTGCAGATTCACGGTACTTCATCACCTGGTCGTCGTACGGATACGGAAAGATCTATGAAGCGGCAACGGGGCGACTACTGTCGTCATTCGGCGAGGAACATGCGCGCGTGTACCCTTGCGTGGCGGGTGGTCGTATCGTGCTTGAGCTCGAAGGAGTCATCACCCTTACCAGTATCCCGTCGGGAAAAACCGAGCGTCAGTTTAACATCGGTAATCCCGTTCTCCGCAGTCTGGAATGCAGCGCCGACGGACAAAAGATGCTGACATTAAACCGCGGAGATTCCTGCGTAAGGGTATGGGACCTGAACAAGGGAAAGATGTTGTGGATGCTGCGGACAAATAAGAAAAACCCTGATGCGGTTTTCGATGCTTCGGGACAGAGGGTGATCATCAGCGATCCTGGGCCGTCCTGTTACAATGCTTCTGACGGAAGTCTGCATACAGGAACAGATGACTGTATAACTGCAAACGAACAGACCTGGAAATGTCACCCGCAAGGTAAAAACTGTCTGGAGTGCTATCCCGGATTCTCGGATGAATTGTATCTCACAGATCCTGTTCACAAAAAACGTATCATCCCGCTTACAGGAATGGCGCCACGGATCAACGCTCTGGCGGTCAGTCCCGACGGCCTTACTCTGGTGTCGGTTCACGAGGATGTGAAGATCCGGCTCTGGGATCTTTTATCGGGCCGGCTGAAAATGGTTCTCGACGGGGGCATGGCCCGGGGTTCAGGCTATGGTCACATGGGCAGTGTTTGCTTCAGCCCCGACGGGCAGCAACTCATATCGGTTTATTCTGCAGGAGCCGGAGCCCGGGTTTGGGAATGCAGCAGCGGGAAGTTGCTGAAAATAATCCCCGGACTTCCTGAAGGGGCGTTTGGTGATTATCCTTTCTCCGGTGCAGCTTACAGTCCTGACGGAAGTAAACTGGCGATCTTCTCTTATCAGCAGGCTCAGGTAGTGGATGCACGCAACTTTGAACCCTTGTTCCGGATTGAAGAAGACGGCCTGTCGCATCTGGACTGGAGTCCGGGCGGCCACTATCTGTATTCCGCTCATGTCGGACTGGAGCCGATGATCTGGCGGGTGTCGGACTGGAGCCGGCTGCCTGATTTCAATACCTTGTCGCAGCAAGGATATACCTCATCCATAGTGTCATTTTCTGATGATGATCAATACCTGCTGGCCGATTTTACAGGCATTCAGAATGTGAAGCAGCTCTGGCAGCTTGACGGATGGAAGCAGATCGGGACAGATCCGCCGGAATCCGTCCTGAAAAGCCTTGGTTTCGCAAGGGAAGCACGCCCGGCAAGTTATCCCCTGACGGATTCTGTGCATTTCACTTCGGGGATGTGGCCTGATCGTTCGTACACTTATCAAGGTTCTCAGATCATTTGCTTTTCCCTTCCTGATAAAAACATCTGTTACCGAAGCATAGCGCTTCGTTCGGATGATTATGTGAGTTTGCTGGAATCAGGCTATTACAGTTGTACCCCGGAGGCGGCAAAACTGCTGCGCTGGAAGAAAAACGACCAGCATTACGGATTCACTGAGTGGGATATGCAGTACAACCGGCCGGATCTGGTGATGAAGGCTTTGGGGGTGACGGATACCCTCTTGCTGAATGTTTATCGTGGCGCATGGCTCAGGCGTCTCGGGCTGTGTTCCGTCGATACGAGTCTGTTTGACCAGGATTTTACGCTTCCTCAGACCGAAGTCCTGAATCTTTCTGATGTGGAGGGCATACAAGCTGACCGTCAGATCACACTCAGGATAAAAGTCCGGGACCAGGACCCTGATCAGTTCATCACCAGGCTGTTCGTGAAGGTCAACGCCTGTCCTCTCGGCGGGTCAGCAGGCATTGAGGTGGATGCCCGGCCCGGGGAGCCGAAGACACTGAGTTTACCGCTGACCTTATCCTCGGGAAGGAACAGGATCAGTGTATCCTGTATGAACAATCGCGGGGCTGAAAGCCTGAAAGTCCAGTTTACTGTTGATTGTTTTGCTGCCGATAGTCTCACCGCCAAAACATGGTTCGTTGGGATTGGCGTAAGTGAATATCTGGATTCTGCGTACAATCTGAGATATGCGGTGAAGGATGCGCGCGATATGGCCGGTTTGTTCTCGGCCATGCATGCGGAAGTGGATACTCTTTTTGACCGTGAGGTGTCACGTGAGAATATCCTGAATCTGAAAGAAAAACTAATGCAGACCGGGGTGGACGACAGGGTGGTGGTGTATCTGGCGGGTCACGGATTGCTCGACAGCAAGAATGTTTTTTATTATGCAGTCCGCGATATGGACTTCAGCGATCCCGCACGGGAAGGACTTTCGTATAATGAGTTGGAGGGTTTGTTCGATGGTATTCCCGCCCGAAGGAAGCTGCTGTTACTCGATGCCTGTCACAGCGGTATTGTAGATCCCGAAAAGGGCAAGAATGAAAATGAAGGGTCCAGAGCAGTTGTATATAGCGGAAAGGAGGGTGATGTAAGCCCGCAAACGGCAAGGGGAGTAATCCTGAAAGCACTGGGTTCGGCAGGGGCATATGATGTACCGGACAGTTTTCTGTTGATGCAGGAATTGTTCGTTAACCTTCCGGGAATGTCGGGCACTATGGTGATATCGGCCGCTGAAGGAAGCGGTTACGCCCTTGAGTCCGGGGAATGGAACAACGGGGTGTTTACTTATTGCCTCTTAAAGGGATTCATTCATACGGGGGCCGATCGGGACGGTGACGGGCAGATCAGGGTATCGGAGCTTAAATCTTATGTTAGCAGCGAAGTCAGGCGCCTGACCGGTGGCATACAAAAACCGGAAGGCAGACACGAGAACTATGAAGATGACTGGATCATCAGGTAAGATAATAAGTCGGTTTATGCTGAGTGAACAAGGATTTAAACATTGAAATTATGAAAACGAAAATGGGGTGGGTGGTCATGTTGGCCTTTGTGTTATGCAGTGCCAGAGGAATGGCACAGTCGGAAAATATGCCTGTGGTTTCACCGGAGATGTTGAATGTATTATACGCCGGTATTGAAAACCCGGTACAGATTGCCATACCCGGTGTGTTGCCCGACAGGATTCGGGTGGGTGTAAGCAACGGAACCATCAGCGGGAAGGATGGATATTACATCATCCGCGTCAGCGGCCAGATGTCATGCATCCTTGATATCTCATATTTGGATGATGAAGGTGTTACGGTAAAGGCCGGGGAGAAGCACTTCAGGATAAAGCACCTTCCTGAGCCGGTCATCATAATCGGACCGGGTTACCGGGATCATTCCTATATCAGCCGTAATGAATTACTGGAGCATGCTTCTCTGGGGATCGAAGTCGATGTGCCTTTCGATTATACACACTACATTCTTTCTTTTTCGATGCGGGCAACAAAGGGCAGAAAGCAGATCGTTCTGGCAGCAACGGGAAGAAGCTTCACACAGGAAATGAAAAACCTGATTCAGAAGCTGGATTCAGGATGTATGGTGTATTTTGAAGAAATCAAGGTTAAGGGTCCCGCGGGATCAGTACGCCTTATGGCACCGGTTCAGGTGATGGTGGTAGATTAAAAGAAGGGTTGAATGCAAAAAAACGGGGGAACTCCCGTTCCCCCTCTTGTTGCTATTGTTTTCCGCAGCTTCGGGAGTTTAACCCTTCGAGGCTTTCCGGCTTGGCCGCGGATCTTGATGTCATAATGATGTATAACGCAGGCGCCCGCAAGGAAAGTGCCAAAGGGTGAAAATTTCTTCTTCACAATAAATCCCCGGGAAAAGCATTATTTTTACGCCTTCCCTGTGAACTGACGGGGATGAATTGCAAGCGCAACAAGCGATGACAGAAAGCCGTAAAGCAGGAAAGATCTATTTCGTGTCCGACAGCCACCTCGGGGTTCCCACCCATGCACAGAGCCTGGAACGGGAAAAGCTCCTGGTGAACTTCCTGGAGGAGATCCGCGCGGATGCTGCCGAGATCTACCTGCTGGGCGATATTTTCGACTTCTGGTTTGAATACAGCACCGTGGTTCCCCGGGGCTTCGTCCGCCTGCTCGGAAAACTGGCGGAAATCGCGGATTCCGGGATCCCCGTTCACTACTTCACGGGAAATCATGATATGTGGATGTTCAGCTATTTTCCGCAGGAACTGGGCATCCGCATCCATAAAAAGGAAGAGATCCGCGAGATCGGCGGAAAGCGATTCCTGATCGGTCATGGCGACGGACTGGGTCCCAAAGACGGTGGCTACAAATTCATAAAAAAAGTTTTTGCCTCCCGCTTTTCACAATGGCTTTTTGCCCGTCTGCATCCCAACTTCGGGATACGCCTGGCCCTTTACTTCTCGCGTAAAAGCCGCGTGGCCAGAGGCGATACCGATGAGATTTTCCGCGGGGCAGAGAATGAAAGACTGCTGGTCTACGCCCGTGAGTTGCTGAAGATCACCCACTATGATTACATGATCTTCGGTCACCGCCACCTGCCCTTTGATGTAAAGGTCACGGAACAGGCACGCTACATCAACCTGGGCGACTGGGTGGTGCATTTCACCTATGCCGTTTTTGATGGCAGCGATATGCAGGTGAAAATGTACGTCCCCGCTCAGGGGAAGAAGATCATTACATCGGTTTAATCCGGACAATTCACCTTATACCACCAGCGGCTGTCGCCCTTCACCCTGACCTTGATGATACGGGTGTCGAATCTGATGCGAACCGTGGGGGTATCGCGCTTGGTGGCGCCGTCGTAACTCCATACGAGACGGCTTCCGCAATAGATGAAGATGGCGTCGCGCTGGAAATCGGTGAAATAGTCAAACACAAATTCCCCGTTGTCTTTCACCATGTCGTATTCCATGGTTTTATCATAGCCCCGGATGTTTTCCCCGATGGAAACCGTTTGACAGGGAAGGGCCGGCGGAGCTTTGGGTTTGAGGGGGATATCGCGGTCAGACTGCGAGCCGTTGAACAGATCGCTTACCAGCTTGTTGTTGATCTTGCTGCTGTTGGGCTGGTAATCCGGTTCTTTGGAGGCCACGATGGAGATGCGGTCGTCGCTGTCGAGTCCGGCAAACTGCACCACACCCTGTGAGTTGCTGAACTCGGTTTTGGTGGTTCCGTCACTTTTTGTCAGCACGGCCTGGGCACCTGAGATCGGCGCACCCGTATTGGCATCCACAATGCGGATATCGCAGGGTTTGTCTTTGGGGCGCATATAAATGGTGCGCATCTCCTTGCTGCCGTTGGCGAAATCACCGGCATTGCCCGATTTGGTGGTGTCGTAGAAATCCATCTTTGAAGCATCCACGCGGATCATCTTGATGATGTGCACCTTTTCAAAGGTGGCTTCACCCACCATGGAAACCGCGCCATTGGTGTTCGACTGCGTTTCCTGCACCACGCGTCCGTCGACAATGAGTTTCAGTGTGGCGCCCGGCAGAGGCTGTTTCGTCTTCAGGTTCTTTACATAAAAAGTGATGGACCGGGTAACGGGTTTCAGCTTCAGCGTGCGCTTCTCAATCAGGTTGATGATCTGCGAAACCGTTCCTTTCAGGGAATCGGGATAGTAGCCCGGACAACTGGCCACCACCTCCACGTCGCCGCAGAGCGGGAGGTCCTTGCCCACAATCTTGCCGTCCACCCCGCTTTTACCTTCCTGCGTGGTGGTCCCGCCTACCGCGCGTATCTTCACATCGGCACCCGGTAAGGGCTCATCGTTGTCGCGGTTGATGATCAGGAAATCAAGATCGGTGCTGAGCGCCTTAAGCGCCACCTCCGTTTCGGGTACCTTGACCAGGAGGCTGAACAGGCGGGAAACGGAATCGGCCGCGTAGCAATCGGAAGACGCGTAAACAATTCCGGATTCCCATCCGAAGAAGAGCCACTGGTAAACACTGTATCGGACGTCTTTGAACAAAACGCGTCCGGTGAGGTCGGTGCTGTCTTCCATGCAGGCCATTCGGTCGCTGTCCCACCTCCCCGAGCTGAAATCAAAGAGGTAGCGCTCGTGGGTACACAGTCGGGCGTAGGCCCCGGCGATGCCCGTGCCTTCTTTGGCATCCACCACGCGGACGGCCACATCTTTTTTCAGGGGGATCAGCAGCAGGAAGGGCACCAGCAGCAGGAGAAGCAGCAGCCACCAGAGATTGCGGTTGCCCAGTTTGACGATGTACTCGTCTTTTTTGGGATTGATCACGATCTTTTTACGGTAATTCCTTTTCTTCCACTTCGTTTTGATCCCGATCTTTGTTTTCGGAGCCAGACTTTCCAGTTCGGTTCTTCCTTCTTCGTTGGTGATCCGGCTTTCCTGTTTGTCAAGATAATTGAAGTGCAACTCCTGCTGCGGGATGATCTTATTGCGCCAGTTCACCAGTTTGATGCGGGTGGGTTTCTGCGGAACCACTACTTCCGGTGCCCCAAGCACGATGATGTAGGGATCGTGGTTTTTAAGACAGCGGAAAGGATACACATCGCCCTTCTTACCGTCGGCCGGCAGGTGACGGGCCGAGACCTCAGTAAAGATTTCCAGACTGCCGATGCGGAATTCCCCACTGGCATCAGAAATAAATTCAGTGGATTTTCCATCCCACGTCAGCACGAACTTCTCAGAAGGTTTAAGGTTTCCGTCTTTGTCTTTGACCACAAAACGCATGGGTGCATAACCGGTGATCACGATGGTTTCCTCAGGCTGTCCGGTGAAATTAAAGGTGACGATATGGGCTTTCTGCCCGTCGGCCGTCGGCTGGTAAGCGATCACCGATGAATCGAGCAGAACATCTTCAAGAACAATAAGTCCTTCGGCATTGCTTACGAATTCACGCATACCACCGCTGTATTCAAAGGCGATCTTTTCGCCCGGAGCCTGGTGGCCCGTGCGGTATTTCACGTTAATGTTGAGCCGCTTGTAGTTTTTCGGGATGATCTTGCGGATCAGCCCGCTCTGCGCGTTGAATTCATCGCTGATGAAGCCCCACATGGTCAGCACATAATGCCTTTCACCGTTAGGACTGTTGATCATGTAAATATTGGAAAAATCAGGAATTTCAATGCATTTTTCCAGCACAGCATACAATCCGCGGTATTCCTCGTCCACCTCCTGGTAACGGCGACATTCCTCGAAAAGAAAATCCACCTGGTATTTCAGGTAGGTAAGGTGTTTTTCCCTTTCGATCTCATCCAGCGTCCCCAGCGATACCGGCGTTCCTTCCCATTCGGTAAACCAGTAGGCCCATCCCTGCGCAATGTCGATTTTGGGTATGGCAAAAAGCCGGTACAGATCATCCTTCTCGAATTTCTTTTTGATCTGGACAAAGCGTTTGAAATTCTCCGTATTGTCAGCCAGCACAGGCCTGAAACCTGATAAACGATAACTGCAGATCTGCTGTTCTTTCATATGGATATTTTTTACTTGTTCATGTTTCAAACCCCGTTAGATTATTGCGGTACGGGGGATTAGGAGTTCAGATATTGGAAATTAGATATTAGATATTGGATATTGAGGGCGACTTTTTGAGATATAGTATCGGGGTATCGGAGAATCGGGGTATCGGAGTTCGTTAACCGATATTGGATATTAGATATTGGGAACTTGGCTGCTGAATTGGGCATCGGCTTTTGACTTTATGACTTTATGACTTTACGACTTTCGACTTTCTCACTTTAATTCACCACCGTCTTAATCAACACCAGTTCCCTGTTACCCGTATATTCAATGGTTTTATATATTTCTTCTTTTCTGTTGCCTTTAAAAATGGTGACCTTGCAACTGGCGGCCGGCTTTTCGCGCTGTTCATAGAAAACCACGTAAACACTGTACTGTCCGGGTTTCACTTTTTCCCACACGATGTTTTCCTGGGGTTTCACGGTGAGTTTGTTCTTATCGAAATTGGCATCCACGTCGAGTACGCCGGTAGCGCTGCCGCAGCTTTTCTTTTTATCCTTGAAGTAGATCATGTTTCCGCAGGGGTCGGTGATCACCAGGTCAAGATCGTCGGTGGTGTACCATTGCAGGTTCACGTTGAACTGTCCGCGCTTGCCCACCAGTCCGCCGTCGCCGATCTTTTTCATGCGGATGGTGATCTTATTTTTCGCGTAGGTGAATTCCTGCCGTTCATCGCCGTAACCTGATTTGGATGCATATACCACCATGGGTTTGGAAGCGGTGGGAGATGGGATGGAATTGAACGTCACTTTTCCGCTGGCACCGGTTTTATCCTGCTGGTTGTAAGTGCCGCAACTGAGGGTCACCATGGCTCCGGCGATGGGCTTGCTGTCGGCGTCGTCCACCACGAGGATCTCGGTATTGCCCACCTGGATGTTGTTGTCGACCAGCGGAGATGACATGTCGCGGAGGCAGCCCCTGAGCAGCCATGCAGCCAGCAGCAGAGCCAGCAGGAGCAGCAATCCCAGGATCAGCCAAAGCCACCAGCGTGAGCGTTTTTTAAAAATGAAGAGATAATAGTTTTTGTCCTTATCGCTTTTAAAGCCTCCCTTCCAGCGAATCTTGTCCCGGATAGCCGAGAGCCTGATCCTGCTTCCGTGCGGAGGTTGTTGCAGGGTGAATTTCCCGCCGGCGTCGGTCGTGAAGTTTGCCGTTGCACCCGTGGGGAAGCTAAGACTAACGGGTAGATCAGCAACATCCGCTTTCTTCTTGTCGATAAAATGCAGGGTGATCTCCTTGGGTGTTTCCGGTACAGGCGGTTGAACGATGAGTCCTTCCGGAACCTGTATCACATGCTCCAGTTGCAGGAGGTTGCTGCGGAATGAATCCAGCAGTTGCGTTTTCCCGTTTCCGGTATAGTAACATTCAACGGCCGACTGATCGGCAATGCCCGGAAGGATGACCTTTGCCCCGGCATCGGTTGTGGCAGTTTGGTCAACATTGTTGATCCTGAAAGTCACGGGCAGTCCGGACATTTCTTTACCTGCGGCGTCTTTAAAAATGAATACATGATCCGCTTCCTTCAGGTTGCGGATGGTCAGTTCCAGATGGTCCTGCGTGACTTCGGGGATGTTGTGCACATTGGCTTTCTGTCCTGCCGCGTCGATCTGATAGAGCGAGAGGGAGGTATTCCCGGGGAAGCGGTTGATTACGAACTCACCGTTGTTATCAGTCGTGAATTCTGCCGTTTGATTATTGTAAACAGTGAAGATCTTCTCGCCTGCCGCGGGCTGTCCGCCGGGATAGCGGAAAGTAAGGCGCAGGTTGAGCAGGTTCAATACCTGCATGCGCTGGACAATGCCGGTTTCAGCGTCGAAGGCATCGCTGATGAAGCCCCAGTTGCAAAGGATATACTTTTGCTCGCCGCCGGGAAGTTGTATAATATATATATCATTCACATCCGGAATTTCAATGCATTGCACCAGGGTTTCATTCAGGGCACGGTATTCCGGGTCACTGTCTTTGTACTTCGCACATTCAGCAAAAAGGCGGTTGACTTCTGTTTTAACGGAAGATTCCAGTTCCTCCCGCGGGATCTGCGGATGTGCTGCCAGCCATGCATCAAATGACATCATCTGCCCTTCCCATTCGGTGTACCATTCTGCTTCCTTACGCAGATGGTCCAGCTTGGGTTCCGCGAAGATGCGGTACATATTATTCTTTTCGAACTTCTTGCGGATCTGGATATATCTTTTGTAATTCTCCAGGTTGTCGGTGAACACGGGGCGCAGACCGCTCAAACGGTTGGATTTGATCAGCTGGGGCATAGATGAGGAAATTTAGCGTAAATATAAAGCTAGTTTTGGAAAGGGCAGTGCCGCGGGCTTATTTTCCCAGCAACTTCTTGATCTCATTCAGTTTCATGAGGGCTTCCACCGGGGTGAGTGTATTGATGTCCGTATTGAGGATGTCGTCGCGTATCTGTTCCAGCAAGGGGTCATTAAGTTGAATAAAGCTCAGCTGGTATTGTTCTCCGCTTGCTGATTTTTTTGGTGTTGACCTGGCGGGTTCCTGCCTGCTGTGGGTTTGTTCGAGGTGGACGAGGATCTGTCCGGCTCTTTCGATGACGGCCTGTGGGATGCCGGCCATTCGGGCCACGTGGATCCCGAAGGAATGTTCGGTGCCTCCCCTGACCATTTTGCGGAGGAAGATCACCTTATTGCCGATTTCCTTGACAGAGATGTGGTAATTATGGATACGCGGGTGGGTCGCCGCCATTTCGTTCAGTTCGTGATAGTGGGTGGCAAAAAGCACCTTGGGGTGGAAGAGGGGATGCTCATGCAGGTATTCCGCGATGGCCCAGGCGATGGAGATGCCGTCGTAGGTGCTGGTTCCCCTTCCGATCTCATCCAGGAGGATGAGGGAGCGATCGCTGATATTGTTGAGGATGCTGGCCGTTTCATTCATCTCCACCATAAAGGTCGACTCTCCTGAGCTGATATTATCGGAGGCGCCCACGCGGGTGAAGATCTTGTCGACCACTCCGATGGAGGCTTCATCTGCAGGGACGTAGGACCCCATTTGCGCCATCAGCACAATGAGTGCGGTTTGACGCAGCAGGGCGGATTTCCCAGCCATATTGGGTCCTGTCAGGATGATGATCTGTTGCTTGTCATTGTCCAGATTCAGGTCGTTGGGGATGTATTTCTCGCCTACCGGCAGGTTTTTCTCTATCACCGGGTGCCTACCGGCTTTGATGTCGAGCCCCAGACCTTCGTGAATATCGGGGCGGCAATAAGTGTTTTCCACGGCAATTTCTGCGAAGGCCAGCAGGCAATCAAGTCGTGCGATGAGCGCCGCGTTGAGCTGCACAGGACTGATGTACTCGCTTACGGCAATGACCAGTTCGTTGAAGAGGCGGGTCTCGAGGGCGAGGATCTTTTCCTCGGCGCCGAGGATTTTGGTTTCGTACTCCTTGAGTTCATCGGTGATGTAGCGCTCACAATTGACCAGGGTCTGCTTGCGGTGCCATTCCTGCGGTACCTTGTCTTTGTGGGTATTGGTCACCTCCAGGTAGTAACCGAATACATTGTTATAAGCGATCTTGAGGGAAGGGATGCCGGTGCGTTCACTTTCGCGCTGCTGGATCTGTATGAGGTAGTCTTTGCCCGAATAAGCCAGCTTGCGCAATTCATCGAGTTCAGCATCCACGCCTTCGGCTATCACATTGCCTTTGCTGATCTGTACCGGTGCATCGGGGTGAAGTTGTATCTGAATGCGTTCCCGGATGAGCTGGCAGGGGTTGATCTGTTCGGCCAGGGTATGAAGGGCGGTGATGCCTGACGACGCGCAGCCCTCCTTTACCGGATCCAGGGCGGTGAGGGCCCGCAGGACCTGCAGCATTTCACGCGGACTGATCTTGCCGGTGGCTACCTTTGAAATAAGGCGCTCCAGATCTCCGATGGATTTGATCTGTTTGCGGAGAAGATCCGCCGCTTCGGGCTTCTCAATGAAATGCTGCACAACATCCAGACGTTCACGGATACGTTGCCTGTCGCGCAGGGGCATCACCATCCAGCGCCTCATCAGACGCGCGCCCATGGGCGAAAGGGTGTGATCCATCACATCCAGGAGGGTCTTCCCGTTTTCATAAGGGACACTCAGCAGTTCAAGGTTGCGGACCGTAAAGCGGTCGACCCACACATGACGGTCTTCCTCTATTCTGCTGACTTTGCTGATGTGGCGGACCTTGTCGTGCTGGGTTTCGGCCAGGTAGTGCAGGGCCGCCCCTCCGGCAATGATGCCGTTTTCCATCTCATCAATACCAAATCCTTTGAGAGAGGCGGTTTCAAAGTGTTTCAGCAGGAGTCCGTAGCCGAAATCCGTCGTATATACCCAGTCATCGAAGGTATTGATATAAAATTTATCTCCGAAAGTGTCCAGGAAGGATTTCTGTTTGTTCTTCTGTATGATGACTTCGCTGGGGCGGAAGCTTTGCAGGAGGTTGTCGATATAGTCAGTGCTGCCCTGTGCCACGAGGAATTCGCCGGTGGAAATATCCAGAAAAGCTACGCCGCTGGCCCTTCCGTTGAGGTGGACGGCTGCCAGGAAGTTGTTTTCTTTGTGATCGAGTACCTTATCATTATAGCTCACCCCCGGTGTGACCAGTTCGGTGATGCCTCTTTTCACAATCTTTTTGGTCAGTTTCGGATCTTCCAGCTGGTCGCAAATGGCTACACGGCAACCGGCTTTGACGAGTTTGGGCAGATAGGTATCAAGTGCATGGTGCGGGAATCCGGCGAGCTCGACATAGGAGGCGGCACCGTTGGCGCGGCGTGTCAGCACAATGCCGAGTATGCCGGAAGCACGAATGGCGTCGTCACCGAAGGTTTCATAAAAATCCCCCACGCGAAACAGCAGCAAGGCATCAGGGTATTGCGCCTTGATTGAGTTGTACTGCTTCATCAGCGGGGTTTCAGCGATATCTTTCTTTGCGGATGCCATGCTTTTTTCAGGGAAAGCAAAGATAGAATTTATTTGTGAATGACCTCATCCGTCTGCGCCCCTTCGCGTGAAGTGCTTATTTTTGTCTTCAAATTTGAGTATGACCCGAAAGATCCCCAATGCGGAGCTGGGACGGCTCAGCACGGAAGAATTCAGAGGGGCGGAAAAGTTCCCCTTTGTGCTGGTGCTCGATAACATCCGCAGTATGAATAATATCGGCTCAATGTTCCGCACTGCAGATGCTTTCCGCATTGAAGAGATCCTGCTTTGTGGTATCACCGCCTGTCCCCCGCATCGTGAAATACAGCGCTCAGCCCTGGATGCCACAGAATCTGTGACCTGGCGGTACTTTGAACACAGCCGGGAGGCCGTGGAATACCTTCGCAGTCAGGGATACAGCATATATGCAGTCGAACAGGCCGAGCCCCGCATTTTCCTGAATGAAATGCAAGTCATTCCCGGACAACGCATTGCGCTGATCATGGGCAATGAGGTTCACGGGGTGGATGATGAATTGCTGGATCTGGCCGACGGATGCATTGAAATACCCCAGTACGGGACCAAACATTCCTTTAATGTAGCAGTCAGTGCAGGAATCGTTTTGTGGGAACTTTTCAACAAACTAAAACAGTAGGTAAAAGGTCGGGTTTGTTGCTTTTTTTTTGATTTTTTTCCCTTGTGCATTTAGATTTTATATATTTGCTGGTCGAAAAAAACCAGAAATTACTAACTCTTAAAAATAAAATTATGAGAAACGCTAACCTTAAAGTTTTAGCTGCCATAGTTTTAGCAGTTTTCCTGGCCTCCGGTTGCGGCCTGAGCAAGATGGTGAAAAAGTACAACACCGTTAAGTTCAAAGCTACTCCCGAAGTTCTGGAAACTCATGGCGGTAAAATTTCGGTATCCATTTCAGGGACCATTCCGGCCAAGTACTTCCACAAGAAGGCTACGGTTGAGTTCACTCCTGTCCTGAAGTATGCTACCGGTGAAACCAAGCTGAAGACCATCAAGCTGATGGGCGAAAAAGCTACCGGTGACGGTCAGAAAATGGGCTACAAATCAGGCGGTTCATTCACTTATACCGATATCTTCGACTACAACCCGGCTATGAATGCTTCCGAGTTGTTTGTCAACCCCACTGCTTCACTCAAGAAGAAATCAGTTAAGCTGGGTGATGTTAAACTGGCTGACGGCGTTATCTATACTTCCGAGCGCGTTGAGTGCGACATGGACGTGCAGGTTGCAGAGCATGGTTACGAACTGGAAACCATTATCACCGAATCGGCTAACCTTTATTTTGAATACAACAAGTCAAACCTCAACATGAACCTCAACCTCAACAAGGACCAGGCCTCCAAAGATAAAATCACGGCCCTGGAAGAGTTCATGAAGAAAAACTGGGCCATTAAATCTTTCGACATTCTGGCCTGGGCTTCTCCTGAGGGTGAACTTTCCATCAACCAGAAACTGGCTGATGAGCGTGGCAAGACCGGTAACAATTACATGATTGACAAGCTGAAGAAGATGATCAAGGACAAGGTGATCAATCTTGCCAAACCTGAAGATGCCAAGCTGAACGTGGTTTCAAAGGGTGAAGATTATGATGGTTTCATGAAAGCCCTCAATGCTTCAAACATCCCGCAGAAACAGACCATTGCCAACGTGATCAACAGTCAGGACAACAAGACTGCACGTGAAAAGGCCATCAAGGACATGACCGTTATTTATGCCGAGATTGAAGCCATGCTTTCTGTTCTCCGCCGCGATGAGCTCAAACTGTATTGCTACGAGCCCAAAAAATCCAAGGAAGAGATCATCAAGCTGTCCACCACTGCTCCTGACAAACTGGATCAGAAGGAAATTCTTTACTCAGCAACCCTTACTGAAGACTGGAACACCAAATACCAGATCTACAAATCAGCCACTACCCTTTATCCCACCGATTACAGGAATTTCAACAATGCCGGTGCTGCTGCCATGATGATTGGCAAACTGGATGAGGCTGGTACTTATCTCGAAAAGGCCAACACTCTGAAAAAGGACGATCCGCAGGTGGCTTTCAATTTGGGTATGCTTGCATTATGCAATAAGAACATTGAAACCGCCACTGCTTATTTCGGTATTGCCAAGAAAGGCAATGTTGACTGCAGCTATGGCGAAGGTATCATCAAGATCCGCCAGGGAGATTACAATGGCGCCCTGAGTTCTTTCGGCAGCAAAAAATGCAAATACAACATTGCTCTTGCACAGATCCTCAACGGCAGCGCCGGTGACGGACAGAAGACCCTCGAGTGCACCAAACCGCAGACTGCTCCTGTTTATTATCTGATGGCAGTGGCTGGTGCCCGTCAGGGGAACACCTCAGTGATGTACGAAAATATCCGCAAAGCTATCCAGGCCGACGCAAAATACCGCGAGCAGGCTAAGGAAGACCGCGAATTCCTCAAGTATTTTAAGGAATCAGCCTTCCAGGATGCAGTGAAATAATTCCGGGATAATGATAAAAAAAGGCCGTCCGCGAGGATGGCCTTTTTTATTTACAGGCTGATCCGGGTCACCCCGGTTTTATGCTCTTTCGTGATGATTTCCAGGATACGTTCATAATCTTCTGTACGGTTCACGAAATCAACCTCATTGGTGTCCATGACCAGTATTCGCATATCCTGCTGTTGTCTGATGAAGTCGAAATAACCCTGCTGGATCTTTTCCAGATAAACATCTTCAATGTTTTGTTCATAGCTTCGTCCGCGTTTCCTGATATTGCGCTGCAGCCGGTCAATATCAACGTAAAGATAAACCAGCAGGTCGGGCTTGGGAAGGGTGGAGTTGATGATGGAGAAAAGCCTTGAATACAGGTTCAGTTCATCCGTTTCAAGGGTTTTCTGGGCAAAGATTAATGACTTAATAATATAGTAATCGGATACCGTGAAAGGAGAAAAGATCTCCTGGGGGATGAGCTGATTCTTGAGCTGTGAGTAGCGGTCGGCCAGAAAGGAAAGTTCGAGCGGGAAAGCGTATTTTCCCGGTTCCTGGTAGAATTTCGGCAGAAAGGGGTTATCTTCAAAACCCTCGAGGATCAGTTTCGCCCCGAATTGTTTCGAAATCAAAGTTGCCAGGGAGGTTTTCCCTGCCCCGATACATCCTTCTATGGCAATAAAATCATACATGCCCTTGCAGTTTCAGATTAAGTTGTGCCCCTGAGTACCGCCGGGTACCGTCTTTGTCGCCGCATCGCTCAGCCAGAGCACTCATGCTCTCTTTCAGCAGCGGATGCTTCACTTGTCCCGCGATATCGGCCAGGGGGCGCATCACGAAATACCTGAGGTGCATGCGCGGATGGGGAATCACCAGACTTTGCTCCCTGATGATATTATTTCCGTAAAGCAGGATGTCGAGGTCTATACTGCGATCCGTGCTGCCTGTTCCGCTTCTTTGCCGCCCCAGCAAGGCTTCGGTCTCCAGCAGGAGCTCCATCAGCTCTGGCGCTTTAAGCCCGGTTTTAAGAGATGCACACATATTCAGGAATAATCTGACAGAAGTAAACCCGACAGCTCTGCTTTCATACACCGGAGAAAGGGCAGTTAAGGTTCCCGCTTTCGTGTCCAGGATCTTCAGTGCCTTTTCCAGGTTCCGCATGCGCCGGCCCAGATTGCTGCCCAA
Source organism: uncultured Bacteroidota bacterium (assembly GCA_937934705.1). Classification (GTDB taxonomy): domain Bacteria; phylum Bacteroidota; class Bacteroidia; order Bacteroidales; family CAIWKO01; genus CALGYY01. The sequence goes on from CALGYY010000142.1 coordinate 21,222, forward strand.
ACCCAGAAATACGTCCGTCATGACCTTTTTGGTAAAATTAGAAATTAAGACCGGACAGCCACCTGAAACTTTTTTGTAACTTTTCAACAGTCCAAAACGTCCCAGAACGGACTTAAAACAAATTTAATCTGATCTGCAATAATCAAGTGCTGATTTCGTCGTTAATAAAATTCCGTCCGGGAGTTCCCGGAAGCCTTTATTTTTTATAACATTGCATCACTCAAACAATTAAAATCACCCCGCGTATGAAACAGTTTTTTAAGTTCATGTTTGCTTCTATGGTCGGCACACTTATTCTGATGCTGATCGGAGGACTTGTATCCATGGTGTTGATGATCACGCTGATTGCAGGTGCCCAGAAAGAGGCAGCGCCGATCAAAGAGAACTCGGTTCTTCAGATTAAGCTTGATCACCCGGTTTATGACCGCACCTCATCCAACCCTTTCGAGAATTTTGATTTCGGGAATATGAAATCTTTCAATTCACCCGGACTGGCCGATATTCTCAAGGAGCTCAAACTGGCTGCTGAAGATGAAAAGATCAAAGGCATCTTTCTCGACCTGAGTGAGATCAACGCCGGAATGGCCACCATTGAGGAGATCCGGAATGCCCTGATCACTTTTAAGGAATCCGGGAAATTCATCATGGCTTATAGTGAAGGGTATTCACAGAGTGCTTATTACCTGGCGACAGTGGCCGATGAGGTCTATCTGAACCCGGAAGGTTCACTGACCTTCAAAGGGCTCAGTGCCAATTTATTTTTCCTGAAGGGAATGATGGAAAAGATCGATGTGGAGCCACAGATCGTTCGTCACGGCAAATATAAAAGTGCCGTTGAGCCATTTACCTCTGATAAAATGAGCGAGGCCAACAAGGAGCAGACACTGAAGTATGTCACCGCATTGTGGGAGCAGATGCTGAAAGGGATCTCTGAAACCCGTAAGATCGACAAGGCTATGCTTAACATCATTGCCGACAGTCTTTATGTGACCCACGCTTCGGAGGCACTGAAATACAAAATGGTTGACGGACTGAAATACAAGGATGAGATCCTTGCGGAGCTGAGGACCAAACTGGGCATTGAGCAGGATGACAAGATCAGTTTCGTCAGCCTGAGCAAATACCACAAAGCCAACAAGGGTAAGGGCGGAAAGTACTCCAAAGACAAGATCGCCATCGTTTTTGCCCAGGGCGATATCGTGAGCGGTGAAGGGGATGAGCGCACCATTGGCAGCGAAAAAATATCCCTGGCCATCCGTCAGGCAAGAGAAGACAGTACAGTTAAAGCGATTGTCCTCCGTGTGAACTCTCCGGGTGGCAGTGCACTGGCTTCGGAAGTGATCTGGCGTGAAGTGGTCCTGGCGGCAGCAGTGAAGCCGGTTGTGGCATCCATGGGCGATCTGGCCGCTTCCGGTGGTTATTATATTTCCTGCGGCGCAACAAAGATTATGGCGAGTCCCAACACACTCACCGGGTCCATCGGTGTTTTCGGCATTGTGCCGAATATGGAAGGCATGTTTAAGAACAAACTCGGGATCACTTTCGATGGGGTGAGTACCAATAAACACTCCGACTACATCTCAGTGACCCGTGGTATGAAACCTTACGAAGAGGCAGTTTTGCAGAAAGACATTGAACTGATTTACGGCACCTTTATCAAGCACGTGGCCGAAGGCCGCAATATGACGGAAGCCCAGGTGGATTCCATCGGTCAGGGACGTGTATGGAGCGGAACGGATGCCAAAGAGATCGGCCTGATTGACGAGTTCGGGGGCATGCAGGATGCCATTGAGATGGCCGCTGAACTTGCCAAACTTGAGGATTACAAGCTGGTGGGTTATCCCAAACAGAAGGATCCTTTTGTTCAGTTAATGGAGCAGATCTCAGGTGATGAGACCTCGACTTTTCTCCGTAATGAGCTGGGAAGCAATTATCAGTATTATGAATACCTGAAGAACATGTCGCAGATCAAAGGTGTTCAGGCCAGAATCCCATACGAGATCAATATTTACTAAGACACTATTGCAATCAAAAAAAGGCTGTCCGGAAAGGGCAGCCTTTTTATTTTATTTCTGCTTCTTTATTCGTGAGCCTTAGTTTTTAAGAGCCGAAGGCGATTTAAAAGCCTTAGGCGAACAATCCCGCCTCAGGCGGAGGGTTTAATACCCCGCCCCTATGGGGCGGAACAAGGGTCCAGGGCTTGCCCTGGGGTTCATACCCGTGATTAATCCTGCGGAAGGGTATATCCGTACCAGGTTCCCACTTCATAATTGCCATCGGTGGAGACCCACAGCATGTTGTTCGCCCACGAGAGCGAAAAGCCATAATCTCCCTTGGTGATCTGGAATGATTTCACCTTTTTGCCTTTGAGATCATACATAAAAATGGTTTTGTAGTCCGCATTCCAGGTGAAAATGTTCTTGTCATTCACGGCCACTGCACAATTGCCGGTAGAGAATTCCGAACCTTTGTCCAGTCCTTTGATGATGCGCACGACTTTCCCTTTGGGGAAGGAGAAGATCTTCAGGGTGCCGTCGCTGAAATAATACAACAGTTTACCGCTCGGACTCAGCGCGAGGTTGGCCTGTTCGTTTTCGTAAAGCTGGCTCAGAACCAGTTCGTACTTTCCGGTGGCCATATCCGTGATCTTATAGATATTACGGTCGTAAGTGCAGACATAGAAGGCCTTTTCCTTTCCGTGATACATGATGGAGCGCATATCCAGATCAATGTCGTAGCTGGTGATGTAATTGCCCGTCAGGGAGAACTTGCTGATCTGTCCCATATAAGCTTTGCCTCCGTTTACCGTATAAAGGTAACTCCCGTCTGATGCGATGTGAACATTGTGTGTGCGGGGATCATCTTCAAACTGTAAGGCGGGTTTGAGGCTCTGTGCCAGGCCGATTGTAGTGATCAGGCTCAGCATAAGCAGCATGAGGCTGCTGAGGATTCTTGTTTTCATATTGTTTGAATTAGGTTTTGCTGAATTTCAGTAAGTAAAACAACGCTGATTGAGGGCTTAAAAGTACAAAATATTCCACGATCCCCTGCTTTGCGATTTTACTCTGCAAATGTTTTCAACCTTCCTGCGGAGTCTGACCCGGAGAAGGCCCGGGACGTGAAGTGATGCAGAGAGTGAAAAAAGCCGCACCTGCAGGGCAGGCACGGCTTACATTAAACACACAGAATCAGCACGCGGGAATCAAATCAATCGGAAATCAAATCGCATGTTGTACACTTTCCCGGATTTACGGGCGTGGGAGCATAAGTCAAGTTGAGTCAGTTGAGTAATCACATAGTTTTTAAGTTCCACATTGTTAGAATTCGCTTCCAAAACATGCAAACGTCCAAGAGCATCATAGTCGAAACTGACCAGGACGAAGCCTTCCAGTCCCATTTCCCTTGCAAACTGAGGGAATGCTACCAGCGCACGGACCTCATCAATCATCATCTGGGTGTAAGAAGAAACCTTCTTCTCCGGGTCAGGGTTATTCGCGTTTACTGTTCCGGTGCTTAATACGCTCAGGAGAAATACTACTGTTATTATCTGAAGTGCTTTCATGTTTATTTGGTTGGTTATTTAGATTAATTCCAGACAAAGATAATGGTATTCTTGTACCCGAATCAAGTATTTAACAGAATTTAACAAAGCAAAGCTCCCGGAAATAATGCAAAGTCCTTATATTCAGATAAAAAGAAATTCGCGCCGGATCTGGGGTCCGGAGGTGCCGGAATGGGTGGAACGAAATCAGAGGCAGAAAAAAAAGGCTGTCGGGTGATGACAGCCTTTGATCGTGAGTAAGAATCTTTCAGAAGCCTTTGAGGTTGGCGCGTCTTGCACTGTCTTTGGCCGCAGGGGCCGCAGCAGGATCAGGATAGAATGCCATTTCCCAGTCGCCGTACATGCTGTTGGGGAAAACGATATGGCGAACACCAAATACGGCTTTCATGCTGTCGGCTTTGGCAGCCCGTACTTCCGTGCTGAGCCCCCCGTCGAAGGCGTCAACGAAATCAGCGAGGTTGTCGCCGAAATAAAGCACCACCTCGTGTTTTTCCTGAACTTTCAGGCGACGTGCTTCCTTACTGCTCTCCTTGGTGCGGAGCATCACATGGGTGGTATCAGCCATGGGAAAACCCTGTGCGCTGAGGTTTTTCAAAGTGGCGTCCAGCAGGTGGGCCTTGCGGTTCGAGATGTAGAAGATCTGGTATCCCTTTGACTCCGCATACTTCAGGAAATCAACTGCACCGGGAGTTGCCGTGGCTTCAGCTTTCTGGCACCATTCGTCCCACTTTTCGGGATAGGAGAAATTCCCGAGTATGCACTGTGCTTCATAAGGGGAGTTGTCGAGTATGGTTTCGTCAATGTCCAGAACAATGGCTTTGGTTTTTGCTGATTTAACCTTCAGGTCCTTTTCCAGCAACATCTTCGCAAGGTTGAAACCCTGATGGTAAAGCGCCCGGGTTTCCGCAGCTTTCTGATAATATAGCACGCCCATCATCATATAATCTGCGTTGAAACACTCTTTCTTATCTGTGCTGTCATGTTTGCACTGATGGGTTGCGGGATCCGGATTCTTTTGACCGCAGGCGGCAAATAGTAAAGCGAAGATTAACAGGTACAATGGTGTTCTCATCCTTTTCGGTTTAGGTTTGACAAAAAGCAAGGCCGATGGCACCAGACCACCGGCCTTTGATTATCGATGCGGACTATTTTTCAATGCTGTATTCAACTTCCGCCAGTCGTTTGTAATTGCGGTACCTCCAGCGGGCATTCTCTTCCGCGGCTTTAAACAACACTTCGGCATCCTGCGGGAAGGTCTTCATCAATGAAGTGAAGCGGACTTCTGATTGCAGGAAATCCTGGAATTTGCTGAAGTCGGGTTCCTTGCTGTCGAGCTGGAAGGGGTTCTTTCCTTCAGTTTCCATTTGCGGATTGTAGCGGTAGTTCACCCAGTAACCACATTCAACTGCCAGAGCTGCTTCTTCCTGGGTTTTACCCATACCATGACGCAGGCCGTGGTTGATGCAGGGCGCATAGGCAATGATAATGGAAGGACCGGGATAAGCTTCGGCTTCCTTCACGGCCTTCATGTACTGGGTCTGACTGGCACCCATGGACACCTGTGCCACATAAACATATCCATAGCTCATGGCCATCATGCCGAGGTCTTTCTTGCGTATTCTTTTTCCTGCGGCGGCAAACTTGGCCACAGCGCCGATGGGCGTGGACTTTGAGGCCTGTCCCCCGGTGTTGGAATACACCTCAGTGTCAAGAACCAGAAGATTGATGTCTTCACCTGAAGCCAGCACATGATCCAGACCGCCGTAACCGATATCGTAGGCCCAGCCGTCACCGCCGATCACCCATACTGATTTTTTGATCATGTAATGCTTGAGATCCATTAGCTGTTTACAGATCGGATGGTTGATCCCGGCGATGAGTTTCAGAACCTTTTCGCTTGCGGCTTCTGAAGCGGCGGCTTCATTCTGGCCGGCCAGCCATTCCTGGAAAGCTGTTTTTACTTCAGCGGGGAAATCACCTTTCAGTCCTTCTTCCATCAGGCGGGCAACGCGTTTGCGCAATTTGCCGACACCCATGGCAATACCATAACCGTATTCAGCATTGTCTTCAAACAATGAGTTGGCCCAGGCCACACCCTTACCCTTTTGTCCGATTGAATAAGGAGTAGACGGTGCGGAACCACCATAGATCGAAGAGCAACCGGTAGCATTCGCCACGATCATTCTTTCACCGAACAACTGGGTGATGAGCTTGATATAGGGGGTTTCACCGCAACCTGCACAGGCTCCGGAAAACTCAAAGAGAGGCTGAGCAAACTGTGAATTTTTCACATTCACAAACTTGTCGACGAGGTGGTCTTTATAAGTAACATGTTTGGCGAAATATTCCCACCTGTCGGCCTCGTGGCGCTGTGAATCCAGCGGCTGCCACTCGAGCGCTTTGGTTTTGGAAGGACAGGTATCGATGCAGTTGCCGCAACCGGTGCAGTCAAGTGCGCTGACCTGGATGCGGAAGCGGTAATTCTCCATACCTTTACCGTTGGCCTTCAGCGTTGTGGTTCCTTCAGGTGCGTTCTTCAGCTCATTCTCATCCATCAGGAAGGGACGGATGGCAGCGTGAGGGCAAACGTAGGAACACTGGTTGCACTGAATACAGTTGTCGGGCAGCCAGACCGGAATATTCACCGCGATCCCGCGTTTTTCATAGATAGTGGTTCCTGAGGGGAAGGTGCCGTCTTCGCGTCCGAGGAAAGCGGAAACCGGAAGGTCATCACCCTTTTGCGCGTTGATGGGATCCATTACTTTGGTAATGAATTCAGGCACGGCCTCATTGTGTTGTACTACTGCCGGTTTCAGATTCTTCCATTCTGCGGGAACCTTTACTTCATGAACCTCAGCGCCCTTGTCGATGGAGGCGATGTTCATCTCTACCACCTCTTCTCCCTTGCGGCCATAGGTCTTTTCAATGGCTTTTTTCATTTCCTTCACGGCAAGCTCAAAAGGAATTACGTTGGCCACTTTGAAGAAAGCGGTTTGCATGATGGTATTGGTTCGGCTTCCCAATCCGATATCTTCGGCAATTTTGGTTGCATTTATAATGTAAAAACGAATTTCATTATCGGCCAGGTATTTTTTCATATGATCCGGCAGACGGTTCTTGGTTTCCTCTTCATCCCAAATACTGTTGAACAGGAAAACGCCTCCTTTCTTAAGGCCTTTCAGCATATCATACTTGTCGAGGTATGAAGGTACGTGACAGGCAACAAAATCCGGTGTGTTAACCAGGTAGGGTGCACGGATCGGCTTATCCCCGAAGCGCAGGTGGGAAACCGTGATCCCGCCCGATTTCTTGGAATCATAGGCAAAATAAGCCTGACAATACTTGTCGGTGGTGTCACCGATGATCTTTATTGAGTTCTTATTGGCACCTACGGTACCGTCGGCTCCGAGTCCGTAAAACTTGCCTTCAAATGTCCCTTCCGGGGTAACGCTGATTTCCGGCAGTATCGGCAGGGAGTGATGGGTAACATCGTCTACAATGCTGATGGTGAACTGATCTTTGGGCTCTTCGGCTTTCAGGTTCTCGAATACCCCGAGGAAGTGCGACGGGGTGGTGTCTTTTGAACTCAATCCATAGCGGCCGCCGATGATCATGGGCGCATCCTTGCTGCCATAGTAAACTTCTTTAATATCCAGGAAGAGCGGATCGCCGTTGGCTCCCGGTTCTTTGGTACGGTCAAGTACTGCAATGCGTTTCACGCTTTTGGGCATGACTTTCAGAAGATATTTGGCGGAGAACGGACGGTAGAGGTGAACGGTGATCATCCCCACTTTTTCGCCTTTCTTTACAAGGTAATCAACCACTTCCTTGATGGTTTCGGTCGCAGAACCCATGGCAATCACAATGTTTTCAGCATCCGGAGCGCCGTGGTAAACAAAAGGATGGTATTCCCTTCCGCAGCGCTTGCTGAGAATCTGCATGTATTCCTCAACGATATCGGGTACTGCTGTGTAGAATTTATTGGCAGCTTCGCGCGACTGGAAATAAATATCAGGATTCTGAGCGGTACCGCGGGTAACGGCGTGCTCAGGATTCAGAGAGCGGTCGCGGAATTCCTGCAGGGCTTTCCAGTCCACCAGTTCAGCCATAGACTCCGTGGTGGGAGCTTCTACCTTCTGGATCTCATGAGAGGTGCGGAAGCCATCAAAGAAATGCAGAAAAGGAACCCGTGATTTGATGGCGGCCAGGTGAGCTACGGCTGCAATATCCATGATCTCCTGTACCGAACCGGTGGCCAGCATGGCAAAACCGGTCATACGCGTACTCATCACATCACTGTGATCCCCGAAAATTGATAAGGCCTGGGCGGCGATGCTGCGCGCTGAAACGTGAAATACCCCGGGTAACAATTCACCGGAGATCTTATACATATTCGGAATCATCAGGAGCAAGCCCTGAGATGCGGTGTACGTCGAACAAAGTGTTCCCCCCTGCAAGGCACCGTGAACAGCTCCGGCCGCTCCGGCCTCTGACTGCATCTCGCTAACGGTCACAATCTCCCCGAAAATGTTTTTCTGTCCGGCTGCTGCCCACTCGTCAACATTTTCAGCCATGTTTGATGAAGGGGTGATGGGATAAATACAGGCCATCTCGCTGAACATATAGGCGATATGAGCCGCGGCATAATTCCCGTCACAGGTAATGAAATTCTTTTTCTCTGCCATAATGATAAATATTTGAAATAACGTTTGTTGTTAATTTACAAGGCCTTAAAACGAGCCACGAAATTAACAATTTCCCTTATCCCGCCTGGGTTTTTGCGTATTTTTTTTAGGGACGGAAATAATTTAAAATCGTTCTGATCTATGAGGTATGAATGCTACCACCGACTCCTCAAAACTGGGTCCGGAGAAATGAGGTGATTTTTTGCAATAAACAGAAAAACAACAATATAGAAAGGCGTTAACGCAATTTTCCAATGATATCACAGAAAATATTTTTAAAAAAATTTGGAAGAAATGATTATTTAGATTAATTTTACATAAAATTTGGTATTGCAGGACTCAATTACTAATTAATTTCATAACACACCAACACACAATCAATATGAGCACATTAAACACTACTTACGCAGGGATTGAATTAAAAAACCCGCTTATCGTCGGCGCCAGCAACCTGGTCACCAGTGAAGAAATGCTGAAGAAGCTCGAGGATGCAGGAGCTGCGGCCATCATTTACAAATCGCTTTTTGAGGAGCAGATCCAACTGGAGTCATACGAACTCAGCGAGGCGATGACGGAGTATTATGATCGTCACGCGGAAATGACGAGTTTGTTTCCCGATCTGGAACATGCGGGCCCGCAGGAATATCTGTTGAAGCTGCAGAAAGCGGTGAAAAGCGTGAATATTCCCGTTTTTGCCAGCCTGAATGCTGTTGCTGATGATACCTGGGTGGAATGGTCACGTCAGCTCGAAGCCACAGGGGTGGCTGGCATTGAATTAAATTTTTATGCCGTCCCCAGGGCATTTGATGTTACAGCCGCCAGTATTGAGGCCAAGCAGCTGTCTATTCTGAAAGCCGTGAAGGCCGCGGTAAAAATTCCGGTGACAGTAAAGCTGAGCCCTTTTTACAGCAATCCGCTTCACCTGATTGCAGCCATGGACAAAGCCGGGGCTGATGGTTTTGTGCTGTTCAACAGCCTTTTTCAGCCTGATATTGATATCGAGGAGGAGAAACATCATTTCCCATACAATCTGAGTACAGAGAACGACAATCGCCTGTCGCTGCGATTTGCGGGACTGCTGTACGGGAATGTTAAAGCCTCTGTGTGCAGCAATACGGGGATCATCCAGGGAGCAGACCTGATCAAGATGCTGCTGGCGGGGGCTGACAGCGTGCAGGTGGTCAGTGCACTTTACAAATACGGACCGAAGCAGATCACGCAAATGCTGAAGGATCTGGATGACTGGATGGAGGGCCGGAAATACACCAAACTGTCGGATTTTCGCGGCAAGCTGTCGCGTAAAAACATTAAAGATCCTTTTATTTATAAAAGGGCTCAATATGTAGATATCCTCATGCAGTCTGATAACATCTTCAAAAAATACCCCTTGCTGTAAGTCGCGGGACTTCCCACCCGCTTTCATACGGGTATCTTCAATTCTTTGTAGCTTTGCAGGCAGAAAACACTGCCATGAATATTCTATTGCTTGGTTCAGGAGGACGGGAGCATGCCCTGGCCTGGAAAATTTCTAAGAGTGCGGAGTGCAGGAAGCTCTTTATCGCTCCCGGTAACGGCGGAACACGCCTGCATGGAACCAATATCGCCATGAAGCCTTCGGACTTCCATAGCGTGGGACGTTTTGTGCAGGAACAGAACATCGGACTGGTGGTTGTCGGCCCCGAAGATCCGCTGGTCAGCGGGATACATGACTATTTTCTTGCAGATCCCATACTGCGTCAGGTTCCGGTGATCGGTCCGGTGCAGGCTGCCGCCCGCCTGGAAGGCAGTAAAGATTTTTCAAAGGCCTTTATGATGCGCCACCGGATTCCAACCGCGGCATACAATACTTTTACATCCGGAGAATATAAAGAAGCCTGCTCATTCCTTGAAAGCCTGCGTCCGCCTTATGTGCTCAAAGCCGACGGACTCGCGGCAGGCAAGGGTGTGATCATTGTTGACCATTATACTGAAGCCTGTAATGAGTTGCAGGCCATGCTTGGTGGTAAGTTCGGAGCGGCCTCTGAAAAAGTAGTCATCGAGGAGTTCCTGAAAGGCACAGAGCTGAGCGTATTTGTGTATACACAGGGCGGACAATACTGTCTGCTGCCGGTGGCCAAAGATTACAAGCGTGCCGGTAATGCTGACAGCGGGCCTAATACGGGAGGTATGGGATCTGTCTCAGGGGTTCCTTTCGCCGGTCAGGATTTCATGGAGAAGGTTGACAGGCTCATCATCAGGCCCACAGTGGCCGGGCTGCAGCAGGAAGGGATTCCGTATACAGGTTTCATTTTCTTCGGTCTGATCCGGGTCGGGGATCAGCCTTTTGTGATTGAATACAATGCCAGGATGGGCGATCCGGAAACGGAATCGGTGATGCCGCGATTGAAAAGTGATATACTCGAAATGTTTGATCATGGCCGGGCCGGAACCCTGCACGCATACAAGGCGGAGGAAGATGAGCGCTTTGTGGCCAGTGTTATGCTGGTGTCAGGAGGGTACCCCGGCTCATATCAGAAAGACAAGGAGATCTTTCTGCCCCCTGCCGATGATGACCAGATGATCTTTCATGCCGGGACACGCTTTGAGGAAAACAGCGGTAAATATTTTACTGACGGCGGGCGAGTGCTGACTGCTTCTGCTTATGGTGAATCTTTACAAAAGGCCTTGAGCCGCGCATATGAACTGGCCGGAGTCATCCGTTTTGAAAATGCGTTTTACCGTGCCGACATCGGCTACGACCTCTTAAACTATTAAGCATGCTGATCCGCCTGTTCCGGTCTCATCAGAATGCACAGCTTCTGGCTTTGGTGCTCGGAATTCTGCTTCTGTGGGGCGACGCATTCATCCGTCTCCGACCGGCAGAAACAGGCAGTGATCTTGCACCCCTTTATGCATTGCTCTTTTCCTGGTCCTTCAGCTTCCCCTGGCTCAGCTCCCTGCTGGCCGTTATTATGCTTGTTGCTCAGGCGCTGCTGCTGAACCAGATCCTGACCGACGAAGGACTGGCCCAACGGAATTCCTTTCTGCCCGCGATTTTAATGATCATGTTGCTGAGCTATCACCCGGGACTTCTTTGTCTTCACCCGGCCATTCCTGCCAGTTTCCTGCTGATCCTTGCCATGAGAATGATGCTTAAAGCACGTCAGCATGAAAAAGCCTATCAGGAGGTCTTTTCAGCAGCCCTGTTGTTAAGCCTGTCGGCTCTGATCAACATTTACTATCTGACCCTGCTTCCCATGATTTGGATATTTCTGATCATCAATCAGTCTTATCACTGGCGTGATTGGGTGATCAGCATCCTGGGGCTGATTACGCCTTTCGTATACCTGGCCTTTTTTTATTTCATGGATGATTCCCTTCTGCAGGTCATTCAGTCATACGGATTGGTTTTCATGGATCTGAGTTGGCCGCAACGGATTTCCGGTATGAGTACAGCAGAGTGGGTAGTGCAGGGCACCCTGACTTTTTTTCTGCTGTTGGCTTTTGTGCGGCAGATCAGTCGGGCGTCTGAAAAAGTGATCAGCCTGCGCCGCGCATATATGATGATCAACTGGATGTTGCTGATGGCTTTGATCAGTGTCACCATGAACACAAAGCAATGGGTTCTTACCGGCAGTATAATCATGGTCCCGGCCGTTATCACGTTCACCAACTGGATACAAAGTTCCCGGAAAACCAGGTGGCAGGAGCTTTTTATGTGGCTGATACTGGCAGGGATAGCCGCTCTGAAAATCCTCCTGTGAACAATATGCTGCCTTTTCAGGGGGAATTTTAACAGAAAGTATAAATTTGCAGCACCATTCACCCAATTCCCGAACTATGAAATTCGGCGTTGTAATTTTTCCAGGCTCCAACTGTGATCACGATATGATCTACGCACTTAAGAATATCCTGAAGCAGGAAGTGGTCAGACTCTGGCACAAGGATACCGACCTTCAGAACTGTGATTTCATCTTTCTGCCGGGCGGTTTCTCTTATGGGGATTACCTCAGATCAGGAGCCATCGCACGTTTCAGCCCGATTATGGAGAGCGTGATAGCCTTTGCCGGAAAGGGAGGTTATCTGATGGGTATCTGTAATGGTTTCCAGATCCTTTGTGAAGCACGTCTCCTCCCGGGAGCCTTGTTGCACAATACCAATCAGAAGTTTATTTGTCGTAACACCTTCATCAAACCGGTGAGCAGGAAGGCGCTTCCTGTACAGAATTGCCCCGACGGGAAGGTGCTCAATATCCCCATTGCCCACGGCGAAGGACGGTTTCACTCCGATGAACATACCCTGAAGGAAATGGAAGCAAACGGGCAGATCCTTTTCAGGTATTGTGATGCAGACGGCAACATTACACCGGAGAGTAATCCCAATGGGTCTGTCAGCAACATTGCAGGGATTTGCAATAAGGAGATGAACGTTTTCGGTATGATGCCTCATCCGGAGCGTGCGGCTGACAGGGAGTTATCAAATACCGACGGCCGGTATATCCTTGAATCCATACTGACGGGTTTACAGACTAAGGTCAGGGTTTGAAACGAATTCTATTCCTCGCGGCACACCGGCCGGGAAGGTCACCCGGACAGCGTTTCAGGTTTGAGCAATATCTGCCGGCCCTGGAAGCCAGAGGCTTTTCTTGTGATATTTCCTACCTTCTGCGGGAGCATGATGATCGTCATTTCTACAGCAAAGGAAGGTATTTCCGCAAGTTTCTGATCTTTTTGCGCACCCTGAGGATCCGCCTGCGCGACCTCCGCAGGGCTAAGGGATATGATGTCATATTCCTCTATCGTGAAGCCGTCATGTTCGGGAGCACATGGTTCGAGAGACGCTTAAGAAGAAAGGGCATCCCCATGGTGGTTGATTTTGATGATGCCGTCTGGCTCCCCGATGTGTCGGAAGGCAACCGCCGCCTGGCCTGGATGAAGCGACCGTCGAAGATCAGTGATATCGTCGCACTCTGTGATCTGGTGATCACAGGAAATGAATACCTGGCGTCATATGCCCGGAATTACAACGCACACACGCTTGTCATCCCCACGACCATTAATATGGCCGAATACCGGCCTGTGAGTGTAAAAAAGGAGAGGATCTGCATCGGCTGGACCGGATCCATCACCACCCTGCGTCATCTGGAATCGGCCCTGCCCGTGCTTCTGAAACTGCAGGAGCGCTTCGGAGACCAGCTTGAATTCAGAGTGATTGCAGATAAGGAATGGAAACATTCCGGACTCAGAACAGAGTTTATCCGCTGGAGAAGGGAAACAGAAACCGAAGACCTCTCGGCGATGGATATCGGAATCATGCCTCTTCCTGATGATGAATGGACGCGTGGAAAATGCGGTTTTAAAGGTTTACAGTATATGGCCCTGGGTATTCCTGCTGTCATGTCGCCCGTGGGAGTCAATACAGAAATTATCACCGACGGGCAGAACGGCTTTCTCGCTGCCAATGAAGAGGAGTGGCTGGATAAGCTCAGTCGCCTGATTCGTGATGCGGCTCTCCGCAAAAAACTTGGTGATGCGGGCCGAAGCACTGTTGCCGGGCGTTATTCTTTCGAAGCCTGGCGGGATCGCTATGTGGAGCTGTTTGAGACCCTCACCAGGACGGATGAGAAAAGAAGAAGGTGATGTGAAATTGACTATATTTACATTTCCAATTCTGTAAGATATGAGTTTGCGTACCTGGTGGCGTCGTATTATGGTCTTTGTGACCATCCCTGTATTCATGCTCCTGTGTTTTTCAGCAGGGAGGGCTGATATTGCCAGGGAACATGACGCACTCAACGGACCACCCGACAGCATCTTCACCGATACCCTTCACGGGGTGCCATTTACCATGGTGCTTGTGAAAGGCGGAAATTTTCTGATGGGAAGTCCCAAAACAGAGCGCAACCGTTACATCGACGAGACCCAGCACAGGGTCACGCTGGATGATTATTATATCGGACAAACGGAAGTCAGCATCGCTCAGTACCTCACTTTTGTGACTGCGACCCGCTCTAATCACCCGGAATGGCTGGAGGAAGGAAATACATACAACATTCACTCGGGCGTGGTGGACAGCTCGTACTATTTGCTCAAGGGGATGTCGCCCGACAATGGGAATTATCCTGTGACCGGGGTTTCGTGGAGAAACGCCCTGGCTTTCTGCGAATGGCTGAGCGACGAAACAGGTCGTGATTACAGGCTGCCCACAGAGGCTGAATGGGAATACGCGGCAAGGGGCGGACAAAAAAGCCGCGGGACGCTTTATTCAGGAAGCGATGATATCAACGAGGTGGCCTGGTATAGCGGCAACAGCAACAATACGACACATCCTGTGGCTCAGCTCAAACCCAATGAGCTGGGACTGTATGATATGACGGGAAATGTGTGGGAGTGGTGCCTGGACTATTACGGGGATTACGGCAAGGCTCCTGCTGTTAACCCGGAAGGGCCGGCTTCCGGCACTTATCGTGTAGATCGCGGCTGTGCATGGAGTACCTTTCCCGAACGTTGTCGAATTGCCTATCGTTTGGATGATGGCCCCGATCTGAGAGACTTCAACCTGGGATTCCGCATCGCCTGCAGCCTGAAAAGCGGCAGGGAGTAGGCTGCAACACCTCACAGCAGAGCACCTTACCACATCATTCCAGAAATCTGTTGATCATCTCCCAGGGCCTGATCTTCTCCAGCTGCAGGGTAAAGCGGATATTCTGCCAGTAATTCTTGCTGTATAAACGGTTCACCGACTGCAGGTCTTTTGATGCGGCCAGGGGAAAGCTGAGCTCGCAGATGCCGCGAAGCAGGATCACTTTTATACCGGCATCATACAGAAATACCTCGCTCGTACCCGGAAGCCGGCCGGCGTCCGCATAGGTGCCTGCATCCAGGTACAGGCGCAGGGGTAATCTTCCGGGAAGGGGCGATTCAATGTTGAAGGACCAGAGCCATTCCCAGGTCTGCCCCAGTGGGGTGAAATAGTGGAATCCTCCGCCTTTGTATGCGAACTGCTGCGACCACATACCCTTGTTTTCGCTGCGACCGGCAAAAACATGATCATACATAATATCCTGATATCCTTCATCTCCGCTCAGCCTGAAACGGAAATCCAGCGGGGAAGCAGGATCACTCCACAAAAATGTACCGAAGAACATGCGGATATCCATGCCTTTACGGGCATTGTAAGGGATGCGCAAACGTCCTTCTGCCGACAATCTCAGCAGATGGTCACCCTGCTGTACACTCAGGTTCCCGCTGAAAGGCGCGGACTTGCGGGCATTCGAGATGCTGTACCGAAGTTCGTTGAGATAATACTGCTGGCCGGTTTTCACTGCATCATAGCCTTCACCCGCAGGCCTGGCACGATACACGATCTGATCGCGGAATACCTGGGTATTCTGCAGCAAGATCTCATGTCTCAGCCACGACAGGGGTTTGCGCGGTCTGAGATTCAGGATCAGGGCAGCAGATGCACGCCGAAAGTCAAGCATCTGCGGACTGTCGTTCCAGTGAAAACGCTGAAAAGCCATCCTGAACTGTAACTGCCGTAACCAGGACCAATCCGGGTGAACCCGCAGATTCAGTTGTGCGAGTCCGGTCAGCGAGCGGCTGCCAAAAGCGTACATGGGAACGGGGGAATGGTAGGTGATGAAACCGCCTTTTTT
>CALGYY010000143.1 GCA_937934705.1 uncultured Bacteroidota bacterium
GAATTCAAGGCATCTCAGGCGGAGTACCTGGCTGAACTGGCCCGGATTAAAGCTGCCAATATGGAGGGCGTGCATTAGCAGGGTTTTCCGAAGCTGCCTGCCTCGTGACAGATGATCAGATATATTCTTAAAAGATTGTTCTACGGGATCCTGGTTCTTTTCGGGGTCATTGCCGTGGTTTTCTTTCTCTTCAATGTGCTTCCCGCCGATCCGGCGCGCATGATGCTGGGCCAGCGGGCCGATATTTCCTCCATAGAGGCGATCAACAGGGACCTGGGACGTGACAAGCCCCTGCATACGCAGTTTTTCAATTATCTGAATGATTTATCACCGCTGAGTGTTCACAATTGGAAAGACAGCAACAGCTATTGGTATCTTGATGCTTCCAAATACGGAAAACCTCCAGAGATGCTGCATTTTTCAGGCGATCAGGTCGTGGTGCTTAAGGCGCCTTACCTGCGGAGAAGTTACCAGAGTAAAAGGCCGGTGAGTGAAATACTGGCTGATGCCTTTCCCAACACGGCACTGCTTGCACTGGTGTCTATCCTTTTTGCAGCCATTGTGGGCATTGCCATCGGAATACTGAGCGCCCTGAAGAAGGATACCTGGTTTGATCATTCAGCCCTGGTTTTTTCAGTGATGGGCATGTCGCTGCCTTCTTTTTTTGCGGCCATACTCATTGCCTGGATCTTCGCTTTTTTGCTTTCAGATTATACAGGACTGAATATGTTTGGCAGCCTTTACACCGTGGATGATTTCGGAGAGGGTGAGCATATTGAGCTCAGGAACCTTATTCTGCCTGCTTTTACCCTGGGCATACGTCCACTGGCCGTGATCGTGGAACTGACGCGTTCTTCACTTCTGGATGTCATGTCGCAGGATTATATCCGGACGGCCAAAGCCAAAGGGCTCGGTCGTGCCGCGATTATTTTCCGCCATGCTATGAAAAACGTGATGAATCCTGTGGTAACTGCCATTTCCGGTTGGTTCGCCAGCCTGATGGCGGGAGCTGTTTTCGTGGAGTATGTTTTCGACTGGAAAGGGGTGGGCGTGGTGATCGTTGACGGGTTGAATAAGTATGATTTCCCGGTGGTCATGGGCGCTCTGCTCAGCATTGCCGTGATCCTGGTGCTGATCAATATCATCACAGATATTATTTACGGATTCCTCGATCCGAGGATACGACTGCAGTGATCAGAAGCACCCCCCAACAGATACCCCGATGCCCGGCAGCAGTTCACCCGTGTCGAAGAAATAGCGGCTCATCAGCGCCAGCCTGAGGAAAAAGTGGTTGCTGGCTTCCAGCCTGAAGGCCATGGAAGGTACCATATGGACTGTAAATCTGTCTTCGTCCCAGGCATCGTCATAGGTCAGGTTTTCCACACATGCGCCCAGACCCAATTCAAACTTTTTGGTATGCTTGCCAAAGGCGACATTCACTCCGAATGGTATGAAGTAATTATTGGGAATCATTCCGAAGCCGGCCCTTGCCTGCAGGCTGAACTCATCCTTGCGGAATACAGTCCTTTCATAATTGTGCGAAAGTACAAGACCGGTCCCGCCCGCTTCCAGATAAATGAAATTTTTTGGACCGGATGGTTTCTTACGGATCTTGTCCTTTGCGATTGAAGAGGTATCGTCGTAGCGGATGGTATAGGCATTTTCGTCTTTCTTCAGGGTTTCATCATACGGTGTATATGTGCTTACATTATCCAGCTTCCATGTGAACCCGATGTCGATCCCGGCCGACCATTTTTGGACATCTGTATACATACACTGGAAAGCATCCCGATCTTCGGCCCTGAACTGCAGGAAGTTGTACCGGAGGGTGGGGAGTACATCAAAAGTAGCCCGATCGTTGACCGGCACACTGATGCCGGCCCTGGCCACTGCGCTGAATGAGGGGAGGAAAGTGGCTTCCAGATCACGGTCCACATCATCACGGTTGATCATATGGTTCATTTCGATCGTTTTCGTGTACCGGAATAACTGCAGGTTAAAAGCCATTCCCAGGGCACATTCAAAGCGGACCCTGCCACTTTTGGTGCGGTATCCGGCCAGAAAGGGTGTTGAAATGTTGAGGTGCGAAACATTGTCCTGGCGTTCGATAATATCCAGTGTATCCCCGAGGTAAGTATAAACGGTATCCCAATCGGCCTCGTATCGTGCGCCAAAGGAGGTCACACCCACTCCACCCTCAATAAAAAAGCCCTGCTTAAGCTCATTCTTGAAACGAAAACCCAGCGACATTCCGTAACGCGGGTCTGTGCTCTCGTCAATCTCCTGCAGGATGAAAGAGGTCAGTCCCGGTGAAACAAAGAACCCTGCTGAGCGCAGCAGGCTGTCCTGATAAACCTGCCCGGAGCTGTAAACAGCGGGGAACAGCAACATCAGAAAAACAAAATACTTTTTCATCGTTTGATATTTTTCTGGGGGTTAATTTATTCGGTGAACCAGAAGGTCCAGGCAATATCTCCAGTAGCCGTATCTATGCCGCATATTCCATAAGTGGAATAATGGATGATAAGCAAAGACCCGCTCCTGGTAAACTTGTTGGCATTGAACATATAAGAATTTGATTCAATATCAAAATCTTCAGGAAAAAGCTCTTCTTCATTGACTGCAAACATCATCCTGCCGCTTTTATCGAATGCACTGAACATATTTTTTCCCTGATCACCGAGTTCGCTCTTATGTTTAAGGGCAGCCATATATTCATCCTGGTAAACCAATTCAGCGTCAAGAAGATTGATCTGATTCAGCATTTTGTGTTCGACCTGTCCGTAATCCGTGTAATAGCTCATGAGCTTGTTCTGTAACCTGTTTGAATAATCCTTATTCTGATGGGTCTTCTTATTCGAAGTGATGTAAAAAAGCCTGGAGATACGTCCCGAATTATAATCCGATTCAAGACCGAAGTATCCGCTTTGCTTCCGGAGACTGTCGGAAAAGAGGTTGTATTCGCTGACTGAACTGAAATAGCGGTCGTGTTCAATATTGTAGAACAGATAAGTCCCGTCTTTTCCTGTCATGCCGAGGGAATAGGGCTGAAAATACTGAAGTTGCGCAAGGCCTGATTTCAGCCGACCTTCAGAGTTGATGAACTGCGAAGTGTTCATCAGCACACTTCCGTCGGATTCATTCAGAATATAGATCATGGAGTTATCCATGTATGAATTGCCCAGTATCCAGACCTTTCCGTTGCAGTAGAGAAGGTAACCCGTGGCCAGGGGGGCATCCGTTTCAATCTTGTTTTTAATCAGCAGTTCACCTCCGGGGAGTCCGTGAACCTTCACTTTGATTTTATGCTCATCGGTACCCACTGAATGCAG
>CALGYY010000144.1 GCA_937934705.1 uncultured Bacteroidota bacterium
TCAAAGAAAATATGGATTGACAGCTTTAATAAAGTAATGTGTTCCGACCTGGAAAAAACTTTTATTGACTGCTTATTCAAACCCGACTATGCTGGTGGAATTGTTGAAGTGGCAAGAGCAATCTACACTTCTAAAGACAAAATAAAATACGATACAATTCTTGAATACATTAAAAAATTCGATTCGCAAGCAGTAATTAAACGATTGGGATTTCTTCTAGAAATATTAGGAATCAATACTCCAATTATTCAGGAACTACAACAGATGAAAACTGCGTCGTACGTGGTGCTTGACACCGAGTTGCCAAAAACAGGAAAGAGAATAAGCCGCTGGAGTATTCAACAAAATCTGGAAACGGAAACCATTAAATCTGCTATTTCCACATGATTAAACCTGGAGAAATACAGCAAAAAGCAAATGCAGTTGGTGTTCGTGACCAGCAGATTGAAAAGGATTATATTCTTTCGTGGATTCTGTTTGGAATTTCCAAACAAGAGCACCTTTCAAAGACAATTGTTTTCAAAGGGGGAACGGTATTAAAGAAAGTCTATTTTAAAGATTATCGTTTTTCGGAGGACTTAGATTTTACATTGCTGAATAGCGAAATCCCGAACGAGCAAATTTTCGCATGGTTTAAAGAAGTATTTGAATTCATAAAGGATGAAGCCAATATTCCGCTTGACATCATTGACAACAACGAGCATGAAGATGGCGGCATGAATTTTTACATCAGCTACATAGGTCCGCTTGGTGGATATGGGAACAACAAAAAAGTGAAAGTTGATATTTCACGCAGTGAACAACTGGTTTTTGAACCAGTAATGAATGATGTATTTATTGGGTATTCTGATTTGGAAGAACACCAATTATTATGTTATACATTAGAAGAAATATTGGTTGAAAAAATGCGCTCGGTAATGCAGCGAATGCAAGCAAGAGATTTTTACGACATCTGGTATTTGCTTGAAAAACATGGAATGGATGCAGATTTTCATATAAGTGAATTTGAAACCAAATGCAAAAGCAAAAATTTACTGCACACCGATTTTTCGAAAAAAATAGATGAAAGATTGCCACAATACAAAGGCAGATGGAAAAGCTCCATGAGTGGACAAATAAAAGACCTGCCCGACTTTGACAAAGTAGAAAGAGAAGTGCAACGACACCTTAAAAAATTGGAGTTTTAGCAATGAACATGTTTACCGCATCTAATAAAAGCATCCACACGAACTAAACCGTTGAAGTCCGTTCAGGAGAGCAAGGCGCGAGGTTTATCTTGCTGGCCGCCAAACCACTGCATGAAGCTATTGCATGGGGCGGTCCGATTGTGATGAACACGAAAGAAGAACTTGATCAGGCATTCTCAGAATTGGAAGAGGGCACATTTATCACACATAAAGTTTAAAGTGAACTTAATCTCATCAGTGATAAACAACAGAACCAAAAGCGAAAACAGCATGAGAAATGCTCAGATGTCGTTCAACATCATTGTCATCCTAGGTCCCACGGCTTCCGGTAAAACCGGACTGGCGGCAGCGGTCGCCTCACGGATCGGCGGGGAGATCATCAGTGCAGATTCGCGGCAGGTGTTCAGGGGCATGGATATAGGATCGGGGAAGGATCTCAGCGCCTACGAAATCAACGGACAACGGATACGCACCCACCTGATCGACATTATGGATGCCGGCGCGGAGTACAGCGTATTCCGGTTTCAGAATGATTTCAGCCGTGCTGTGACAGAGATCAGAGAACGCGGGAATTTCCCGCTACTCTGCGGAGGCACTGGCCTCTATATCGAGAGCGTGCTGGAGTCCTATGCGCTGCAGGAAGTCCCGCGGAATGAGATACTGCGGGAAACGCTGTCCGGTAAGAGCATGCAGGAACTGCTGGCTCTTTTCAGCACGCTGAGAACACCTCACAGTACCACCGACACACTTGACAGGGACAGGCTGTTGCGGGCCATTGAAATTGAGACCTAGCAGAGGGAAAACTGCAGCAAGACAGAAAGAAGCGAACTTCGTCCCCTTATCATCGGGATATTGATGCCGCGTGAGGTCCTGCGGGAAAGAATCCGCATGCGCCTGGAGCAGCGGCTCACAGAGGGACTGGTGGAAGAAGTGAAGAGCCTCATCAGTTCGGGTGTGCCCACTGACCGGCTCATGGCTTACGGACTGGAGTACCGCTTTATCACCAGGTACCTGCAGGGTGAGCTGGACTTTGATACCATGACGGATGAACTCACCACGGCCATCCGGCAGTTTGCTAAGCGACAGATGACCTGGTTCAGAAGAATGGAAAGAGAAGGTCACAGCATCCGTTGGATTAATGGTCTTGAAAGCCCGGAAGAACAGCTCGGGAGGGTGCTGCAGATGTTCAGCGGGGAGAACGGATAATGTCCAGCAGTCTTGCGGTTTCCTTTTCCCAGGAATAATGGGTTCTGACGAACTCCAGTCCTGCAGCCGCTATGTTTTCCGCCTCCGCGGGTTGATTCAGCAGTTTTAACACGGCTTCCGCGTAATCCTCAGGATTCTCACCAATCAGGATTTCCCTGCCCGGCGCCGCGCCCAGTGCGGCATTGACCAAAGGTGAGGTAATACAGGGAAGTCCCATCGCCATGGCTTCCAGAAGTTTGTTCTGCAATCCCGTGCCTATGCTCATGGGTGCGATAAACACCCTGGCCCCTGCGTATGCATCCCTGATATCGGGTATCCAGCCTGTGACGGTAACCTGATCCGAAGCCAGCCGTTTCACTTTTTCAGAAGGGTGGGCGCCTGCAATCATGACGCTCACAGCGGGGCGGGTTTTTCGTATCACCGGCAATATTTCATTCACCAGGTATTCTGCACCCAGAATGTTGGGCGGATAATTCATATTCCCGGTGAACAGAATATCTGTATCGGGCAGTGAATTCCGTTTCGAGAAGTACTCCGTATCCACCCCGTTATGGATGATATGGATGCTGCCTTTCTCCGGATGATCTATCGCTTCCCGGTCGGGAAGGCTGATAATGGTGTGGTGGTCAAAATTTTTAAAAACTTCCCGCTCATAGCGCTTCAGCAGGCGGGCCTCCCTTCTGAAAACCCGGCGCCTCAGACCTTTGGCATGATCGGCCTGGCGGGCATATCCGGTAGAGAATACATCCTGGTAATCGAGGGTTTTCGGTACGGGCAGGTCGCTCACATACTCTGCTACACGGATGAGCTGAGCATACACATGATCCGGTTTGATCTCCTCTATCAGCTTACGCACCTGCGCTTTGCAGCGACAACTGTAAAAATATCCGATCTGCAGGGGCTGGCCTCTGAAAAAAGCCTTCAGGGTATTCCAGTAAATGCCGATACGGCTCAGTTTCAGGATGTGAATTGATTTGACATAGGGTTTCAAAGCCTCTGCCGCACCTTTGGCGACTTTCCCCTCATTCAGGCAGCAGAGGTGGATCTCACAGTGTTTTGACAAATGCCTGATCTGATGAAATGCACGAAGCTTATCCCCTTTTTCAAGGGGAAACGGAACACGTGGCAGGAGAATGAAAAGCTTCATGTTTTCAGGGGGTGTCGGCAAAAATACAAATTCCCCTGAAATCAGATACTGCCGATCAGTTTGAGCATGGCCTCTGTCGCGATGCCGCTGTTATGCCGGGTTTCAATCATTTGCCGCGCAGATGCTCCGATGCAGGCGCAATGCTCAGGATCCCTGATCACCGACTTGATCTTTTCAAAAAAAGCCACCGGTGAATCGGCAATCAGCAGGTTCTCATCTTTGGTAAACCTGATCCCTTCGGCACCCATGGAGGTGGTAATCACCGTACGGCCCAGTGCCATTGCCTCAATGATCTTTACCCTGACGCCACTGCCCGACAGAAGAGGCACCACCATCACCGGATGATTCGTCATAAAAGCATGGGCATCCTCCACCTCTCCCACCACTTCCACATTCGGAAAGCGCCTGGCCTTCAGCCAGGCAGGCATATTGCGCCCGGCCAGATAAAACTTCAGGTCAGGAAACACGCTGTGCAGTCCGGGCCAGCATTTCTCAAGAAACCAGCGGATTCCTTCCGTATTGGGCATCCAGTCCATGGAACCAATGTGACATAGGGAAATGTGCCGCCCTTCCTGGGGGGTGAATATATATGCCGAGGGTAGTATCCCGAAAGGAACCACCTCCAGTTTTGTTCTGTTCAGCAGAGGCCGGAAGAAATCCGCATCTTTATCGGTTATGGCCGCTATGCCGTCGAGTTTGGGCAAAACGGCTTCTTCATATCTGAGTAACTGCTTCCCCAGAATTTTCAGGTAGATCCGGGTCAGGGGATTCCTGCATGCCCGCGCCAGACGTTCCCATATCCGATGTTCGATATTATGGGCACGCATGACCACTTTGGCATCACTGCAACGACGGATCAGTTCCAGGTAAGGGGTCACATAAAGACTTTCAAGCAGGATCACATCGTAGCGGGTTTCTCCCAAACGAGTTTCCAGCGCTTCCTCAAAGTCCCTGGAAATGAAGCGGTGAATATTGTAGGATTGACTCCGCAGTAAACACTTCAGGGCATCCATTGCCCGCAGACGGTTGTCAACACTGACTGCGCGGTAGTTGGTCCTGGTTTTATACTCATCGGGAATGGAATGTTCATCCACCGGAAACTTGGGCGTGCTCATGGTGAGCACGTGCACTTCATGTCCTGCCTCCTGCAAACCCACCGTAAGCGCATTCATCGCTATGGGACCGCCTTCCGCGGGCGGCCAGGGTGACTTATTGCTGATCTGCAGTATCTTCATCCTTTCTTTTTCTTTTTCCAGAATACCAGCCTTTTGAAGGTGATCTTCCAGTATTCAAGATCCAGCAGGGGAGCGTCGGTACTGGCGCTGTATGTGAGCAGAACTCCGAAAGGCAGGAAGATCGCCGATGCGAACCACATCCCCTGCCAGGCTTCCCAGGCGCCTTCGCGCGCCAGTTTCTCCCCTGTCATAGAGATCACATGAAAAATAATAAAGAAGAGCGTGGCAAAAACAACAGGTAATCCCAGCCCTCCCCTGCGGATAATCGCACCCAAAGGTGCCCCGATAAAAAAGAGGACCAGGCAGGCAAAGGAAAGAGAAAACTTCCTGTGCCATTCAATTTCGTGACGGGCAATATATTCACGTTTCGCCCGGAAATCTCCATCGGTATACTGCAATTGCTGATGCACACCACGGGCAGAAGAAAGCGCAAGATCCATGATCACCATACGGCGCTCGGGTGGGAAACCGGAAATAAAATCCGGTTTGATCGCTTTCACGGTATCCGGGTGGAACTGCACCGTGGTATCCATATTGGCATAGTAGTTAAAAGACTGCTGCAGAAAACGCAGGAAGGTCACGCGCCTCACATCAAACTGCAGGCGGAGGCTGTCGATGGATTCACCGATCTGCTTCACATTCAGCATCTGGTAATTATCCTTGAACAGCTCCTCATTCGATCGCTGCATGGCAAAATCCGAAAGATCGTAGCGGACAAACTGCTTTTTAAATTTCGAACGCTGTAAGGGACGGTTATCAAGGTCCTCACGCTGTTCGATGCGTTCACTGTAGTTATAGCCGTTAAAAAGCGTAAAGATGAGATAACGGTTGTCGGGCGATTTCTCCATGATTCCTTCTTCCGCAACAGTAACATTGATGTTCCCCATATTGGAAGTGTGATCATAGATCATCACGTTTTTTATCGTCTTTCCGTCATTTTCCTTATGCCCTACACGGATTACGAATCCTTCGATATCATTGTAGAATATCCCGGCATTGATATTCAGTGCAGGTTTCTTCTCCCTCACATCAAACAGGAGGGTTCCGAATTTAAGGTTGGCAATGGGCAGGATGTTGTTCGAAAAATAGAAGGCAGCCAGGCAGATCATCAGGGTGAACACCACGATGGGCATCATGGCACGGCGAAATGAGATTCCGGATGCCTTCATGGCCACCAGTTCGTAATGTTCCCCCATATTTCCAAAAGCCATGATACTGGCCAGTAGTATGGCCAGGGGAAGGGCCAGGGGAACAAAAGTGGCTGAGGCATAGAACAGTAGCTCGGCGATGATATACCATTCAAAGCCCTTACCCACCATATCATCGACGTATTTCCAAAGAAACCGCATCAGCAGTATGAAAACGGCAATGAAAAATGTCAGCGTGAGGGGACCGAGGTAAGAACGGATCACGAAGAAATAGAGCTTCTTCAGGCCTAAAGCCTGGCGCAAGCGTTCCGCAATCTCGGTCAATTTCTTCATTTACAACGGTTAAAACGCAGGTTTAAGCTGCTTATTCCCCGCAAAGATAAATTATTTGAAGATAGTGCTTCTAATGACTGCAAGGCTGCTGCAAAGGCTGCATTTCTGTCTTCGCATCCGGGGAACTTCCCCGCAGTTTCATTCATTAATTTTCGTATCTTTGCGCCCTGTTTTAAAAAAGAGCGGATGTGGCGTAATTGGTAGCCGCGCCAGACTTAGGATCTGGTGCCGAAAGGAGTGGGGGTTCGAGTCCCTTCATCCGCACGAAACAAACGATTTAAACAGCAAGCAGAAGCAAGCCTTTACAGGCCTGCGCAGTTAAAAGAAACAGTAATTAAACATCAGGCATGAATATCATTAATGAACCAACAGGAGAACTGACCGCCACCTTACAGGTGAAATTCACCGAAGACGATTACAGGAACGAAGTTGAGAAAACCCTGAAAGATTACCAGCGCAAAGCAAGCATACCGGGCTTCCGTCCGGGAAAAGTCCCCATGGGCATGATCCGCAAAATGTACGGAAAGGCCATTATGGCCGAGCAAATCGACAAACTGCTGAGCAATGCCGTGGCTTCACATATTGAGGAAAACCAGCTTAACCTGCTTGGTCACCCGCTCCCCAATGAAGAAAGGAACACCACGCTTGATCTGGACAATCAGAAGGAATTCGAGTTTTACTTCGACATCGCCCTGAGTCCGTCTGTTGATCCTGAACTCTCGGAAGCCATCGAAGTCAGCGAATATCATATTATGCTCGAAGACGCTGAAGTTGAAAAATATGCAGCTTCACTGCTGAAGAAGCACGGCAGCTTCATCAATCCTGAAACGGTTGAAATCAGCGATATGCTTACCGTGGACCTGTCAGAACTTGACGCCGACGGAAACATCAGAGAGGGCGGAATCAAAAACACCACTTCGGTTTTCATGGAACACATCGCCGACCAGAAACTCAAAGAGCAGTTTCTGGGGAAGAAAACCGGTGAAAGTCTGGACATCGATCCCACCGGACTGGCAGAAAATAGAGCGCAACGGGCTTATCTGCTTGGTGTGACCTCTGATCAGGTCGCGGATATCAAATCGCGATTCCGGGTGACCATTAACAGCATTGGCCGTGTTGTCCCGGCAGAACCAGGGCCGGAGTTCTACGAAAAAGTATATCCGGGTTTGAATATCAACACGCTTGAAGATTTCCACAACCTCATCCGGAAAGACGCTGTTGAGACCTATGCCAGGGAATCAGAGAATCAGCTCATCCGGGATATCCAGCAGGCGCTGGTCAAACGCCATCAGATCAACCTGCCCGATGACTTCCTGAAAAGGTACTTTTTTGAAACCAGAAAAGATGAGAAGGTCACCAGGGAAGACATTGAAAGGGATTACGAAGAATCCTCGGATGCTTTACGCTGGCAACTCATCGAAAACGGCATCATCAAAAAGTATGGGATTGAAGTCAAACGCGAAGATGCCATGGATTATGTGAAGTCCTATTTCAGGGGAAAAGCTGCTGAGGATACACATGAGCACGATCACGATCACGATCACGATCATGAGCATGAGCATGAACATGAACACAAGCATGACCATGACCATGAACACGAGCATGAGCATGATCACGATCATGAGCACCAGCATGAGCATGAACACGGTCATGAGCATGAGAGCGATGGCAGCACTCCTGTTGATGAAAAAGAAAAACGTCTGGATGAGATTGCGAAGATCATACTGAAAAACGAAGAGGAAGCGAAGAAGATCTACACCATGCTGTTCGACAGGAAGCTTTCCGGACTTTACCGTGAGAAGATCACGATAAAGAAGGTTGACACCAATTATGAGGA
The DNA here is from genome assembly GCA_937934705.1 of uncultured Bacteroidota bacterium. Taxonomy (GTDB): domain Bacteria; phylum Bacteroidota; class Bacteroidia; order Bacteroidales; family CAIWKO01; genus CALGYY01. The sequence goes on from CALGYY010000144.1 coordinate 8,094, forward strand.
CTTCATGCAGAAGGTCTACCGCCCGCGTTAAACAGGATGAAAAAATAATGTAAATTTGGACAAACAAAACCTGAAACTATGAACTCCAGCAAGGAATTCCGTCTTTACGCCACCCGTCATCTCGGGATCAGCAGTCTGAAACTTGACCGCTATCAGGCAGCACAGGATATGACACGTACCATTATTGAAGAGCGCCAGGTTAACTTCCGTGAAGTTGACGTGTTTTCACGACTGATGATGGACCGCATCATTTTCCTGGGAACGCCCATTGATGATTACATTGCCAATATCATCCAGGCGCAGCTCCTTTTCCTGGAATCGGTGGATGCGCGCAAAGACATCCAGATCTACCTGAACAGTCCGGGCGGCGGTGTATATGCCGGTCTGGGTATTTATGACACCATGCAATACATCACCCCTGATGTCGCCACTATTTGCACAGGTATCGCAGCCAGCATGGCAGCGGTACTGCTTTGTGCCGGAACAGCTGGAAAGCGTACGGCTCTGCCCCATTCACGTGTGATGATCCATCAGCCCATGGGAGGCGCCGAAGGTCAGGCCACCGATATTGAAATTACGGCCCGTGAAATCCAGAAGCTGAAGAAGGAACTGTATGAGATCATTGCCAAACATGCCGGTCAGGAATACGACAAGGTGTGGCAGGATGCGGACCGCGACTACTGGATGATTGCACAGGAAGCCAAGGAATACGGGATGATCGACGAGGTTCTGATTAAGGAAAAGAACAACAGCAAAAAATAATAAACAGAATGGCCAAGGAACCGGAACATTGTTCATTTTGCGGCAGGAAGAAGAGTGAAGTCTCCATGCTGATTGCCGGTTTGGAGGCCAAGATCTGCGACATCTGCACCGAGCAGGCTGCCATCATACTCAGGGAAGAAGCTCCTCTGAAGGTTCCTGATTTAAAGCAGACCAAGCTCATGCGCCCGGCGGAGATCAAGGCCTACCTGGACCAGTATGTGATCGGTCAGGACGACGCCAAGAAGGTTCTTTCCGTGGCCGTTTACAATCATTACAAAAGGATCAACCGGCTGACCGATAAAAAGAAGGATTCCGACGAAGTTGAAATTGAAAAGTCCAACATCGTGCTCGTGGGCGAAACCGGCACGGGAAAAACCCTGCTGGCCAGAACCATCGCGCGTATGCTGAGTGTTCCTTTCTGCATTGCCGATGCTACCGTGCTTACGGAAGCCGGTTACGTGGGGGAAGATGTGGAAAGTGTTCTGAGTCGTTTGCTTCAGGTCGCCGACTTCAATGTTGCTGCGGCAGAGCGGGGAATTGTCTTCATTGATGAAATCGACAAGATCGCCCGGAAAAGCGACAATCCGTCCATTACCCGGGATGTCAGCGGCGAAGGTGTGCAACAGGCCCTGCTCAAGCTGCTTGAGGGATCGGTGATTAATGTCCCTCCCCAGGGAGGCAGAAAACACCCGGAGCAGAAGATGATTCAGGTGAATACTGAAAACATCCTGTTTATCTGCGGCGGTGCTTTCGACGGGCTTGAAAAAAAGATCGGCTCACGTCTTCAGACCAATCTGATTGGTTACAGTGTCGACAAACAAAAGGATGACATCGACAAAGACAACCTTTTCCGTTACGTGGCGCCCCAGGATCTGAAAGCTTTTGGTCTGATTCCCGAACTGGTCGGCCGCCTGCCGGTGATCACTTACCTCAATCCTCTCGATCGTGATGTGCTGCTGCGAATCCTGACCGAACCCAAAAACGCCATCATCAAGAAATACATCAAATTGTTCGAACTGGATGGTATTCAGGTGGAATTTGCCCGTGAAGCCATGGAACTCATCGTAGATAAATCCATTGAATACCGCCTGGGTGCCAGGGGGCTGCGCTCCATCCTGGAAGCCATCATGATTGACGCCATGTACGAGATCCCCGGCAGCAAGGAAAAGCAAAGCCTCCGGATCACAAGGGAATACGCACAGGATAAACTCGCCAGGACCCAATCTTCATTTCTTAAGGTGGCATAGATGCGATCCTCACGGAACCCGACCAGCCTTTTGGTGACCGCGGTCATCTGCTCCTTACTGCTTTGCGCATGCAGCAAAACAAAAAAAGAATATTACCCTGATGGTAAGCTGAAATCAGAGATCACCCTCAAAAGCGGGAAAATGAACGGACCCGCTGTATGGTATTACGAGAACGGACAGCGTCAGCTCGAATGTCATTATTCCTCCGACAGTCTGGAAGGACCGTCAACCCGCTGGTACTCCAACGGCAATAAACAGAGTGAAGATCATTATGTAAACAACCGTAAGAACGGGCAGAGTTTTATCTATGACGAAAGCGGACGACTTGCCGGGGAAGAATTTTATATGAATGACACCCTGCATGGTCCGTACAGGGAATATTATACCAACGGGCAGATCAATATCGACGGATATTTCCGGAAGGGCTTGTACGACAGCATCTGGAACTATTATGACCGCCGCGGGATCCAGGTTGGCACTGGGGAATTCAGAAATGGCAGCGGTCAGCTCAGCGCGTTTTACTGGAACGGAAAAATGAAGCGCAGTATAGAGTATAAAGACAACCATAAACACGGCAAAGAGATCTGGTATGCTGAAGACGGACGGATCACCAAGGAGATATTATTTGAAGACGGGCGGATCAGCAGCGTCATAACAGGCGATACCAGCAGCATCAGTCAGGATATTTCATCAGAATAACGAATATGGAAATCAAAACCGAGGCACCGGCATTCCGCTTCACTCCGCTGGCGGGAAAAATCAGGGAACTGTTTGACCTCAAACAAGAGGAAAAAGAGAACCTGAGCGGGATCCCAGGAGGATTCAGATACTTCGACCGCATCACAGGAGGCTTTTGCCGACCGGGTCTGACCGTCATTGCGGTACGGCAGGCCATGGGAAAAACGGCCCTGCTTCTTTCCTTCATGGGCAACATTGCGCTGAGGTCCCGGATCAACATGGCGGTATTCTCTCTGGAGCGACCGGCTGACAAACTGGTCCGCAGACTCGTTGAATGTGAAACAGGGACGTCGGTTGACCGTATCCGTCGCAAAGTCCTCAATGAGCGTGATCAGGAGCGTGTCAGCAACATTCTCCATGAAATGACGGAAGCCCGGATCATGATTGATGACACGAACAACAGCAGCGCGGAAGAGATCAGCCTTCATATCGACATGCTGGTAGAAACCCATCATCCCGAGATTATCTTCATCGACTATCTCGACCTGATCAGGATCACATCATCTGAGGAACAGAATAAGGAAGCGCAATACGAAAAAATCCTGCACATCCTCAGGCAGACTGCAATTGAAAACAACATTGCTCTGGTACTTTTGCACCAGCTTGTTGTACCCGGGGGGATGACTGAAGCTGACTTCAGAATTACAGCCGATGTTCTTCCGGCTGCATTGAGAAATGGAGCCGACAGCCTCATGACACTCAACCGGGCCGATTACAGAACCCCGGCACGTTCCTTTTCGGAACTCTGCATTCTCCGGCACCCGGGACTTGAAGAGTCCCGCACGGTAGCCCTGCGATTCATTGAGTCCATTGACCGTTTTGTTGATTTTGAATAAGAATATGGCGATCATTCACGAAGAAGAAATCAGGCAGGAGAGCATCCTGGAAATTGCGCGGAAAATTATTATTGCAGCGAGAACAGCTCCGAAAACACGTGGCCGCGATGTCATTTTTTCAGCCATTGTAACGGATGAACATATCAGAGCGCTTTCCGAAAGGATGAAGCAGATCGGTGAAGAAAGCGGAATGCAGTTTTTCATCCGTGATGCTGAATGTATCCTGAAGGCCGGTGCCGTGGTGCTGATCGGAGCAGCCATCAGGCCTGTGGGACTGGATCGCTGCGGCTATTGCGGGCTGGATAACTGCAACCAGAAAAATGAAAATCTGGGTATCCCCTGCGCTTTCAACAGTATAGATCTGGGGATCGCACTGGGTTCAGCAGTTTCCCTCGCTGCGGATCTCAGAACAGATAACCGCATCATGTTTACGATCGGAAAGGCCGCCAAGGAACTGGGTTACCTGAGCGAAGAAGCGGAAATCATCATGGGCATTCCCCTGAGCAGCAGCAGTAAAAATCCCTTCTTCGACAGGTCTTAATGAACCCGCATCCCCCCGATGTATGTCATCAGCACCCGGCTGTTGAGGATTTCTGATGGCTTCGCTTCCATCAGATCAACATTAAGGATCACAAAATCGGCCAGTTTTCCCTTCTCAATGCTTCCCTTCAGGCCTTCCTCAAAACATGAACGCGCCGCCCAGATGGTCATCGACCTGAGCGCATCCTCCCGGCTGAGCGCATTCTCCGCCTGCCAGCCCCCTTCGGGTTTCATGTTATGGTCGGTCCTGAAAACTGCAGCAAAGAATGTATGCAGGGGATCGGGCAGTTCTATCGGAAAATCGGTTCCCGCAGCAAGCCATCCGTTCTGCTCCTGAAGTTTACGGTATGCATACGCAAAGCGTATCCTCTCCTTCCCCACCCTGTCTTCCGCCCAGCCCATGTCGGAAGTGGCGTGTGTCGGCTGTACTGAAGGAATGATATTATATTCTGCAAAATATTTAAAATCATCTGGATGGATAAGCTGGGCGTGCTCGATCCGCCAGCGCAGGTCGTTCTTTCCGCCCAGAATATCCGCGTATATCCTCAGCATCATACGGTTGGCGGAATCGCCGATGGCATGGGTGCAGACCTGGTAGCCGTAATTATAGGCCCGGAGGCAGATCTCCTTCAGCTTCTCTTCCGGCTCAACGATCAGCCCGTACTGTCCGGCCTCGTCACTATAGGGTTCCAGAAGACAAGCCCCGCGTGAGCCCAGGGCACCGTCGGCATAAAGCTTCACGGATCTGACATTCAAACTCTCCGTCGAAAATATCCCTTTATAAAGATATTCTTCATAATTTTTCTGATTCGGATTCAGCATGGCATACACCCGCATGGAAAGCTCGCCCTTCTTCTGCATTCGGGCGATCAGGTCAATCTGGCGGTGATCCAGACCGGCATCCGCTACTGTGGTCAATCCCAGGGCGAAGCAAGCATCCTGCGCGGCCAGAAATGCTTTTCGCAAACCGGCTTCATTCTCTTCCGGCAACAGACTATCGGCCAGCAGGATGGCGTTGTCCACGAGCCGCCCTGTCGGACGACCATTGGCGCAGATCACCCGTCCACCGTCAACCTTAGTTTCAGCCGTAATACCTGCCAACTGCAGCAAGTAATCATTCACCAGGGCGGCATGCCCGTCGATCCGGGTAAGTATCACCGGACGGTCGGGGAA
>CALGYY010000145.1 GCA_937934705.1 uncultured Bacteroidota bacterium
GGAAATACACAACCTCTCTTTTGTGCTCGGACAATCCGCATCAAAATATACCTACCGAAACCTGGGCGGCAACGACCGCGACCTGCTGGAGAACGACCCGCTGAAGGCAAACATAAATTATGCTATCGCCGATAGAAAGGAAGAACGTGCCTGGGGCGGTACCGGAGGATATAACTTCACGGCCCGCGCCTCTTACTTCGGCAGGATCGATTACAACTATGACGAGAAGTACATGCTGCAAGCCACGGTTCGCCGCGATGGATCTTCCAATTTCGGCCCCGGCCACAAATGGGGTGTCTTCCCCTCCTTCTCTGCTGGATGGAACGTGACAAACGAAGCATTTATGGAGGGACGGCCGCAATGGTTTGACTACATGAAACTGCGTGCCAGCTGGGGAAAGAACGGTAACGACCGTATCGACCAGTTCCTTTATACTTCGTTGATGGACGGAGGACAAAACTATTACTTTGGAGGCGGGTACGATGTGAACCAGGGAGATCCGGCCAAGGTGGGTGAGATTACCGGGCAGATGCAATACGGAAGTGCTCCGGGTTACATTCCTAATCCTAATGTGAAATGGGAAGAGTCGTCACAGACCAACCTCGGGATTGATACCCGTTTTCTGCAAAGCCGGATGACCTTCTCTTTCGACTACTTTAAGAAAAAAACCATCGATATGCTGATGAAGCAGCCTATACCTTCCTATGTGGGTATTGGCGCCCCTATTGCCAACGTGGGCGATATGGAAAACTGGGGGTTGGAATTTGAACTGGGCTGGAAGCAGTCGGTAGGGGAATTTAACTATGCCGTATCGGCCAACGCCTCTTACCTGAAGAACAAACTTATCAACCTGGGGAACGAAACCGGAGAACAGATCTACGAGAATGCAGGTGCCTCTGGCGTAGGAAGCTATGTAAAAGGTATGAACGGGGATGTATTTCCCTATTTTTACGGTTATAAAACCGATGGACTCTTCCAGAACCAGACGGAAGTGGATGCTTACGTGAATGCCGATGGAGAAAAATACCAGAGTGCAGCCCTGCCGGGTGATGTACGCTTTGTGGACCTGAACGGTGACGGTGTGATTAGCGATGCCGACAAAACCAAGATAGGAAAGGGGATGCCAGACTGGACTTACGGGCTTACACTCTCTGCCGACTGGAAAGGAGTCGACCTGAACCTCTTCTTTCAGGGTACCATCGGGAATGATGTGTTCGATTTTTCACAACGTGGCGATATACCTGCCATGAACCGTCCCGCCTGGATCCTCGATCGCTGGCATGGGGAAGGCACATCGAGCCACATCCCACGCATGACCTCGGCCAACCCTAACGGGAACTGGAGATCCTCCGACCTCTACATCAAGGACGGATCCTATATGCGCCTGAAATCGGCCCAGCTGGGATACACCTTACCGGTGGATCTGACCGGAAAAATAGCGGTGCAGCGCCTGAGGATCTATGTCTCGGCCGATAACCTGCTTACATTTACCTCCTACGACGGGTTTGATCCTGAGATCGCCTCCGGAGGGTATACCACCATTGGGATCGACCGGGGTATCTATCCACAGTCAAGAACCATTTCAGTGGGTGCCAACATCACATTCTAATCTTAACATTGTACAGAAATGAAGAAATTAATATATATACTTATGGTGATACTCCTGACAGTAGGAGTGGCCGGATGCAGCGATGATTTTCTCAGTGCTTCATCCACAGAGAAGCAAGAGGCGGGTGCTCCTGCTTACGAGGGAGCAATTTTAGCGAACCTCGCATCGGCTTACCAGATCTTGTTGTTTGATAGCTATGCCAATCAGAACTACAACAGTATCCCTTTGATGTCCGACCTTCGTTCGGACGATATCTTCAAAGGGGGCGGTGATGCGGGCGACCAGCGTCAACTGTACCTGTTGTCGCTTTTTACCTCCACCCCGCAGGAACTTCCCGAAGGGTTGTGGGCTATCCTCTATTCAGGAATTGCCCGTGCCAACAATGCGATCTCCGCCTGTGAAAATGCGGTAGAGGTTCCGGAAGAGAAGGTAAATCAGTACAAAGCAGAAGCACACTTTCTGCGTGCCTATTATACCCACTGGCTTTGGAAGTTCTGGGGCAATGTGCCCTATTTTGAAGAGCCGCTGACAACGCCGCCCTATATGACCAGGCAATACACAGCTGATGAGATCTACGCCGAGATCATGCAGGATATTGATGTGGCTACAACGGACGGCTGGTTGCCAATGAGTACAACAGGGTCGAATACCGGTAGAATAAACAAGGCTACGGCATTGATGTTGAAAGCGCGTGTGGTCATGTATCAAAAAGATCAGTCGCGCTACGCTGAGGTAACAGCTGATATGGCGGAAATCATCAATAGCAATGAATATGACCTATTTGGCGATTTTGCTGCGATGTGGCTGGATGAGAATGAGTTCTGTAAAGAATCAATCTTCGAAGTAAACCACTTGCCCGAAGGGAAAATTTGGGCCAATGGCTGGCAGGGTTACGGAACCAACCTCCCCGCATTTATTTCTCCCAACGGATTGAATACCGGCAATAAAACTGGTGATTTCAAAGGAGGCTGGGGATTCGGGCCGGTTCGTCAGTCCACTTGGGACATCTATGAAGGGGGAGACACTCGCCGGGAAGGTTCCATCAACAAATGGGAACCGGAACAGTATACCGCCCGCTTTCAGGATACAGGCCTGTTCATGGCCAAGTACGCCGCAAGGGTAGGTTACAACCCCCAGGGAGATGTCGATCTGAATTATTGTAACAACTTGCGGGTTTTCCGCTATGCAGAGGCATTGCTTACTTACGCCGAGATGGTAGTGATGCACGGACAAAGCCCGGTTGGCGGCATTACAGCCCAGGCATGCCTGGATGAAGTTCGCCTGCGTGCATTCGGAAAAGCGAGTTCCATTCCCGCCACCACCGAGAACATTAAGCTAGAACGGCGTCGTGAGTTTGTGGGCGAAGGGATGCGCTTCTGGGATATTGTCCGCTGGGGCGACACTGCGTTGCTGACTGAGAACCTGACCGAGTACAACAGCGTGCGGAGTTGGAACGATAATTGGAAGTACCTGCCCATTCCCCAATCGGAAATAGACAAGACGGCCGGTACTGAGTTTGCGCTGCAACAGAATCCGGGATATAATTAACCACATAGAATATCGACGCATTATGAAGAATAAAATAAAACAACTATCGGGAATGCTGCTGTTTCTTTTTATCATGGCAGCATGCAGTCCGCAGGAACTGAATGATTATGGCCTCGACAGTATGGCCACCCTGACGGATGATCAGGTGTCTTTTACCCAGACTGTATCGGCAACCAGTGACAACATGGTCACTTTTACCAGCACTACCCAACTTCCCACCAACTCTGTCTATACCCTTCGCTGGGATCTGGGAAATGGGTCCACCGGAAACAAAGCTTCTGCCACTGGAATTTATCCCTTCGCCGGAGATTATACGGTTACCCTCTCCATTCATTTTCCCGATGGGAGCGTAGCTAAAAAGAGCGTGGTGGTCAGTTTTGAAGACAACGATTACAGTCTTGTGGATACACCGGCTTACAGGAACCTGACCGGTGGTGCTGATGATGCCGATGGAAAGACCTGGGTATTCGACCAGCACAATAATTTTGCGGCTGAAGTGGCTGCAGCTACCGGTTTTGCAATCAGCGGACATATGGGTCTGGGACCTATCAACTCATTCGGACAGTCTTGGTGGGGAGCCGCTGCAAACGATAAGGCCTCTTGGACACTCTATTCATATAAGTTTACGTTCATTCAGAACGGTGTGCAGCTAAAGATTGAAAATTCCGGTGACGGATACGGAAGAAAAGCTGTTTCGTCCGCCGCAGGATTTAATGTTACGGGAACGAGCGGCGATGATGCTTTTTTTCCCTATCCGGGCGGTGACTATACGTTCTCTATCGACGAGAGCGGTACGCATCCCAAGCTGACCCTCTCCGGGAATGCTTTTATGGGTTATTATTGCGGCCATCAAGAATACGAAATCGTGTATCAGACCGAAGAGGTAATGGCATTGGTAGTGCATAACCAGGTGGAACAACAAGACTGGTGTTTTGTTTTCTGCCGTGAAGACCTCAATGTGCCAGCGCCGCCGATAGCCAAGGAGCTGAAAGCGATTCCGCTGAGTGAAGATTTTGAAGGGGATGAGATTCTGGCTTTCAAACAGGAAGATATGGGAGGGGCGATCAAAAGTGCCGTTATTGGTAATCCTGTGCCGCTTCCCATCAATGAATCATCGAAAGTGTACCGTTACTGGAAATCGACCGGTTTCTACAGTAACCTTTCCTTCACTGCACCGGATTACAAGTTCGATCTTACGACGCAGAACAAAGTCAGGGTGAAGGTCTTTATTCCCTCCTTCAACGATTATACCACAGAAAATGCGGTGGCTGGGGACTGGATTGCCAACAAAAAGTTGTTGCCTCAGCTGGCGGTGAAGCTGCAGGATGGCGATCATCCGG
>CALGYY010000146.1 GCA_937934705.1 uncultured Bacteroidota bacterium
ATGTTTTCCGGGGCCACGATATTTAGAAATAAGTCGGCAGGTATCGGGTAACACATGATGGATGCCGCTAAGGAAGTTTCATCAACACCGTAATGATCAATAGTGAAGGTGAGGCTATCCTCTGCTGAACAGCCATAAAGGGTGTCAGTGGCAAGCAGAATCGCATTGTAGCTGCTTCCATTGGTGTAAAGATGGGTTACCAGAACACTGTTGTTGGGTTCAGAATAACCATCACCGAAATACCAGGTAAAGTTGTAAATTCCCATATTCGGTGTAGTATTTACAAAGGTTACCTCGGTTTGAGGCACGCCGACAAGGGATTCATAATAGGTAAAGGATGGGGTCTCGCTTAAGTGAGCGGTGACATTTACAGTATCGTTAGCGCTCCCGCATTGATTGGAAGCCACTACGACATAAGAGGTATCAACACTTGCAGTAATATCTGGTGAGGCAAGGGGAACAGCACTCCCATAAAGGTACCACGTCTGACTGCCTTCGCCCGTCGCCGTCAGTGTGAGCGGGGAACCGGAACAGACTACGGTATCACTCATTGCATTTACATAGGGGATGGCGGCGCTGATGGTCAGATAAACGGTATCAGCACTGCTGAAGCAGGAATTTGTAGCCTGGGCGATCATAGCAGTGTCAGTCATCACTACGATGGTATCGCTCAAACAGGGGGTCATGTCGATACTATACCACGATATCTGTGCATTCCCGCTGGCATGTAATTGAACGGTGGTTCCCGGACAAACAGCGGTATCATTCATAATATTAACAATAAAACCGGTATCAACCATCACCCAAAGGGTATCTGAAAAATCGGGGCACAGGCCGTCAGAAGCGCTTACGATAAAACTGGTATTGATGCTGACATTGTTCACGATACTGTCAGTAATGGGGGTGACCCCGTCGCTTTCGAACCAGCTAAGGTTTCCATAGGATGAAGAAGCAAGCAGCAGAACGTCGCCGGTAATACACAGGGCAGTGTCGGAAACTGCAACGAAGGCGCCATAGGGACTTTCAATAGCACCCAGGTCGATGGCACAAGACTGTATACGGATGTTTCCGTAAAGATCTGAATTGAAATACGGTGAGATCAAGTTGTTATCCCCTTTGTTAATACAGGGGGAAGCAGGCTGTAACGACCAGTCAGCAATATCCCAACCGCTGCCATTCAAGCCGGCACCGCTTGAGGGGCTCATAAATTTTGGTCCCAGGTTGTTGTTCACATCAATGGTGATATTTCCTGTGCCAGCGGGCAGCGGGAGGTAATTAAAAGCAGAGTTTCTGACGGTGGCTGAGGTGAGAACCGGGGTTCCCGGATTTCCCCACACAATGCAGTTGTCTATTATACAGCTGCTTCCTGTGTTAACGCCCCCTCCGGAACCATTATTTACTATGGTGGAATTGATCAGCTGGTTATTTCCGTCGGACACACTCGACACATAGAACCCAAGGCTATTATTGGCGATCAGGCAGTTTGTCGTCTGACTGTCTTTAGCATTGCCAAAATGCCCCAGACCATATCCTTCATTGTTTACAATCCGGCAATTGTATATTATGGCCGGGCGGGCGTTGAGCAAAACGGCATGACCATGGCGATTTGAGTAAATATCACAATTGCTGATGGTGATCTCCGAATCATCTGTCGGTCCGGCAATACCATATTCGCAATCGGCCCATATGCCGGCTGCATTATCACCAACATTGTTAACATAACCATTATCGGTAATGATACAACTATCCATAATGCCTCGTCCATAGATATAAACACCACCTCCGCACGAAGACGTTCCCCCTTCGTCACTATTGTTCCTTCTCTCAATGAGATTGCCCTGAATAATGCAGTTCTTAACCGTACCATTAAAAATATGGATGCCACCTCCTTCGTTGGAGTTTTCACCCACCGTGCCGTTCATTGCTTTGGCTAAATTCTCCTCAATTACGCAGTTCTTAACCATTGCCGAACCAGCCGCCGTATCGTCATCGATCACCATGATACCACCCCCGCAAGCCTTCCAGAAATCTTTGATCACAATAATAAAGGAAGAATATATGTTTGCGCCGGTCGCCTCGTTGTTCCTGATCATACACTCGTCTATAACGGATTGCCGGTAAGCACCTATTCCGCCCCCTCCAAATTTGGCTTTATTGTTTTCAACAACACTACGGCTTAGTGTAACATTTCCGTTCAACACAACCCCGCCTCCGACCAGATGCGCAAATTTTTTCTTGGCATCGGTGGTGTTTTCCAATCTGCTGTTGATACAGGCATTGCCGCCTGTGATAGTAAAACCTTCAATGATTGTCATTTCCGGGAAAATCGTTGGGCGGTATAGTCCGGAAACACCAAAGTAAGTGAAAGTCTCAAACCCATTGGTGGCGGACCAAATGACATGGTATGATCCCGTACCGTCCAAAACGGCCGGGTGGCTGAATTCCCAGGATTCACCCCCATTGACCAACTGACGTCCTCCTGTTACACCAATCTCTTTTGTGGTTTCCGTTCCTGCGAATCCCCCATAAACATTAACGCCCGAGTAAATCAGGAAGGAGAGATAAACACTGTCGGTTTGAGGACTGGCAAGAGGATCCGATAAAAACGCAGTGGGATGATAAGTCCCCTCTGCAACCCAAACTTCTCCCTTGGGATTCATGCCGGCGGCTGAGTTAATCCCGGCCTGTACCGTGTTGTAGGCATTGAGCCAGGAAGATCCGTCATTTGTGCCTGAGGCGTCAATGTCTACATAAACCACATTTTGTGCACTCAGAGCCATAATACCTGCTAATAATGCAGGAAAGAAAAGCAACTTTTTCATAAGCAACTATATTAAAGTGTTTTATACTAAAATGATTTAGAATAGTAATTATACCTGGCGCTATTTAACATTCTTACAGATATCAGTCGCACATTTTGTGCATATTTGGCGATATTTAGAATGAAAAAAAATAAGAAGAATTTCTTAAAAGACTAGAAACAAAGAAGAAAGGACAAAAAATTAGATTTTTTTCATATTCTTTCAGCTTAAGGTGCATCAAAAATCAGAATGAACAGGTAGTATTTCCTGAATCACGTATTTTAATGTGGGGGGAGAGACTTTTGTTTTTTTCTCAAAAGCCTGTCTCAAATGATATTTTTCGTATGTTTGAGCAAGTCAATTTTTAAAGAAGGAGAACAATTTATGGAGAAACATCTTGACCTCAGTCCCAACCCCCTTGTACAACACCTGAATAAAGCCAGCGGCGATTTTACCCGTGCCGACCTGATCAAATTTATCAGAGACAAAGAGATACAGATGCTGAACTTCCGCTATGTGGGAGGGGATGGCCGCCTCAAGTCCCTGAATTTCGTGATCAACAGCCTTAAACACCTCGAAGAGCTTCTCGCTACGGGCGAAAGGGTAGACGGTTCGAGTCTGTTCTCTCATATTGAGGCCGGTTCCAGCGACCTTTACGTGGTGCCCCGCTACAAAACAGCTTTTGTGAATCCCTTTGCGGAAATCCCGACACTTGACATTCTTTGCGGATATTTCAATAAAGACGGCCTTCCCCTCGAAAGCAGCCCGCAGTACATCCTGCACAAAGCCGTGAAGGCGATGAAGGAGAAAACGGGTTACGATATGCAGGCCATGGGAGAACTGGAATATTATGTGATCAGCGAGAAAGACGAACTTTTCCAGGCCACCGACCAGAAGGGCTATCACGAGGCATCGCCCTTTACCAAATGGGAACATTTCCGCTCCGAAGCCATGCTCTGCGCTGCCCAGGCAGGAGGGATCCTCAAATACGGACATTCCGAAGTCGGAAATTTCTCGATCGGCGACAAGGTGTATGAACAGAATGAGATCGAGTTTCTGCCTACGGATATCGAAGATGCAGCCGATCAGCTCGTGATTGCCAAATGGATGCTGAGAAGCCTGGCGTATACATACGGCATCACCCTGACCTTCGCTCCGAAAATCACCACGGGCAAGGCCGGCAGCGGGCTGCACGTGCATCAGCGACTGATGAAAAACGGCAAAAGCGTGATGACAGAAAACGGAAAACTGAGTGATGTGGCCCGTCGCGGCATCGCGGGACTGATGACACTCGCCCCGTCTCTTACAGCCTTCGGAAATACGAATCCAACTTCTTATTTCCGCCTCGTTCCTCATCAGGAAGCACCCACCAATGTTTGCTGGGGCGACCGCAACCGTTCGGTATTGGTGAGGGTTCCCCTGGGGTGGACAGGCGCAGTGAATATGGCCAATACGGCAAACCCTGCCGAACCGGAAATCAAAGGTGATTTCAGCGACAAGCAGACTTATGAGTTCCGCTGTCCCGACGGCTCCGCCGATATTTACCTGCTGATGGCGGGACTTACGGTGGCCAACCGCCACGGGCTGGAAATGGAGAATGCGCTTGAGCTGGCAGAGAAGCATTATGTGGATGTGAACATCTTCCATGAAGAGCATAAAGAAAAGGTTCAGTGCCTTGAGCAATTGCCGGCGTCCTGCTGGGATTCAGCTGAACGCCTGCTGGAACATGCAGACATTTACAAGAAGTACGATGTGTTTTCAGAAGGGCACCTTCAGGGCATTGCCAGGGATCTGAAAAAATTCGACGATAAGCAGTTGCGTAAGCAGATCAGTGGTAAAGACGATGAGATCCTCAAATTGGTGGAACGTTATTTCCATTGCGGATAAAGCTTTGCGGGTTCTGAACTCCCCGCGCTTTCTGCCCGTCCTCCTGCTGTCGGTAAGCACGCTGACGGCAGTCGGACAGGGGAGGATCACGGACAGCCGCAGCGGCATCCCGGTGATTTTTACTGTTGACGAAAATGTCTTTCCCCATTCATGGACGCAATCGCCCATCAATGGCTACTGCGAGCATCTTGATGCGGACGAAAGGGAACGTTCCGGCAAAATTATGCTTCGGGCGCTTGCAAAATATCCTGTCAGCCTGCTCAAGCGGAGCCTGGTCAGGGTGTATGTGCTGAAAGTGCTCGAATTCTACGGCCAGGGTTACGGCGGCACCAACTCCAATGATGTGGTGTATGTGGCCAACAGCGGCAGGTCGGATGGTTATACCGACGATTATATTGAAAGGGTTTTTCATGCTGAATACTCGAGTATTTTGCTTCGCAAATACAGGAACAGCTTCGAGGAAGCTTTGTGGAAGAAGGCCAACGGAGCAGGTGTGGTTTACGGAACATCAGGAGTTGATGCGCTGCGAACAGGGAAGACGGGACAGGAATTTGATCCTGCACTGAATGAGCTGGGTATTCTTGACGAGTATTCCCTATCGGATGTGGAGAATGATTTCAATGCTTATGCGCAAAACATTTTTCACCCCCGGCCGGGTTTCTGGGAGCTTGTGGATACTTATCCCGCGGTGAAGCGTAAGTTATTGCTGATCATTGCCTTTTACGCACGGCTGGATTCCCTGTTCACAGAAAGGTATTTCAGGACTTTTCAGTGAGATCCTGTTTCGTCCGGCAATGGCGGACGTTTCGTTGCATATTTTCCAGCCCTGTTTTCTTCATTGCTGAAGAGGCAGTGATCCTTCTGAAGGTTTCTTCATCCATTTTCAACCAGTCGTCAGACTGAAGTGTAAGAATGTCGTGCCCGGGCAGGAAGTCTTTTTCTGTTGATGCTCTGGCCCTGTGATTCAGCGGGCAGGCCTGCTGGCAGAGGTCGCAACCGAAGATATAGTCCTTAAAATCTCCGGGAGTTCCCTCCTGATAATTTCCCTTGTGTGAGATGGTGAGATAGGAGATACAAAGGCGGGCATCCAGTCTGCAGGCTGCAGTCAGGGCGCCGGTAGGGCAGGCTTCAAGGCAAAGCATGCACTCTCCGCACTGCTCAGCGGCAGGCGCATCAGGTTCCAGTTCTGCCTGTGTGAGGATGCTTCCGATAAAGTGGTAGGATCCGTGCTCATTCACCAGCAGGCAGTTCTTGCCGATCCATCCGAGGCCGGCTTCGCGGGCCCAGGCTTTTTCGAAGACCGGGGCCGAATCCACCGATGCTTTGTGTTGATGCCCCGGGAAAGACTCATCCAGAAAAAGGCAAAGCTGATTGAGCTTTTCGCGTATGATCTCGTGATAATCCCTGCCGTAGGCGTAGGTGCTGATTTTCACGTCGGATGATGGTACCTCTTCAGCCGGGAAATAGTTCAGCAGGGCGACGATCACCGAGCGGGCACCGGGCAGCAGAAGTCCGGGCTGTGTCCGCAGGTCGCGCCTTTCGGCAAGGTATGTCATCCCGGCATTACGGCCTTCGTCAATGTAAAGATCCAGATATGCCCGCTCATCGTTCATGGACCTGACCCTGGCGATACCGCAGTCGGTGAAGCCCAGTTCGAGGGCCCTGGCTTTGATGGCACGGCTGAGACTTTCCTGGTTTTTCATCAGGCTTCCGTATCCTGGTCAAACAAGGACCGCTGTGGACGGTTGGGAATTTTCCCTAGATGGCGGAAGGCCAGTTCGGTGGCTTCGCGCCCGCGCGGGGTGCGCATCAGGTAACCTTCCATGATGAGGAAGGGTTCGTAGACTTCTTCTATCGTTCCCGCATCCTCGCCCACAGCCGTGGAAATGGTGGTGATTCCCACCGGACCGCCTTTGAACTTTTCGATGATCGTGCTCAGGATGCGGATATCCATCTCGTCCAACCCGTTTTTGTCGACATTCAGCGCCTGAAGGGCGATTTCGGCAATTTCCTGGGTGATAGAACCATCACCTTTGATCTGCGCGAAGTCACGGACCCGGCGCAGCAGCAGGTTGGCGATACGCGGGGTGCCGCGGCTGCGGCGGGCAATCTCTCGTGCCGCGCTGGCTTTGATGGGGACTTTCAGTATGGATGCCGAGCGCTTCACGATTTGCTCCAGAATACCCGCGTCATAATATGACAGGCGTGAATTGATGCCGAAGCGGGAACGCAGCGGGGCTGTAAGCAAACCTGATCGTGTGGTGGCGCCGATCAGGGTAAAAGGATTCAGGGTAAGTTGTATGGAACGCGCATTGGGTCCGGTTTCCAGCATGATGTCGATGCGGAAATCCTCCATAGCGGAATAAAGGTATTCCTCAACAACCGGACTCAGGCGGTGAATCTCATCGATGAACAGCACATCATTGGCTTCGAGATTGGTGAGCAGACCAGCGAGCTCCCCCGGCTTGTCCAGCACAGGTCCTGAGGTCACCTTGATATTTACCCCCAGTTCATTGGCAATAATATAAGAGAGCGTCGTCTTTCCAAGTCCCGGAGGTCCGTGAAGCAGCACATGATCCAGGGCTTCACCGCGCTGACGTGCAGCTTCCACAAAGATCTGCAGGTTCTCCACCACCTGTCCCTGACCCCTGAAATCATCAAATGCCGAAGGCCGCAATACCTTCTCCATCTCCTTTTCAGAAGGGCTCAGATTCTCTTCATCGGGCTTCAGCAAATCGTTGATCATGGGTGATGTTTTGTGCGCCGGAAGAGCCGGGGTTTTGCGGACTTCCACCTGAAACGGGTGAGCAGATGCCCGCTATGACTCTTTTCCTGCACAACAAAATTAAGAATTTGCATCCAACAGATGCCAAAATGATTTTTTATCGTAATTTTCCAGCCGGAAATTTGGGACAGGGGACAAAATGTTGTATTTTTATAGAATCATTCTTAATAACACCCCCCAAGATTCAAAAAGCGTATTGTCAAACTAAAAAAATGTACCCGTGAAAAGATTGATTATTGTTGCTGTTGATTTTTCGAAGAATTCCCTGCATGCCCTTGAATATTCGATACTGATTGCGAATGTGGTGCATGCCGACATCATGCTGGTTTGGGTGGATAAGCCTGAGAGTGATGAGTCCATCTATACCAATGAGGTCTCGGAGGTTCGTCAGGAAGCCAAGAAGCGGATGGAAGACCTGATCAAAAAGTATCAGCCCAAACTGAAGAACGGGAAGATCAGTTACAAACTGCGCAAGGGTAAGGTTTACAAGGAAATTGCCAACATGGCAGATTATCACAATGCCTACCTGGTGGTGGCCGGGGCACATGGTGTCAGCGGTTTTGAAGCTTTCTGGATTGGTTCCAATGCCAACAAAATCGTAGCGAACTGCAAATGTCCGGTCATCACGATACGCGACAGTTTCAACATGAAGAAAGGCATCCGCAAAGTGGTGATGCCGATCGACAATTCGCCTTCCACCCGTCAGAAAGTGCCTTTTGCTATGGAGTTTTCCAAGTGCTTCTGTTCGGAGATTCACATTCTTGAGTTGCAAAGCAGTTCACTTAAAACTTTACGCGCCAAGGTTTCCAGCTACACCCAGCAGGTAGTGAAGTACCTGGGAGAAAATGAGGTTAAACATGTGGTGAGCTCTGTTGATGCTGACAATAATACTTCTGCCACCATTAAATATGCGGAGAAAATTTCTGCCGATCTGATCATTATCATGACGGAGCAGGAAGGTTCTGGCAACATCCTGCTGGGGCCTTATGCGCAGCAAATGGTGAACAATTCGCCGGTTCCGGTGATGAGCGTGCACCCCAAAGTGGTTTCGCAATTGGCGAAATAGTTTTATCTTTGCCGCATGTTACGCGGATGCACCTTACTTATAGCAGCATTCCTGCTGATGACTTTCAGCGGGATCGGCCAGACGTCATACCCGGGCAAGGTAGTGGTACATCAGGACAGTCGCATCGACAAACTTCTGGAGAAGCACCGTGCCTTTGGAGAAAAGGGGAAGCTTGAGGGTTACCGGGTTCAGATCTTTTTCGACTCCGGGAACAATTCAAAAAACAAAGCTGCGGCACGCAAAGGGCAGTTCGTGGCACGTTTCCCTGAAGTGGGTGCTTACCTGACCTTCCAGTCGCCCAATTATAAGGTCAGAGTCGGTGACTTCAGAACCCGCATGGATGCGGAAGGCTTCAAAGCAAAGATACTCAATGATTTTCCGGACGCATTTGTGGTGCGCGACGAGATCAATTTTCCGGAATTATAAGCATTTCCTCTTAGAAAAAAGAGGCTGTCTCAAAATCGAGACAGCCTCTTTTTTATATTCGTCATTTAGTAACGATCAATAGCATTCAGATCGGCAAAGGCCGTTTTGAGCCTTTCCACCAGGGTTTTCTCTCCGTCGCGAAGCCATACCCTGGGATCATAATATTTCTTGTTGGGTTTGTCTTCTCCGTCGGGATTCCCGATTTGTCCCTGCAGATAAGCCTCATTCTTCTTATAGTATTTCATCACGCCTTCCCAGTAAGCCCATTGGGTGTCGGTGTCGATGTTCATCTTGATCACACCGTATCCGATGGCTTCTTTGATCTTTTCGGGTTCTGAACCTGAACCGCCGTGAAAAACAAAGTTCACAGGATTTTCAGCGGTACCGAATTTTTCTTTGATGTACTTCTGGCTGTTGTGCAGGATGATGGGTTCGAGTCGCACATTGCCCGGTTTGTAAACCCCGTGTACGTTGCCGAATGATGCGGCAATGGTGAAATCGGGACTGACTTTGATCAGTTCGCCGTATGCATACGCCACGTCTTCTGGCTGGGTATAAAGTTTGGCATTATCCACATGGGTATTGTCAACGCCGTCCTCTTCGCCGCCCGTGATACCGAGTTCAATCTCCAGCGTCATCCCGATTTTCGACATACGCTCCAGGTAACGCTTGCAGGTTTCGATATTTTCCTTCAGGGGTTCTTCTGAAAGATCGAGCATGTGGGAGCTGAAAAGGGGCTTGCCGGTAGCCCTGAAATGCTTTTCGCCTTCGTCGAGAAGGCCGTCAATCCAAGGCAGTAGTTTTCTGGCAGCGTGGTCGGTGTGGATGACCACAGGAATACCATAAAGATGCGCCACGCGGTGGATGTGCCAGGCTCCGCTGATGCTCCCGGCGATGGCGGCTTTTTCTCCGGCGTTGTCCAGTGATTTTCCGGCGTAAAACAGGCCCCCGCCGTTGGAGAATTGTATGATCACGGGACTGTTGACGGTGCGGGCCGCTTCCAGGACGCCGTTCACGGAATTGGTTCCTACGACATTCACGGCAGGTAAGGCAAAGCCGTTACGGCGTGCGATACTGAAGATCTCCCTGAGATCGGCTCCGGAAGCAACACCCGGGGCTACTTTGCTGGAAATTTTTTCTGACATGTGATTGGATTTTCGTTCGCTTCAAAATTACGAAAATTTGAAAGCCTGAAAACAAAACAGGCCTGCAGAAAACCACAGGCCCGCTTTTCAATCATCGGGACTCGCTTACTCGAGGTTGATTTTGGCAAGTCGTTTATGTAACTGTTTAGGGGCCTGAATGGGATAAAGCTCCTTTTTGCCGCCAACTGTCCGGTATTGTGTCCCGTAGATCTGTTTCTTTCCCTGGCTAACCATCATCTGGTCGGTAATAAAGGCGTAGGAGAACATCGGTATATCGCCTGCTTCGGCAGCCTGACGCAGCAGTTTGTGGTATTTCTTCTGGAATTTGATATCAGCATGCTGCAGAACCACCAGGGGGGTGGTAATGGCTGTATAGTCGTTTCCGACCACGCTGGCATTGGGATAGCCGTATTTTTCGAGTATGGGGATCAGGCGGATCATATTCGCCGAATCAATTTTGTATGCTGCAATGTAAAGACTGTCCATCTTGGAGCGACTCGCCTTACGGATCTCCATGATCTCCATTTCCTGGCGGATCCTGAAGTCCTGCAGGTGCATATGACGCAGAGCCAGACCGGTTTCGTGGTCGGCCGTGGGATTGCTCACCACGTAAAGGGAGTCAGAAAGGGTAATGAGCCGCTGCATACGCGGATCGGTGTACTCACGGTAAAAACGGTTGTTGGTAAAAATCTGATAAGAAGTATTACCGTTGAGGATGGCCGCTTCCATGTATTTATACACACTGTCGGTCATCGCCATGTTGTTGTAGCAGTTGTAAATGTTTTCGTAAAGCTTCCAGAAGAAGGGATCGCGTGCACCACTCTTGTTCATCTCACTGGCGTGAATGTCAACAGCCTGCTTGTAAGTATCTGCAGCTTTCTGGTAGTGCCCGCGCTTGTACAGTGAATCGGCCTGACGGGTGAAGACAATATAGTCTTGTGCGTAAATATACGTGCCGGCGCACAAAAGGAGAATAATCGAAATCAGTATCTTCTTCATCGGGGGTGTTTCAGTCAAAAAAACGTAATCAATTCTTATTTAGTGTTTTTTCCCGCGACTGATCAGGTCATTTTAGACACTGCAAATATAAAGATAAATTTAACACGGTGAACGTTAGCGCTTAATTTTATTAACTGCAATTATTTCCGCTTAAATATCAGACAGACAGGACTAAATGCTGAATTTTGGGATTCCGGGGCGCGTTAATAAAAAGTTAAATATTTTTTAAGAAGTTTTGCCTTTTACGTGTTTTTACCGGAGATTTTAGCAATTTGTTTAGAGAGGGGCGTAAATTGAAATTTCAGTAATGTTTAGGTGGAATAAGGCTAAAGAGCTGAATGACAAAAAAAAGCGACGGTTTGACCGTCGCCTGTTTAGCATCTGCACAGCCGCATGTTATTCGGCCAGTACTATAATTTTGTTTTTCTTGACTTCCACCACGCCGCCCTTCACTTCGAAGAACTGGGTTTGCTTGTCTTTACCCACCAGTTTGATCTTTCCGGCACGAAGCACAGAAATAATCGGGGCGTGGTTGTTCAGGATCTCGAAAGACCCGTCTTTCCCCGGGAGTTGAACCAGGCTGGCTTCCCCGTTGAAAAGGGTACTGTCGGGGGTGATGATCTCGATCTGCATGATTATTCAGATTCAGCGATAAGTTTCTTCCCTTTTTCGATGGCTTCTTCAATGGTTCCGACCAGGTGGAAGGCCATTTCCGGGTACTCGTCCACCTCGCCGTCGAGGATCATTTTGAATCCCTTGATGGTATCTTCGATGGCGACGAATTTTCCTTCCAGACCGGTAAACTGGGAGGCAACGAAGAAGGGTTGGGAAAGGAAACGTTGCACGCGGCGTGCACGGTGTACCACCAGCTTGTCTTCTTCGGAGAGTTCGTCCATCCCCAGGATGGCAATGATATCCTGCAGTTCCTTGTAACGCTGAAGGATTTCCTTCACCCGCTGCGCGGTCTGGTAATGCTCATCCCCGACAACGTCAGGGGAGAGGATGCGTGAGGTGGAATCCAGCGGATCCACGGCCGGATAGATACCCAGTTCGGAGATTTTGCGGCTGAGTACCGTGGTGGCATCAAGGTGGGCAAAGGTTGTTGCCGGGGCGGGGTCGGTGAGGTCGTCGGCCGGGACATAAATGGCCTGAACCGAAGTGATGGATCCTCTCTTGGTAGAGGTGATGCGCTCCTGCAATATCCCCATCTCCGTAGCCAGTGTGGGCTGGTAACCTACAGCCGAAGGCATACGTCCCAAAAGGGCGGAAACTTCGGATCCGGCCTGAGTGAAACGGAAAATATTGTCGATGAAGAAAAGAATATCTCTCCCCCCTGATTTTTCATCCCCGTCGCGGAAATACTCGGCCATGGTAAGTCCGGAAAGCGCCACGCGGGCACGTGCCCCCGGGGGCTCGTTCATCTGACCGAAGACCAGGGTGGCCTGCGATTTTGAAAGCTCTTCCATATCCACCTTCGACAGGTCCCATCCGCCCTTTTCCATATCTTCAAGAAACTCCTTGCCGTAACGGATAACCCCGCTCTCGATCATTTCGCGCAAAAGATCGTTCCCCTCACGGGTGCGCTCGCCCACACCACCAAAGACTGAAAGGCCTGAATATTTCTTTGCTATATTGTTGATCAGCTCCATGATGATGACCGTTTTTCCTACCCCGGCACCCCCGAAGAGACCGATCTTTCCGCCCTTGGCGTACGGCTCAATGAGGTCAATCACCTTGATCCCCGTAAAGAGAACCTCTTTCTGAGTGGTCAGGTTCTCAAAGGCCGGAGGATCCCTGTGGATGTTATAACGGTTTTCTCCTTTAACCGCCGGCAAACCATCGATCGCATCACCGATCACGTTGAACAGTCGTCCCTTGATATCATCACCTGTAGGCATCGAAATCTGTCCGCCCCTGACCATCACCGGCATGCCCCGCTTCAGCCCGTCAGTAGAATCCATGGCGATGGTCCGGATGGTGTTCTCCCCGATATCCTGCTGACATTCCAGAACCAGGATATCCCCGTTGGGCCTCGCCACCTCA
The DNA here is from genome assembly GCA_937934705.1 of uncultured Bacteroidota bacterium. GTDB lineage: Bacteria > Bacteroidota > Bacteroidia > Bacteroidales > CAIWKO01 > CALGYY01. The sequence continues at coordinate 13,153 of CALGYY010000146.1, forward strand.
AGTGCATCATAAATGTTCGGAAGGTACTCTTCCCTCTCAAAAGTAACGTCGACCACCGCACCGATGATCTGCGAAATCTTGCCTGTGACCTTTGCTGACATATACAGAAATGGATTTACAATAATGAATGATTTCGTCCTGAATGACTTAGGTTTTATCAGAGCCTGAGTCTCGAAGGTGACGAATTTAGTGCTTTTTTTGATTTGCAAGAAAAATCTTGTGTTTTTATCCCTGAACCGGGCTGATGCGATACCTGTTCAGATATGAACCCTTTGCGTATCTTTGCGGAAATTTTTGAAAACAGCCCGCTTTGCTGAAAATTCATCATCATCCGGCTTCCCTTGCCGGCCTCCGTTCCCCTGTGGTGACGGCCGGAACCTTCGACGGGGTCCACCTCGGACACCGCGAGATCATCCGGCGACTGAAAACAAGGGCTGAAGAGTTTGATGGTGAAAGCCTGCTGCTGACCTTCGATCCCCATCCCCGCATTGCTTTGAAAAAGGACGATGACCGGCTGCGACTGCTCAATACCAACGAAGAAAAAGCGGCACTGCTGGATGAACTGGGACTCGGTCATCTGCTGATCATCCCCTTTACCACTGACTTTGCGAAGCAGACCCAGCAGGAATTCGTGGAATCCTTTCTGGTCAGCCAATTACATATCCGCCACCTGGTGGTTGGATTTAACCACCGTTTTGGAGCCGGCCGCCAGGGCGATTTTGAGAGCCTCAGGAGTTTTGCCGGTCGCTTCGGTTTTACCGTGGAACAGGTCGAACGAAAAGATGAGGACCAACTGACCGTCAGCTCCACACAAATCAGAAACGCCATCGCCTCAGGCGATCTCGCTGCCGCCAACCGCATGCTGGGCGCTCCGTACCGCATGATCGCTGAGGTCATCCATGGCAGGAATGACGGACATAAACTCGGTTTTCCGACAGCCAACCTCAAACCGGATCACCCTTTCAAACTGCTGCCCGCAAATGGGGTATACGCGGTGAAAGTCAGGATCGGAATCCATTGGTTTGAGGGAATGTGCAATGTGGGAATCCGTCCTACTTTTGGCGGAACGGAAGTGATAACAGAAGTAAATATTTTTAACTTTGATGCTTCACTGTACGGTCAGCGGATCATGGTCAGCTTCATCGATAAACTGCGGGATGAACGCCGCTTCAACAGCATGGAGGAACTGGTCACTCAACTGCACATCGACCGGCAGCAAGCCATCGAACGACTAAAGCCACAGCATTGATGAGAATTCACATAAGGACCTTTTTCTTTATCCTGATCATGAGCGCCGCTCCCTCGCTGAGCTGGTCGCAGTTGCTCGATTCTGCCAGCCTGCCCCAGCAGAAGAGCTTCCATTCTCTGAAAGAAGCCGCACAGAACCCTTCACAGGTGTACCGCCTCGATCTGCAAAAACAAAAACTGACGGTGTTCCCCCCGGAGATCTTCAGTTTCCCCAATCTTCAGGAACTGAAACTTTCGAAGAACAAGATCACGCTCATACCCCCGGAGATTGGTCAGCTTAAGTATCTCCAGATTCTTGACCTGTCGGGAAACAAGATCACGGCCATTCCTTCGGAAATGGGCGCACTGGTGAACCTCCGGCGGCTCAATCTTTCGTCGAATGAACTGGATAAAGTTCCTGCGGAGATCGGACAACTGACCGAACTGCGCATGCTCGACCTTTCAAAAAACAACCTGCACGCGCTGCCGTCTTCCATCGGGAATCTGACCCGACTGAAAAACCTGATCCTCAACACCAATCGTATTGACTCCCTGCCTTCTTCCGTGGGGAATCTCCGCTCGCTTTATTATCTTGACCTCTGGGGAAACAATGTCACGTTTTTCCCCGATGAAATCACCAGCCTCAAACACAGCCTGAAGTACCTCGATATGCGGGTGATCGCCCTCAGGCGCGAATACCAGGAGGCCATTCAGCAGCAACTGCCCTATACGGAAATCTATTTCTCAACCGGATGTAACTGTCACTGATCATGAAAAGCTGTTTCACGAAATTCACCTTACTGACGAGCCTGGTGCTGGCGTTTACTGTGTCGTTTGCACAGAACGGCCCCTGGGCTTCCACCGGGATCGGAGTATTGTTGCCTCCCGATGGCCTTCGTGCCCCGCATATTAACTTTCCGATGGCAGAGATGGATCTGTACGCTTCGCCCTCCCAACAGGTAAAGGCCGGGAAAATCTTCAGGCTGAACAGCCTGAACCTGGTGTTTGAAGCTTCTGCCGCCGCCGCGCGCATACGGGTTAGCAGCAAAGACCTGGTGGAATGGGCGCCTATGGCATTTGGTCTCCGGTATTTCAGGGAGGAGAACGGCTTCGTGATGGTATTGATGCACACTACCGGCAAGGGTTTGTGGCTCTCAAAACGCGACCTGGATTATATCCGTTACAAAGCCACCGGCTGGATGGAGATGTTCCGAAAGGAACCCCTGGTACTGGTGAACCAGGTGGATGTTGGGGTGAACCTGCGTAAAGAGGCAGACGCCTCCAGCCTGCGTATCCTGCTGGTGAAAGGTAATCATTACGGAATTCTGCTCGGGGAGCAGACCGAAGGACTGTGGGCTCAGGCCAGGGTGCTTCGTTATCCGGCCAAACCCTGTCGCCAGCCCTCAGCCAACGGTCCTGCGGTGGAGGAATGGTCGGGCTGGATCAAGATTCTCGATGATGCAGGCTATCCCAATGTATGGCCGGCAGCGGACTGCCGGCAGAAATAAACAGATTCTGTCATCAATGATCTGCCTTAACATAAACATCACACGCTTATTCTGTCTTTTTTGATACTTTTGTCGCATTAATCCGAACATCCTTAAAACCATCACTTATGAGAAAATCATTACTCCTGTCTGTTTTCACCCTTGCATTGCTGCTCTGGAACGTCAACAGCTTTGCGCAGTGTACGCCCGATCCCGGTGTAACGGATCCGGAAGGCAACGGCGAAATGGTCCCCGACACTCTGCATGCCTGGGAAGAAACCCCCATGAACACCACCCTCTCGATCATCTGTCCCGCAACGGCTGATATCGGCGGCGGAAGTATCGCCATCCATCACATCACCATTAAGAGCATCACGAATAAACCGGCCTGGATGTCGTATGCCTGCAATCCCGGCACCTGTATTTACAATGCGGCACAACTGCAGTGCGCACTCGTCACCGGCACACCGCCGGCAGGATCTGCTGCAACCGTACAGATGGAGGTTATCGTGGATGTTTATATGAACCTCGGCGGGGTTCCGATTCTCGCATCCTCCGATTACAACGGCGGCACCCTGTATCTTTACATCCACCCTCCCGCATCAGTCAGCGAATACGGTGAAAACGGATTTGGTCTGATCGACCCAAGGCCCAACCCCTATACGGATGAAACGCAGATCGGATGCTATACATCCGGTAATGAAAAGGTGGAACTGCAGATCCTCGACCTGGTCGGAAACAGGATCTGGTCAGAAAGCATGCAAACCCAGGCCGGGGAGAATTTTTTCAGCTTCAACGGATCAGTCCTCCGTCCGGGCGTGTATTTCTACAGCGTGATGAACAGCAGGGGTGATCAACTCACCCGCAAGCTGGTGAAGTCTGAATAGGGATTCAGATTGTTACATGCTGATTGCCTAAGGTTGCAGTATCCTTGTTGAGCAAAGTATACAGCGCATAACAAAAACTCCGTAAATGAAAAATTTACAGAGTTTTTTGTTTTTAGAAGCAGAATTTCGTCAGAAATATTAGTCGGTCGTTCGGGAAATGGGAGTCCCTGATAATAATCTGCCAAACACACGTACAAAAATTGGTTATAAATGTTAAATTTAATCATTTCACTTGTTTCTTCTGCATAAATGATATATATTTAACTCTTCTTTTTCAACCTGTTATGACGATGCTGGAGAATGGCAACATCGGGATTGGTACACCGCTCAACGAAAATCCGAATAATTATAAACTCGCTGTAAACGGCACTATTGGTTCCAAAGAGGTAATCATTGAGAACAATAGCCTGACATGGCCAGATTATGTTTTTTCACAGGACTATTTGCCTATGACTATTTATGATTTACAGGAATATATTAAGTTAAATCAACATTTGCCGGATGTACCTTCCGCTACCGAAACTGATCAGTATGGTATTTCTATTGGTGAAATGAATTGCATTCTTTTAAAGAAGATCGAGGAAATGACTTTGTACATTATTGATTTACAAATCCAAATTGATGCATTGAAGCAAAGTATTGAAAAAAAGTAAACGATAATGAAAACCACAGGAATCAATGCAATACTTATATTAATTCTGCTCCTTTTTGTTCAATGCGGGAAGGAAAAGGGAAAACTTCTTGGAACTATATATTTTACTGAGGAGGACAGGAAGATTATTCCGTACGATTCATCTGCAACCATTGTTTTAATTGATTCACTCGGTAGTATGTTGGAATATAGCGTATATAAACCAACGAGCCAGTTTACCACATGGCATGATCCAAGTGGTTTGCCACTTAATACCCAACACGACATTGAATATCTGGATTATTATTATACAGAATGGTTATCAATTAAAGAATCGACACCTGATTATTTTTCGTTGAGTATAAGTTATACCAACCCTTGGATTTCTCCTATTGAAAAGAAATTGTTTATTGAAATTCATACTACGAATTCATACCCAGGCATCAACTATTTTAGTGGGTCCTGTAAATTTGAATCTGGCACTTTATACGAAGATGCCTGCCCCCTTCAATATTATGATTCCTTAAATATTATTGACACTGTCTTTCAATCAGCATATACCCTGACTGTGTCTTCAGGAGTAACAAATCCAGAAAATAAGCCAGACAGCATCCTCCTGGTTTTTTACTCTATTCAAGATGGTATTATTGGTATGCAGACTGCAAAGGGTCATCGTTGGAGACTCAAAAAATGAAACTTACAAGAAGGTCTTTATTTCATTTCTGTTATCAGCGATCACTCAACTCGAACACAAAAAGTCATTGTAATAAGATGATTTTGATGCAATATAGTCTTTTAGACTATTGACTGGCCTCCGTCCGGGCGTGTATTTCTACAGCGTGATGAACAGCAGGGGTGATCAACTCACCCGCAAGCTGGTGAAGTCTGAATAGGGATTCGCAGAATTGCATCTCCTTTTGGTAAGGTTCGGGAGTCATCCGCTCCCGAACCTTGTTATTTATTTTCCTATTGATTCTGGTAATATTGAGTGTCAAGGTCATTTAAGTCTTTGTTTTTTTCTTTTCCACTTTT